>DAHXNW010000279.1 GCA_027365195.1 Acetobacteraceae bacterium
TTTGTGGCACAACGGCAACCGGGGGTTGACGTGAAGCAGGGTTTCGCCGTCATGCACCGCACCGGGATGGGCCTCGCGCTGGGTGCTGCGCGCGGGGGTGCTCAGCATGTGGCGGCGCTGCGCGATGCGTTGCTCGATGCCGAATACGGCCGCTTCGCGCTGTGGCTGCCGGTGCTGCTCGGCGCCGGCGATGCGCTCTATTTCGCCGCCCATGTCGAGCCGCCGGCCTGGGCTGGCATGGCGGTGCTGCTGCCGGCGGCGCTCGGCTTCGTGCTGGCGCGTCGGCTATTGCTGCTGCGTGGGCTGTTCGCCGGGCTTGCGGCGCTCGCTCTCGGCTTCGTGCTGGCGCAGGCGGCGACGGCGCGCGCGCCGGCTCTGCTGGAATTGCCGCGCCATGCGGTGCAGGTGAGCGGCGTGGTGGGCGCGGTGGAGCCGCTGGTGCAGGGCGGACGGGTGCTGCTCACGGCGGTGCAGCTCGATGGCGCGCCCGTGCTGGCGCGCGCCGTGCGCATCCGCCTGCGTGGCGACGATGCGGCGGGGCTTGCCGCCGGCGATCGCATCGCGCTGCGCGCCATGCTGCGCATCCCGCCGCCGCCGGCCTATCCGGGGGCGTGGGATTTGCAGCGCGACGCCTATTTCGCCGGCCTCGGCGGCTATGGCTATGCGCTCGGCGCGGTGCGGCTGGTTGGGCGGGCGCCGCGCACGGGCTTTGGCACGCAGGTGCAGGGATTGCGCGAGGCGATTGCCCGGCGCGTGGCCGGGGTGCTGCCCGGTGCCGAGGGCGCCATCGCCAGCACCCTGCTCACCGGCATCAATTCCTCGATCCCCGAGGCCGATCGCGCGGCGTTCCGCGATTCCGGCCTCGCCCATCTGCTGGCGATCGCCGGTCTACATATCGGCATCGTGATGGGTCTGCTGATGGCGCTCGCCCGACTGGCGCTGGCGGCCTGGCCGTGGGCGGCACTGCGGCTGCCGGTGAAGCAGATCGCCGGGCTGATCGCCCTCGCCGGCGGCGGTAGCTATATGCTGCTCACCGGCATGCATGTGCCGATCATGCGCAGCTTCGCCATGGCCTGTCTCGTCACCCTCGGCCTGCTCGCCGGGCGGCGGGCGCTCTCGTTGCGCGGCCTCGCGCTCGCCGCCGCGACCTTGATCGCGATCGCACCGGCGCAGATCACCGGCGTCAGTTTCCAGATGAGCTTTTCCGCCGTGCTGGCACTGATCGTCGGCTACGATCTGCTGCGCCCCTGGCTGCGCCGCCTGCATGGCGAGGGCGGGGCAGGGCGGCGTATTCTCTCCCATGTGGTGGCGCTGGGATTGACCAGCCTGCTCGCCGGCACCGCCTCGGCACCGTTCGCGGCCTATCATTTCGGCCATGTGCAGATCTATTTCATCGTCGCCAACATGCTGGCGGTGCCGCTGGTGGCGTTCTGGGTGATGCCGGCGGGGATGCTGGCGCTGGCGCTGATGCCGTTCGGGCTGGCCTGGCTCGCCTTATGGCCGATGGGCTGGGGAATTGCCGTGGTGCTGTGGGTGGCGCGTGGGGTGTCGGCTTGGCCGGCGGCGACGCTGCCGGTCGCGCATCTGCCGCTCTGGGGGTTGCTGCTGGTGACGTTCGGCATGGCCTGGGCGGGGTTGTGGCGCAGCCGGCTGCGGCTCGTCGGGCTGCCGGTGCTGGTGCTCGGCCTCCTCTCGCCGCTCGCCGCGCGGCCGCCCGATGTGCTGGTCTCGGCCGATGCGCGGCTGATCGCGCTGCGCACGCCGGAGGCGATGTGGGTGTCGAGCCGGGGGCCGCCATCGGGCTTCACCCTCGATGCGTGGGAGCGTTATTGGGATCGGCTACCGGCGAGGACGGCGGCGGTGGTTGGTTGCGAGGCAGGCGCCTGCGTGCTGCGTCCGCGCGCCGATGCCGTGGCGGCGCTGCTGCTTACCGATGCGGGAGCATCCTGCGCCGGTGGCGCGGTGATCCTCGCCGCCGAGCCGCTGCATGGCCGTTGCGACGGCGCCGGCGTGCCAGTGATCGATCGGTTCAGCGTCTGGCGCAATGGCGCCTATGCGGTCTGGCTCGGCACGGCGGGGGTGCAGATCCGGTCGGACCGGGAGGAACGCGGGGTGCGGCCCTGGGTGCCTACGCTGCCCGGTCGGCAGCGCGCCGCCGCCGGCCTGCCGATGGCGCAAAGCGAAACCCCGCCGTGAGCGGACGCAGGAGGGCAAGGGCCACCAGCGCGCTCGCCAACAGGGCGAGGCTACCCGGCTCCGGCACCGCGTTTTCAGCCGCCTGCGCCACCAGCAACTGCCCGGCGGCCGTCGGATGCACAGTATCCCAGAACAGATACTGGTTCTGCGCCGCCATGGAGGAACCGCAGAGCGTGCCAGAGCTGGCGCTGGTGAGCGAGCCGGTCCAGCACGGGGCGGTCACGTTGCTGAAGCCGAACTGCGCCGGGTTGGCGACGGCGGCATCGAGCAGGGAATAGGTATCGACCAGATGCAGGTTGAGAGAATCGGCCTGCGCGATGCCCTCCAGCGAGGCGACCATGGCGGTATCGAAGCTGGCCGCCAGAGTGCTCGCGGTCTGCATCGCAACCGCGCCCTCGGCGCGGATGGCGGGGGTCACGCCGAGATCGGGTACCGTCAAAACCAGCAGATTTTTCGCCCCATCGGCCGCGAGGCCGGCGACGAACTGGTCCACATTGGCGACCGCGGCGGCGAGATCGGTCTTTGCGCCGGCCTGGGTGAGCGTGCCGGCGCCCAGGGCGGAGAGGGCGGCGAAGAGATCGTTCGAACCGATCCAGAGCGTATAGAGCGCATTCGGCGCCGGCTTGGGGATCGCTTTCTGGAACTGCGTGAGCTGCGCCGGCAGATCGGTCCGATTAGCGGTATGCAGCGGCGTGGTGCCGGTCTGCGCGCCGCCATAGGCGAAATCGGTGCCCCCCGCGAGGCTCGCGGTCAGCGGCGGAAGACCGAGGGAGAGCGAGAGATCCTGCGCCCAGACCGGGCCATTGCTGAACACGCCATGGTAATAAGGCGGCGAGACCGGCTGGATCGGCGGCACCTTCTGTGTAGCGATGTAGGCATTCCCCGCGTCCGAAAGACTGTCGCCGAAGACATAGAGGGCGCTATAGGGCGACGCGGCGACTGGTGCCGCCGGCAGCAACGCGGTTGCCACGACGAACGCCGGAATGAGCCTGCGCAGCATGATCCGATCCTCCTCCGTAATTTGGTGGAGTGTGCATTATCTCATGGCTGCCATGCAATCAGTTCGAGCCGGATGCGTTTACCTTTGCTGCCACGGCAGGCCGGCCGCCTTCCAGCCGGCCCGGGTGCCGCGATGGCCGGCTGCATCGAGCGGCCCCTCGAAGCCGTCGGCGATGTTGAACACGGCGGCATAGCCCGCCGACCGCGCCGCCTCGGCGGCGGCGAGGCTACGCACGCCGCTGCGACAGAGGAAATAGAGGCGATGCGCCGGGGTCATCCCGGCGGCCGCGAGCTTATCGGCGAACCCCGCATCGATCTGCATCTCGGGATAGACCTGCCAGCA
>DAHXNW010000281.1 GCA_027365195.1 Acetobacteraceae bacterium
CCACGCTTGATGAGATAAGCGACGTCACCGGGATCGCCCTCGACGAACAAGGTCGTCCCGGCGGGCAGCAGCAGACGTTCTGAATGCTCGGTCATGAGAGCGGCGGTAATCCATCGGCTGAAGCCCTGCGAGAGGCCAGTATCGCGCCGATTGGTTAAGCGAACTCTAATGCTTGATACGAAAACAAGGGCGACGCCGGCCTCCACCCCCACCCGGTCACTCACGGCGGCAAACGGAATGGGTGGCCGGTGAGGTGCGGGCCGGTGCGGGCGGAGACATAACGCGGCGGGTTTCTGCTGACCTTATGTCGATTTCGTTCATCGACAAAGCGGCACCAGCAGGCGCAAAACTGGCGGTCAAGGGGGTGCATCGCATTCCTGTCCCGCGGCCGGAGAGGAGACGCGCGCCGGATGAGCCTGCATCGCGATCCGCTGCTGCAACCTTTCCAACTGCGCCATCTCACCCTGCGCAACCGGCTGATCAGCACCGCGCATGAACCCTCCTATGCCGAGGGTGGCATGCCGACCGATCGCTACCGGCTCTATCACGTGGAAAAGGCACGCGGCGGCATCGCGCTCACGATGACCGCCGGTTCCGCCGTCGTCTCGCCGGACTCGCCTGCGACATTCGGCAATCTGCTCGCCTACAAGGACGAGATCGTCCCCTGGATGGCGCGTCTCGTGGACGAATGCCACGCGCATGGCACGGCGGTGATGATCCAGCTCACCCATCTCGGCCGCCGCACCGGCTATGCCAGCGGCGACTGGCTGCCCATCCTCGCCGCCTCGCCGATCCGCGAGGCGGCGCATCGTTCCTTCCCAAAGGCCGCCGAGCGCTGGGATATCGAGCGCATCGTCGCCGATTTCGCCACCGCCGCCCAACGCATGCAGGCCGCCGGCCTCGATGGCATCGAGATCGAGGCCTATGGCCATCTGCTGGATAATTTCTGGTCCCCCGCCACCAACCGCCGCACCGATGAGTACGGCGGCAGTCTCGACAACCGGCTGCGCTTCTTCCGGCGCGTGCTCGATGCGGTGCGCGCCGCGGTGGGGCCCGATTTCATCGTCGGCACCCGGCTGGTCGCCGATGAGGCGTGGGATATCGGCCTCTCGCGCGCGGAGGGGCTGGAGATCACCCGCCGGCTCGCCGCCACCGGCAAGCTCGATTTCCTCAACGTCATCCGCGGCCATCTCGATACCGATGCAGCGCTCACCGACACCATCCCGATTCAGGGCATGCCATCGGCGCCGCATCTCGATTTCGCCGGCGAAGTGCGCGCGGTGAGCGGCATGCCGGTGTTTCACGCCGCCCGCATCCAGGATGTGCCGACGGCACGCCATGCGATCGCTGCCGGCAAGCTCGACATGGTCGGCATGACGCGCGCCCACATTGCCGACCCGCATATCGCGCGCAAGCTGATGGAGGGGCGCGAGGCGGACATCCGCCCCTGCGTCGGCGCCACTTATTGCCTCGACCGTATCTACGAGGGACGGGATGCGCTATGCATCCACAATGCGGCGACCGGGCGCGAGGCGAGCATGCCGCATGTCATCGCCCGCAGCGCGACGCCGCGCCACGTGGTGGTGGTGGGCGCGGGTCCGGGCGGGCTGGAGGCGGCGCGGGTGGCGGGCGAGCGCGGCCATCGGGTGAGCCTGTTCGAGGCGACCGACAAACCGGGCGGGCAGTTGCTGCTCGCCGCAAGGCTGCCGCGCCGGCGCGAACTTGCCGGCATCATCGACTGGCGCATGCAGCGCCTCGCTTCCCTCGGCGTGCGCTGCCATTTCGGCCGCTACGTCGAGGCGGCCGACATCCTCGCCGCAGCGCCCGATATCGTGGTTCTGGCGACCGGCGGCATGCCGAATACCGAGGGGCTGGAGCGCGGTGCCGAACTGGCGGTGTCGAGCTGGGACATCCTCTCCGGCCAGGTGGCACCGGGCGAGCGGGTGCTGGTGTTCGACGACCACGCCGGCCATCCCGCCCTGGAAGCGGCGGAGTTTGCCGCCGAGGCCGGCAGCACGGTGGAAATCGTCACACCGGAGCGTTTTTTCGCCGTCGAGATGGGCGGCATGAACCATCATCTCTACGCGAAAGCGTTCCATCGGCTGGGCGTGCGGGTGAGCATCAGCACCCGCCTGCTCGCGGTGCGGCGCGAGGGCAATGCGCTCTGCGCCGTGCTCGGCAGCGACCACGGGCCGGAGCGGGTGGAGCGCCACGTCGATCAGGTGGTGGTCGAGCATGGCACGCTGCCCGATCTGTCGCTGTACGAAGCGCTGCTGCCGCATTCGCTCAATCTCGGCGAGGTGGATTACACGGCCCTGCTCGCCGGCGCGCCGCAGAGCGTGGTGCGCAACCCCGATGGGCATTTTCGCCTGCTGCGCATCGGCGATGCGGTAAGCAGCCGCAACGTGCATGCCGCGATCTATGATGCGTTACGCCTGCTCAAGGATTGCTGAGCGTTCCGACCGGAGGCCGCCATGAACCAGATCTTTCGCAACGACATCGCCGATCTGCTGGCCCGACGCCGCAAAGGCCGGCCGCTGGAGGCCCCGTTTTATACCAGTGCGGAGATCTTCGATCTCGACCTGCGGCTGATCTTCGCGCGGCATTGGATTTTCGTCGCCGTCGAGCCGGACGTTCCCGAGCCGGGTGATTTCATCACCGTCGCGATCGGCGCTGCCTCGGTGGTGATCCTGCGTGACGATGCGATGGACATTCGCGCCTTCCACAATGTCTGCCGCCATCGCGGCGCGCGCATCGTCAATCAGCCGAAA
Organism: Acetobacteraceae bacterium; assembly: GCA_027365195.1. Classification (GTDB taxonomy): domain Bacteria; phylum Pseudomonadota; class Alphaproteobacteria; order Acetobacterales; family Acetobacteraceae; genus DAHXNW01. The sequence continues at coordinate 2,772 of DAHXNW010000281.1, forward strand.
GGCTTCGTCGGCAATCTACTCTGTCCGTATCACAACTGGACCTACGATCTCACCGGTAATCTCATCCATACCGGCAGCATGGCGCCGGATTTCGATCCGCGCTGCCATGGCCTCAAGCCGGTACATCTGCGCCGCCTGGAGGGGCTGATCTTCATCTGCCTCGCCGATGCGCCGCCAGAGGATTTCGACGACATGGCGCGCCAGGTTGGCCCCTATATCGCGCCGCACAGGCTGAGTGATCTGAAGATCGCAGCCCAAAGCGAGATCATCGAGGAAGGCAACTGGAAGCTCACGATCGAGAACAACCGCGAGTGCTTCCACTGCGGCAACCATCCCGAGTTGCTGCAATCGCTGTTTCATTTCTTCGGCTACAGCGCCGAGGACGTTACTGCAGAGGATCGCGCGCAGTACGAACTCTTCACCCGCACGCAGGCCGAATTCGAGGCGATCTGGGAGGCGAACGGCCTGCCTTGGCGGCCGATCGAACAACTCGAAGGGCGGCCCACGGCGTTTCGTGTCGAACGTCTGGCGATGGCGGAGGCCGGCGAATCCTTCACCCTCGATACCCGCGCCGCCTGCCGCAAGCCGGTCGCACCATTCTCCACCATGCGCCTCGGCACCCAGCATGTGCATCTGCAGCCGAATTCTTGGTTTCACTTTCTCAGCGATCACGTTGTCACTTTTTCCGTCTTCCCACTCGCCGCCGATCGCACTCTGGTATGCACGCGGTGGCTGGTGCACAAGGATGCAATCGAGGGCGTCGATTACGATATCGATACACTCACCAAAGTCTGGCAGGCGACCAACGCGCAAGACGGCAATTTCGTCGCCTGGGCGCAGGCCGGCATCGGCGACCCCGCTTATGAGCCGGGGCCGCTCTCGCCCACCGAGTACATGGTGGAGAATTTCGACACTTGGTATTGCGAACGCCTGAGCGCCGAACTGCAACATCCGGGTGCCGGCTGATGAGCGACCGGCATCTGGACCGGGTTCCGCGCATCGTGCAGGGTGAGGGAGCGCTGGCGCGGATCGGCGAGGTGGCGCGTCGTCTGGGTGGGGGCAAGACAGTGCTGCTGGTCGCCGATCCGGGGCTTGCGCCGTTCGGGCTGATCGAGCGCGCGGTCGGGGCGTTACGGGAAGCATCCGTCGACGTCGCGGTGTTTTCCGATTTCAAAAGCGATCCGAGTTGCGCGCAGATCGACGCCGCCGCCGCCCTCGCGCGCCACTCGGCGGCGGGGGTGGTGGTGGCCCTCGGCGGCGGTTCGGCGCTCGATGTCGGCAAGGCGGCGGCGGCCGTGGCGGCCGGCACGGCGCCGGCCAGCGCCTATGCGCTCTGCGCCGTGCCGTTTCCGCCCGGCTCACTCGCCAAACTCTGCATTCCGACGACGTCTGGCACCGGCGCGGAGACCACGCGCACCGTGGTTGCCTCGCGGGACGATGGCAACAAGATCTGGCTCTGGGGCGAAGAACTCAAGCCCGACCACGTGGTGCTCGATCCGCTGCTGACGCTCGGCCTGCCATCGGCGATGACGGCAGCGACCGGCATCGACGTGTTGGTGCATGCGATGGAGGCCTGCACCAATGCGCGCGCCTTCGCCGCCAATGATCTTTATTGCCTGGAAGCGATCCGTCTGGTGGCGGCGCATTTACCGCGCGCGGTGGCGCAGCCCGACGATGTCACCGCGCGCGCCGGCATGCAATGGGCAGCCTGTCTCGCCGGCATCGGCATCGACAATTCCGGCACGGCGATCGCGCATAATATCGGCCATGCACTCGCTTCGTTGCGTCCTGTGCACCATGGCCGCGCGGTGGGTCTCGCGGTGCTGGCGACACTTGCGTGGAACGTGGAGCACGATCCGCACGGACGCTTCGCCGCCGTCGCCGAGGCGCTCGGCGCCGGGCATGACGCGGCCGCCTTGCCGGCAGCCTTCGAGCGATTGCTACGCGGGGTAGGCGTGAAGGTCTCGCTCGCCGGCGAGGGGCATGACACGATTACCGCAGAGCGACTGGCACAGCAGATGATGGCGCCCGAGAATTTGCCGATGTGGCAGTCGAACCACCGCACGCCAGGCCCAGATGACGCGCGGCGCTTTGCCAAAATTCTCCTGACACAGGCTTGATCGGATGCGAATCACCGCAATCACCGTGAGCCAGCATCGACTGCCGTTCTCGCCGCCCTTTTACGCGAGTTGGGACAGCAAACCGCGGCACCATTGGGATGCGACGATCGTGCGGGTGGAGACCGATGAGGGGCCGGTCGGGCTCGGCTCGGGTGATCTGATGTTGGGCTTTGCTGGCCATGAGCATTTGTTCATCGGCCAGGATCCGCTGGCGATCGAGCGGCATTTCCGCGTGCTCAACCACATTAGTTTTCATTACGGCCGCTGCTGGCCGCTCGATCTGGCGCTGTGGGATCTCGCCGGCAAGATCGCCGGTCTGCCGGTGTGGCAGTTGCTGGGTGGGCTGCACGATCGGGTACGCGCCTATGCCTCCTCCGGGACACTACGCGATGCGGGGGCGATGGCGGAAACCGCCGAACGCTATCTGGCGCAGGGCTTCACGGCGATGAAAATCCGCTTCCAACGTGGCGACTGGCGCGAGGACATTCGCGCGCTCGAAGAGGTACGCGCGCGGATCGGCACGCGCATGGAACTGATGGTCGATTGCAACCAGGGCTGGCGCCAGCCGCAGGACATCTATCCTCCGTGGAGCTTCAAGGATGCGTTGACGGTGGGCCGCGCGCTGGAACCGCTCGGCGTCTATTGGATGGAGGAGCCGCTGCATCGCGGCGACCGCCGCGGCATGCGCCGGCTGCGCGAAGCGCTCGACGTGCGCATCGCGGGCGGCGAAATGACGCGCGAGCTGTATGAGTTCCGCGATCTGATCGCCGATGAATGCCTCGATGTGCTGCAACCCGATGCGGCGCTCGTCGGCGGCATCACCGGGCTGCGCCGGGTTGCACTGATGGCGCAGGAGCATAATCTGATTTTTACGCCGCACACCTGGACCAACGGCATGGGCGTGCTGGCGAATGCGCATCTCACCGCCGGCCTCGCCGATGCGCCGTTCCTCGAATATCCCTACGATCCGCCGGAATGGGATACCGACCGGCGCGACTACATGATGGCCGAGCCGCTCCGCATCGATACCGACGGCACCATTAAACTTCCGTCGAGTGCTGGCATGGGCTATGCGTTGCATGAGGAAAGGCTGGCGCGCACGCGGATCGGCTGACGATGGATGGGTTTTAAAACAGAAGGAGGGTGGGAGATGTTGGGTCTACGCAATAACGGCGGCAGCCGGCTGCATCGCGGCGTGGCAGAACTCGCCGACGGGTTGTTGCAAGGCCGTCTCGATCGACGCGAATTCCTGCGCAGCGTCAGCTGGCTCGGCGTCTCCGCTGCCAGCGCGAGTGCGTTCGCCGCCAGTGTGCTCGGTGCCAAGGAGGCGTCCGCCGCGGTCGAGACGCCGAAGCGTGGCGGCAGCCTGCGGTTCGCCTCGGTAATACAGGAGTTGTCCGATCCGTCCACCGTGGCATGGATCGAATCGTCCAATCTGTTCCGCAACAGCCTCGAATTCCTCACCCGCGTCGATGCGGACAATGTCACCCATCCTTATCTTGCCGAGAGCTGGGAGCCGTCGGAGGATTTAAAAACCTGGCGCTTCAAATTGCGCCAGGGCATCACATGGTCCGATGGCGTGCCGTTCACCAGCGCCGATGTCGCCTATACGATCAAACGCTGGATTGCGCCTGATTCGAAATCTTCCAACAAGACCAGTTTCGCCTCGGTGCAGGATGTGGAAATCGTCGGTCCGCACGAGGTGGTGCTGCATCTCAGCCGGCCTATGCTGGCGCTGCCGCAGATGCTGTTCGCTTATACCTGCCCGATCCTGCCACGCGACTTCGATGCCACCGGGGCGAATTGGCCCAAGCATCCGGTCGGCACCGGCCCCTATACGATGACGCATTTCGCCGTCGGCCAGGGCGCCTCGTTCAAGCGGCGCGCCGATTACTGGGGGACAGCACCCTATCTCGATGAAATCCACTTCATCGATCTCGGCGCCGACATCTCGGCGCAGGTGGCGGCACTGGCCGCCGGCCAGGTGGACATCCTCTACAAGCTCAGCATTGAACAGGTCGATCTGGTCAAGCGGATTCCAAATGCCGTTCTGCTGACCGGAAGTTCGGCGCAAACCCTGTGTTTGCGCATGCAGGTGGACCAAAAACCATTCGACGACATCCGCATTCGCCGCGCCGTACAGCTCAGCGCGAACAACAAGCAGATGCTCGATCTCGCCTATCGCGGCCAGGGTACAGTATCGCAGAACGATCATGTCTCGCCGATCCAGCCGGAGTATTTCGCCCTGCCGCCAATGCAGCGTGATGTCGCACAGGCGCGTGCGCTGCTCAAGGAGGCAGGCTATCCGGACGGTATCGACATCAAGCTGGTGCTCGGCAATACGCAGGGCCGCTACGAGCAGGATACTGCGCAGGTGCTGCAGCAAAACTGCCGCGAAGCCGGCATTCGTATCGCGCTCGACGTGCTGCCGGCGACGGAATACTGGCCGATCTGGAACAAGGTGCCCTTCGGCGTCACGTATTGGGCGCATCGTCCACTCGCGGTGATGACGCTGGATCTCGCCTACCGCAGCGGTGCGGCGTGGAACGAGACGCATTTCAACAGCCCCGCCTTCGATGCTGCTCTCGATCACGCCTCCGCCATTCTCGATCCGCACGAGCGGAGCAAGGCGATGCAAGCGGTCGAGCAGATTCTGCGCGACAATGCGGTGATGGTACAGCCGTATTTCCCCGCGCCGTTCACCGCAACGGCGAAGAACGTGCATGGCTACAAGCTCAATCCGGCAGATTATTTCGATTTGTTTACCGTCTGGCTCAGCTGAGGTCGGTGGATGGCGCGGCGCTGGGGGGTGCGGCTGGCGGAGATCGTCGGTGTCATGCTCGCCGTCTCCTGCATCGTCTATCTGATGCTGGAGGTGAATGCCGACGAGGTGGCGGTGAAAGTGCTGGGGCAATTCTCCACACCAGAACAACGCCATCTCTGGCTGCACGAAAACGGTTACGAGCGGCCGTTCCTGCTGCGCTACCTCGGCTGGCTCTGGCATTTCCTGTGGGGCGACTGGGGCATGTCCACGCATTATCGCGAGCCGGTGATCGATATCCTGCCGGCGCGGCTCGCACATACCGGCATTCTCGCGTGCGCGACGCTCGTGGTGATGATACCGGCGAGCTTCCTACTCGGCATCCTTGCCGGCATGCGTGAGGGATCGCTCGCCGATCGCGCGATCTCGGTATTCTGCATCCTCACCACATCGGTACCGGAATTCGCGAGTGCCGTGTTTCTGGCGGCAATTTTCGTCTTCTGGCTGGGCCTCCTGCCGGGCGCGAGCACGATGACCGAGGGCTTCAGCCTGCGCGAGATCGTGCTCCCGGTTCTGGTGCTCGCGCTCTATGCCACCGGCTATCTGGCGCGCATCGTGCGTGCTTCGATGGTCGAGGTAATGACGTCCGCCTATGTGCGCACGGCGCTGATGAAGGGCGCCTCGCCGTCACGCATCGTGCTGCGCCACGCGCTGCGCAACGCGCTGATCGCGCCGGTGACGGTGATCATGTTGCAGGTGCCTTGGCTGCTCTCCGGCGTGATCGTGACCGAGGTTTTTTTCGCCTACAAGGGTTTCGGCACGCTGCTCTATGAGGCGGCGCTGAACAGCGATGTCGCGATGATCGAGGCCTGCGCGATGGTCAGCGTGGTCGTCGTGGTGGCGACACAACTTCTTTCGGATCTGCTTTATGCCTGGCTCAATCCGCGCATGCGGCGCGCCGAACGCCCAGCGCCACAGGGCGCGGGCGTATGAGCCGCTGGCTCGCGGCGTTGCGCCGGCCGACGGTCGCGATCGGCGGTCTGATGGTGACGGTATGGATCCTCTGCGCGCTGTTCGCCAATCTGCTGGCGCCCTACGATCCGCTGCTCAGCGGCGATCCGCTGGTGCTGCCGCTCGGTCGTGGCGCGAGCGGCGCCTTTCACCTGCTCGGCACCGATCTGCTCGGGCGCGACATTCTCTCGCGGCTGATTTTCGGCGCGCGCACCGTGGTGATCTGGGCCGGCCTCGCAACGGCCACGGCCTATGCGGTGGGCATTGCGATCGGGTTGCTCGCCGGCTTCTATGGCGGCGTGATCGATCGTGCACTGTCTTTCATCGCCAATGTGGTGCTCTCGTTTCCGGTGCTCGTGCTCTACATCCTCATCATCGTGACGCTCGGCGCTTCGGGGGTGAACATCGTGCTGGCGGTGACGTTCGCGAGCGCGCCGGCGATCTTCCGGCTGGTGCGCGCCCTCGCGCTCGACATTCGCAGCCGCGATTTCATCGCCGCCGCGATCACCCAGGGCGAAGGGGCCGTGCACATCATGGTGATGGAAATTCTGCCCAACACGCTCGGCCCCCTCACCGTCGATGCGTGTCTGCGGCTCGGCTACACCAGCATCACCATCGGCGTGCTCGGCTTTCTCGGCCTCGGCCTGCCGCCGCCGACGCCGGATTGGGGCGGTATGGTGAATGACGGTCGCGCGATGGCGATCGCCTTTCCGCATCTGGTGGTGTTCCCCTGCCTCGCGATCTCCTCGCTGATGCTCGGGCTCAGCCTGCTCGCCGACGGGCTGCGCGAAGCGCCGGCGCGTGCCTGATGGACACACCCGCGACCGCCCCGATCATCGCCGTCGAGCATGTCTCGATCGCCCTGCCGCGCGGCGCGGATCGGCGCTTCGCCGTCGAGGACGTGAGCCTCGAGGTGCGGCGTGGCGAAATCCTCTGCGTCGTCGGCGAGAGCGGGTCGGGCAAGTCGGTGCTGTCGGCGGCGCTGATGGGGGCGCTGCCGCGCGGGCTGCGCCTCGACAGCGGACGGGTGATGTTGCACGGCGAGGAGGATCTCGCCCACGCCGCGCCGCGCCGGTTGCGCAGCCTGCGCGGGCGCGAGATCGCGATGATCTTCCAGGAGCCGATGGCCGCCCTCAATCCGGCGTTTCCGGTCGGCCAGCAGATCGAGGAGATGTTCGCCATCCACGCCCCGGCCATGCCGGCGGCGGAGCGGCGCCAGCGCAGCCTGCAACTGCTGGCCGACACCCATCTGCCCGACCCCGCGCGCATCCATCGCGCCTATGCGCATCAGCTTTCCGGCGGGCAGTGCCAGCGCGTGGTGATCGCCATGGCGCTCGCGATGCAGCCGGCGCTGCTGATCGCCGACGAGCCGACCACGGCGCTCGATGTCACCACCCAGGCGCAAATCCTGCGGCTGATCGACGAACTCAAGCGCGTGCATCGCCACGGCATCCTGTTCGTGACGCATGATTTCGGCGTGGTGGCCGATATCGCCGACCGCGTCGCGGTGATGCAGGGCGGCCGGCTGGTGGAGATCGGCGATGCGGCGGCGGTGCTGACCCGGCCGCGGCACGCCTACACGCGACAATTGCTGGCGGCGATCCCGAGCCTCACGCCGCGCCCGGCCGGCGCCCCGCTGTCGGCGCAGGCGGCGATGCGGGTGGAACGGCTTTCGGCGCGCTATGGTCCGATCCGCGCGTTGCGTGAGGTGAACTTCACCATCCCGAAGGGCGCGACGCTCGCGGTAGTGGGCGAATCGGGCTCCGGCAAGAGCACGCTCGCCAAGACCATCATCCGCCTCACCGAGCCGTCGGGCGGGCGGGTGATGATCGACGAGCAGGATTTCGCCACCCTGCGCGGCGCCGCGCTGACGCGGCGGCGGCGGTTGCTGCAGATGATTTTCCAGGATCCGTTCGGCTCGCTCAACCCGCGCCGCAGCGTCGGGGACATGCTCACCCGCGCCGGCGTGCTGGGTGGCGCGCGGCCGGCCGAGGCGCGCAGCCGGGCGGTGGCGCTGATCGAGCGGGTGGGGCTGAAGCCGGAGGCGCTGGCGCGCAAGCCGCAGGCATTTTCCGGCGGGCAGCGTCAGCGCATCGGCATCGCTCGCGCGCTCGCCATGCTGCCCAGCATCGTCATCGCCGACGAGAGCGTCTCGGCGCTCGATGTCTCGGTGCAGCAGCAGGTGCTCGCGCTGCTCGATGCGTTGCAGCGGCGCGAGGGGCTGACGCTGCTGTTCATCACTCACGATCTGCGCGTGGCGGCACAGATCGCCGATCTGATCGCGGTGATGCGGCGCGGCGAGATCGTCGAGTTCGGGCCGGCGGCGCAGATCCTGCTCCATCCGCGGCACCCCTATACCATCGAACTGGTCGGCGCCGCGCCGGGGCGCGCGTGGCAGCGGCCGGCGGCGGAAGAGCCGCCAGCCTGACGTTGCCAATGCGTGTGTGCCTGCACCGGCCCGCTTTACAAACCGGCACACTACCGTTTTCACCCTGGGATTCCCCGCCGCGATCCCATATGCCAACAGCGGGTGGTCAGGCGGAGGGAGAGCGATGCGCATGGCGACAGACGAGGCTGTAGCAAAGCCGTCGCTTCAGGTGGTTCTGGCGGCGCCGCGCGGCTTCTGCGCCGGGGTCGATCGCGCCATCCGCGTGGTGGAGGAGGCGCTGCGGCGCTACGGCGCGCCGGTCTATGTGCGTCACGAAATCGTGCACAACCGCTTCGTGGTGGAGGAACTGCAACGCCAGGGTGCGGTGTTCGTCGAGGATCTCGCCGCCGTGCCGGAGCATGCGCCGGTGGTGTTTTCCGCGCATGGCGTGGCGAAATCGGTGCCGGCGGAGGCGCAGCGGCGGCGGCTCACCTATCTCGACGCCACCTGTCCACTGGTCAGCAAGGTGCATCGCGAGGCGGAGCAGCATTATGCCGAGGGCGGCCCGCTGCGGCGGCACATTCTGCTGATCGGCCATGCCGGCCATCCCGAGGTGGAAGGCACCATGGGGCAGTTGCCGCCCGG
>DAHXNW010000316.1 GCA_027365195.1 Acetobacteraceae bacterium
GCGATGGCGCCGGTCTGTTCCAGATAATTGATGTCGTGGACGATGTTCACCTGCGGCGTGGTGCCGCTGTAGACCACTTGATTCCAGTTCTGGTACTGCGCCTGGGTGATGTTGTTCTGCGTGACGACCGCCGTGACGCCCTCGCTGATGGTGGCGTTGTAGGTCAGCGTGCCGCCGCTGATCTGCGTCGCGGCGTTGTCGAGTGTGGCCAGATTGTTATCGAACTGTACGTTCGTTTTGAAGGTGCCATCGGCATAGGCGGTGACGTTGAACACCATCTGCATCGAGCCGGTGACCGGCACCGAAACCTGCATTTCGGTGGCATCCGGCCCATGTAAAATATAGCTCGGGTTGCCGCTCGCCAGCGCGGCCTGCAGGGCGGCAACTGGGCTGATGGCATAATTGGTGGTGCCGCCGCTCGCGTTCTGCACGCTGAGGGCCACGCTGAGGTTGTAATTGGCGAGGCTGCTGGCGAGATCGACCGGTGCGCCGGGCTGCGTGCCGGCGGGTGCCAGGGCGAGCATTACCCCGGTCGAGGAATTCGCCGCCAATGTCGGCTGCTGCATCGTCAGCACCGTCATCGCCGCGGAGCCATCGGCATTGGTGGTCTTGACGTCCATCTGCACCGGCTCGGTCACCGTCTGACCACTCTGGTTCTGATAGATCGCGACCAGTTGGCTGCCGGCCGGCACGTCGCCGGCCTTAAAAACCTGACCCATGGTGACGTATTGCCCGGGCAGCGTGGTGTTCTGATTATTCTGCCACACCAGCCCCACGACGTCGGACGTGCCGGCGACCGGCTGCGGCACGGTGGGAGCGGTGATCAGGGTGTTGGCGGGAAGCGAGGCGATCGTCTGGGAGGTTGAGCTCGACATCAGCGGGTCCAATCAGAATGGCGGTTGGAAAAACGACCGAGGCTTTCAGCAGGCGGAGATACAACCTGCGGTATGTCTTCCCGGACGATACCAATCTATAAATTGATAAATCCCTAATGCGGATTTCCATTCTGGAAAAATATCGGACCGGCCGATGGTGCGGCTCCGGCTTGTCTGCGCATGACGAAGAATTGCATGAAATTGTAACAAATCGCGTCTGGATTGAAGAAAAATAGAGATTTTTTCTGGATTTATCAGAAACACTTTTTGCCCCACCTTGTCACGGCCAAGCCCCTAGCCGGCTAGGCGGGCCCGGTCAACCCCGATCCGCAATGTCTGGCATCGCCGTCCCATTCGCTCTACCATCGCCCGTGAAACGCGGCGGCGTGTCTCGCTCCGCAGGATCTCTGGAGTACGCCTTGAACCGAGCGACCTCGATCTATCTCGACCTCGCCCGGTTCATCGCGGCCATGGTGGTGTTCGTCGGCCATCTCTCGGGCGCGCGCTTCACCGGCGGGCTGTTCTGGCAGGCCGGGCCCTTCATGGCCGAGGCGGTGGCCGTGTTTTTCGTCCTCTCCGGCTTCGTCATCGGCTTCGCGGTGGACCAGCGCGAGCATAGCGCGCGCGACTATGCGATCAACCGGGCCGCCCGCATCTATTCCGTCGCATTGCCGGCGCTCGCGATCACCTTTGCCCTCGATGCGCTCGGCCGCACCGCCGATCCGGCCCTCTATGCGCCCTGGTGGGGCTATGTGGCCGACGGCAGGCTCGGGCAATGTCTCGCCGGGCTATTTTTCGTCAATCAGCTCTGGTTCGCGCAGATCCCGCAGGGCTCCGATCTGCCCTATTGGTCGCTCGGCTATGAGGTCTGGTATTACGTCATCTTCGGCATGGCGGTTTTTGCCCGCTGGCGCGTCGCCGGGGCAGTGCTGGCCGGGCTGATCGCCGGGCCGAAAATCCTCGCCATGCTGCCGCTCTGGCTGCTCGGGCTCGGCTGCTACCGCCTCTGTTCGCGGATCACCCTCTCGGCCGTCGCCGGATTATGCCTCTGGCTCGCCGCGATCGGGCTCTGGCTCTGCTATGAAGTCTGGGCCGTGCGGCACCATCGTTGGCTCGGCTTCGTGCCAGCAGCACTCGCGCGGCCGGAGTTGCTGCAGGACTATCTGGTAGGCGTGCTGTTTGCCGTGGCACTGCTCGGCTTTCGCTTCGCCTCGCCGCTGATCGGCGCGCCGCTGCTCGCGCTCGCGCCGCCGATCCGCTGGGCGGCGGGGGCCACGTTCTCGATCTATCTGCTGCATCTGCCGATCGCGCAGTTTTTGGCCACTCAGATGCCGTGGCCGCCGCAGGCCTGGGCCACCAGGGCGATCCTCATGCCCGGTACTTTGGCGCTGATCTTCGCCGTCGCCGAAGTGACGGAGCGGCGCAAGGAGATCTGGCGCCGTGGTATTGCCTACCTGTTGCCTCGCGTGGCGCCCTTGCGGTCGGAGGATGCCTGAGCGATGGATGCCGCCGCCGCACACATAAGACGAGGAAACCGCTCATGCGCCGCTTGCTGATCGCCGCCGCCACGATGGCGTTTGCCGCACCGGCCGGCGCGGCCGGGCTGGTCTTTGCCCCAGCCGTGCCGCAACCACACGCGGCGGGCGAGATCGTCGGTTTCCTGTTGCAGAACATCCAGCGCCAGGCGCTGCCGGCGCGGGACATCACCTTCGGCGAGGTGTTTCTGCCCGGCCAGGTGGCGGCGCCGTGTCATCTCGCGGCCGAGGTTGCACACCGCTCCCTGCCGGTGCAATGCGATGTGAAAACCCGCCATGCAGACGGCTCGGTGCGTCTGGCGGTTCTCACCCTGGCCGCACCGCCGCTGCCTTCGGGTGCCTCGCTGGCCGGGATGTTGATCGCCGGGGAGGCCGCGCCTTCGGCACCGGTCGATCTGGCACCGCTGGCGGCGGGTGGCGATGTCACCATCGATCTGCTGCTGCACGGCACGGATGGCACGACGACGCCGTTCCACATCAGCCGCAATGCGCTACTCACGCACGCGCTACAGGGGAAGGCGCAGGATTATTGGCTGCGCGGCCCGCTCGCCAGCGAACTCCGCGTGACCACGCAGGTGGTGGCGGCGCTGCGTATGGTGCTCGATATCCGCGCCATGGCCGATGGCGGCGCGCTCACCGATATCGTCTTCGACAACGATCTGGCGATGCAGAAGACCGGCGGCACACTGCTCTATGACGTCACCATCCGCCAGGGCGAGCGGGTGGTGATGCAGAAGACCGGCCTCAAGCATTACCAGTACCAGGACTGGCGCGCACCGGTATGGAGTGCGGGCGCGCCGGGGGTGAACGTGGTGCATGACATCGCCTATCTGGAGCGGACCGGCGCGATCGCCAATTACGATCTGAAAACCGGGGTGAGTGCCGCGCTGATCGCGCGCGAGGCACAGCTCATGCACA
>DAHXNW010000004.1 GCA_027365195.1 Acetobacteraceae bacterium
CGATGCGCCGCTCGATCCGGTGCGCGAGGCGAGTCCGCAAGGGCCGGGGCTGCAAGCCTGCTGGTTCGCCGCCTCGCCGCACCGGCTCACGCGGCTCGCCGGTATCCCGATCCTGATCCTGACCAGCGAGGCCTCCTACCATGCCGCCTATGATCACTGCACGGCGCAGTATCTCACCAAGGCCGGCGTCGCCAACGACTTCATCCGCCTCGCCGATCGCGGCATTCACGGCAACGGCCATATGATGATGCTGGAGAAGAACAATCTGGCGATCGCGGCGGTGATCGACGGCTGGCTGAAGGCGCAGCCGAAACTCAAATAAGGTAGCCGCCTATTCGAGTTCCAGATGCCGGTTGCGCACCACGGCGGTCTCTGTCCGCGCGCGCCGCGCCGGCTCTGGCATGGCGAGCAGCAGTTGCAACTGCTCCAGCACGCGCCGGGTGACGAGGGCGAGATCGAGCGCGAGTGCAGCCTCCACGGTGAGGTAGCGCAGATCCTCGAGCTCGCCCGAGCCGGCGAGCGTCCCGCTCACCGCGGCCTCCTCCACCACCAGGAAGCGTGCATTGAAGCGGATCGGCTGGCCCGGCGGGGTGACGGCGCGGCACAGATAGGCGAGGCCGCCGAGGGCCGGCGGGGTGCCGAGGGAGAGGCCCGTCTCCTCCTCCAACTCCCGCGCCGCGGCGGCGGCGAGGGCGTGCGCGAGTACCGGCCGCGCGGCTTTCTCCAGCAGCCGCAGCGTCTCCGGCGGCGGCGGGGTGGCGAATTTGGCGCGGTAATCGGCCCGATCCACCCGGCCGCCCGGAAACACCAGCCGGTTGGGCATGAAGCGATGCCGCGCGCCGCGCAGCCCCATCAGCACGGCAAGCCCATCGGGTGCCGCGCGCAGCACCAACAGGCTCGCGGCGTGTTTGGGGACGACGGCGCGCGCGCGCGGTGTTTCCAGGCTATCTGGCATGAGCGCCGTTGTGGCGGCAACGCTGCCCTCGCGCAAGCCGTGGGCATGCATCTTTCATGCATCTTTCCGTGACGTCCGCGCGCAGAGCGGCTACACACGGGAAAACCGAGCGGGGAGCGGGCGATGGGCCAGTGGATTGCGGTGGCGGACGGCGCGGGTGACACTTTCGATGCCTATCTGGCGGTGCCGGCCAGCGGCTCCGGGCCGGGTCTCGTGCTGTTGCAGGAGATTTTCGGCGTCAATGCGCATATCCGCGCGATGGCCGATCTCTACGCCGAGGAGGGCTATGTCGTGCTCGCGCCCGATCTGTTCTGGCGCCAGCAGCGGCGGGTGGAACTCGGCTATGGCGAGGCGGACCGGGCGGCGGCGATGGCGCTCTATGGCGCGCTCGATATCGCAGGGGCCGTCGCCGATGCCAAGGCGACGCTTGCCGCCCTGCGCGCGCGGGTGGAATGCACCGGCCGCGCCGGCGTGCTCGGCTACTGCCTCGGCGGCCGGCTCGCCTACATGCTCGCGGCGCGCAGCGACGTCGATGTGGCGATCGCCTATTATGGCGGTGGCATCCATACCATGCTCGACGAAGCCGCCGCCGTCGCCTGTCCGATGGTGTTTCATTTCGGCGAGCGCGACGCCCATATCCAGCCGCCGGCGGTGCAGGCGATCGCCGCCGCCTTCGCCGGGCGCGCCGATGCGCCGGTGTTCGTCTATCCCGGCGCCGATCACGGTTTCAATTGTTCGGAGCGGGCGAGTTTCGACAAGGCGGCGTCGCTGATGGCGCATTCGCGCAGCATCGCCGCCCTGCGTCAGGCGATCGGGCCGGTGTACGATCTTTCCGCTTTATGGGAGCGCCACACCGCGCTCGAATTCGGCGCGCGCGATGCCAAGGCGACGATGGGGACGATGGTCGCGGAACCCTATGTCAATCACATCCCGACGATGACCGGCGGCGTCGGCTATGCCGATCTGCTGCGTTTCTATCAGCATCATTTCATTCCGAAAACGCCGGCCGACACCCGCCTCGTGCCGGTCAGCCGCACCATCGGCGCCGACCGCATCGTCGATGAGATGCTGTTCTGCTTCACCCATGACATCGAGATCGACTGGATGCTCCCCGGCGTGCCGCCGAGCGGGCGCTATGTGGAAATTCCCCTCGTCGCCATCATCCGCTTTCGCGGCGACAAGCTCTATAACGAGCACATTTATTGGGATCAGGCCTCGGTGCTGGTGCAGATCGGCCTGCTCGACCCCAAATTGCTGCCGGTCGCCGGCATCGAGACGGCGCGCAAACTGCTCGACGAGGCGCTGCCCTCGAACACGCTGATGCGCGTGTGGGAAAGCTCGGCGGCGCGGGCGGCGGAGTAAACCACCCGCCTCAAATCTGCACCGCCTGCACCGCCTCCTCCATTTCCTGAAAGCTCGGCATGTGCTGGTTGGGGGCCATCTTGCGCCCGGTCTCCACGCTCACCTGCGGCGCGTTGCCGTGCAGATGGGCGACGATGACGGCGCGGATCACCTCGAAATATTTCGCCTCCTCCTCGACGATCCCCTGTAGCCGCGCGGCGATCGGGCCGACCATGCCGTAGGCGAGCAGCACGCCCAAGAACGTGCCGACCAGCGCGCTGCCGATCATCGCGCCGAGCACGGCGGGCGGCTCGCTGATGTGGCCCATGGTTTTCACCACGCCGAGCACGGCGGCGACGATACCGAGCGCGGGCAGGCCGTCGGCGATGGTTTGCAGCGCGTGCGCGCTGTGCAGTTCCTCGTGCAGCGTTTTTTTCAGCTCGCGCGCCATCACGTCCTCGATCTGGTTCGGATCGTCGGCATTCATCCCCACCATGCGCAGATAGTCGCAGATGATCGCCGAGGCGTGGTGGTTGCGCAGGATTTTGGGGAATTTCTGAAACGCAGCGCTCTCCTCCGGCTTCTCGATATGCGGCTCCAGCGCCATCGCGCCCTTGCTGTTGGCGAG
This sequence comes from Acetobacteraceae bacterium, assembly GCA_027365195.1. Classification (GTDB taxonomy): domain Bacteria; phylum Pseudomonadota; class Alphaproteobacteria; order Acetobacterales; family Acetobacteraceae; genus DAHXNW01. The sequence continues at coordinate 2,925 of DAHXNW010000004.1, forward strand.
GCGGGTGAAAAAGAACAGTAGGCTCAGCAGCTCGACGTAATCGACCTTGTGATACACCGCCCCTTTCATGATCTTGCCGAGGCCGCCGAGCGTGTGTTTCACGTCGTGCATCGAGTTCGCCATGATGAAGGTGCCGAGTGCCGCACCGCCGATGGTGAGGAACTCGAACGGCAGCGCCTCCAGCACCGGGCCGAGATTGCCGCCCTCGGCGACGTAGCTGCCGAATACGCAGACGAGCAGAAAAACCAGTCCACCGATGGTCAGCATGGCGGCGTGGTCACTTCGAAGTCGGCTGCGTGGAGGCCGGCTGGGCGGGGCCCGGTTTCGCCGCCGGCACGCTGCGCAGCAGCACGATGGCGACGCGCCGGTTCGCCGCCGCCAGCGGCTCGGCCGGCAGCAGCAGGTTGCGGTCGGCCCGCCCGGTCACGCCCTGGAATCGCTGCTCGGGCAGCCCGGCCTCGGCGAGCAGGCGCCGCGTCGCGTTCGCACGCTCGGTCGAGAGATCCCAGTTCGACATGCCGGTGCCGTGATAGGGGGCGGCATCGGTGAAGCCGGTCACCGAGATCGGCTCGGGCAGCTTGGCCAGGATCGGCGCGATCCGGCCGATCAGCAGCCGGGCGCGCTCGTTCGGGTCGGCCGAGCCGATGGCGAACATCGGCTGGCGCTCGGCATCGAGGATCTGAATCCGCAGCCCCTCGGGCGTCTCGTCCACGGCGAGCTGCTTGACCAGCGAGGCGAGTGCCGGATCGTTTTTCACCGCCTCGCGGATGTCCTGCGCCGCATGCGCGAAGGCGGCGCGCTCGGCTTGCGCGCGCGCCTGCTGCTCTGCCGCTGCTTGGGCGGCTGCTTGGGCCGCTGCCTGAGTGGCGGCGGCGGTTTTGGCTTGGCCCGGATGGGCGGCGCCGTCGGCGGCCTTGCCCGCCGCCTGGCCGGCCCCCTCGACCGCCGATTTGCCGACCCCCTGCGAGGCGAGCTCGGTGGTGGCGCCCGGCGGCTGAAAGCCGGAGCCGGCGGAATCGCGCCGGCCGGGGCCTTCGACGTTCTTGGTATCCTCGTATTGCTTCGCCTGGGCGACGGTGTCGCTGTCGTCGTCCTGCACGTCGGGAACCGCCTCGGCATGGCCGGCGATCACCTGTGCGGCGCCGAGGTCGGAGACCATGTTGCCCTGCTCATAGGGCGTGCGGCCACCGAAGGGCTTGCCGGAACCCGAGGTGCCACGCGCGAAGATGTTGGTTTTGCTGAAATAATCGGCGAGGCCTCGGCGCTGCGCCTCGGTCGTCGCGTTGATCAGCCACATCAGCAGGAAAAACGCCATCATCGCCGTCACGAAATCGGCATAGGCGACCTTCCACGCGCCGCCATGGTGGCCGCCGGCGACCACCTCCTCCTTGCGGATGATGATCGGGCGCGCATTGCCCGATTTGTCGCTGTTTTTGCTCATCGCTCTCGCTTCCGTGCTGCAGACACGGGGCGAGTGTGGCAGGATTTGCTTAACTCTCGGCTAACGGCGC
>DAHXNW010000298.1 GCA_027365195.1 Acetobacteraceae bacterium
AGATCACCTCGCGGCGTCCCGCATGACCTCGGCGGAGATGCCAAGTCTGGGCTGAGGCGCACGGGTGCCGTCAGATGCTCGCTTCGATGGTGGCGGGCCGGCGACGCGCGGGGGCGCGTTTGGGCGTTTCGTGGGCGGCGATTTCGCTGGCCGGCGTGTCGCCGAGCAGCCATGCCTCGAGCTGCCGGCGTGCGCGGAACACCCGGCTTTTCGCCGTGCCGACGGCACAGGCCGTGGAGGCGGCGAGTTCCTCATAGCTCATGCCATGCACCACGGAGAGCATCAGCGCCTCGCGCTGCTCGGCGGGCAGACGTTGCATCGCGCCATCGAGTTCCTGGAGCGCCAGGCGGTGCTCATGCGGGGCGCCGGTGGCGAGCAGGCCCGCCGGCACATCGTCGATATCGCTCGCCTCGCGCCGCCGGCGCAGGTTGGAGATGAAGCGGTTGCGCAGAATCCGGTGCATCCAGGCGGCAAAATTGGTGCCGGTCTGAAAGCTTTCGCGCGCGGCGAGGGCGTTGCAGACCGCATCCTGCACCAGATCTTCCGCCGCCGCGCGATGGCGGGTGAGTGCCAGAGCTTGAATCTGTAGCCGCGGCATCAAGGCGATCAACTGATCGTGAAAGCTCGTGTCGGTTGGCATGGCATTTTGCTCCTTCTCCTGGAATGCCAATGCGCGAGCGGGGGAGAAGGTTACATGCCGGTCAGCGAATAATACTCACGATCGCGTGAGCGCAGGCGGCTAACCCGCCAAGTCGGCGCGTGGCAGGTGTATGTCGAGCAGCAGGCGCAGCGTGCGATCGGCGGTCGCGGCGACGGCGGGGTCGCGGCTGATCAGGGCGGCGACGATGGCGCCATCGATCAGCAGGCCGATCTGTGCGGCCAAGCCCATGGCATCGGCGGCACCGGCGGCGGCGGCGAGGCCGCGCAGCCGTTCCAGCACGATATGCTTATGAGCGATCGCGAGATTGCGGATGCGCTCATCCTGTTTGTCGTGCTCGCCGACCGCGTTGATGAACGGGCAGCCATAGAACTGCTCGCCGCGGAACCATTCGTCGAGGATGGGAAAAATCTGTTCGAGCCGGCCGCGTGGCGTGCTGGCGGCGGCATCGATGCGGCCGAGGAACCAGGCGCGCCAGGCGCTGCCCTCGCTCGCCAGCACCGCCTCCACCAGCCGGTCCTTCGAGCCGAACAGCTTGTAGAGCGTGGTCTTGGCGGTTCCCGCAGCCTCGACCACCCGATCCACGCCGACGGCGTTGATCCCGTGGCGACAGAATATCTCGGCGGCCGCGCGCAGCAGCCGCTCACGCGGCGAGGCGAGCGGCGCCAGCGACCCCGGCACGTTCAGCATGGCGGAAGAATGTTCGAGCATCATGGGACAAATCTCGTCTTACGCCCGGATTTCGCTCACCGCAACCGCTGGCTGAACCAGGGCGCGGCGCGCTGGAAGCGGCACCACATGCATAATTCATAAGCAAATGCCTAAAATTATTCCATAATATGGGAGAACGATCTGAAAAAACTCACGAATGAACTTATCGCATGCGATTCCTGCTTGCATAAAACGAACCGGTCTGTTTTGTTTGGCCCCGGTAGCATAAGGATTGAGCGCATGAGTGTAGTCTCCGAGAAACCCGTCGCCACCGCCGTCACCGGCTGTCTCGCCCCGATCGACAAGGGCGGGCTGGAGCAGTTGATCGCCAAGGGGCGGGCCAATCCGCAGATGATCAAGACGCTGACCTGCCGCACCGTCGCGGAGGGCAAATTCCGCCACCTGAATTTCATCCGCAGCCTGCCGGCGCACGTCATCGACGAGCCGCCGGCGCTGCTCGGCGACGATACCGCGCCGAACCCGTCGGAGGCCGCATTGGCCGCTCTCGGCTCCTGCCTCGCGGTCGGCATCCACGCCAATGCGGTGGCGCGCGGCATCAGCATCACCCGGCTGGAGATCGACCTCGAGGGCGATCTCAATATCACCGCCGTCTGGGGCACCGGTGATACCTCCGACAAACCGGTGGGTTTCACCGACGTGCGCGCCCGCGTCACGCTCGAGGCCGATCAGCCGCGCGCGGCGTTGCAGGCGCTGATCGCCCATGCGCGGGACTGGTCGCCGGTGGCGAACACTTTCACCCGCCCGGTCGGCCTCGAGATGTCGCTCGCCTGACACGGAGATCCGCGATGCTCGACACGATCACCGGCGATGCCTCCGCCATATCTCCGGCGACGGGGGATTGGCTCGAACGCATCCGCACGATCGGCGAGCAGCAACTGGCGCCCATGGTGCGCCGCATCGATGCCGAGGGGGTCTATCCCGAGGCGGTGATGCGCGCCCTTGGCGGGGCAGGGGCCTTCGCCGCCCATCTGCCGAAGCTTGCGCCGGAGGGCGGCGATCTCGCCGCCGCGATCCGCGCCATGGCGGCGATCGGCGAGCATTGCCTCTCCACCGCCTTCTGCATGTGGTGCCAGAATGCCCTGGCCTGGTACATCGACTGCTCGGAGAACGCGAGCTTGCGCCAGAGCCTCGGTGCCGCCGTGGCGCGCGGCGCGGCGCTCGGCGGCACCGGGCTGTCCAACCCGATGAAGACGCTGTTCGGCATCGAGACGATCCGGCTCACCGGGCGGCGCGTGGCCGGCGGCTATCGGGTGAGCGGCCTGCTCCCCTGGGTGTCCAACCTAGGGGCTGGACATTATTTCGCCGGCATTTTCGAGGATGCGGAGCGTCCGAAGCGGTACGTCATGGCGGCCATCCCCTGCGATTCCGAAGGGCTGCGGCTGGCCGACGGCGCCCGCTTCCTCGCCCTCGATGGCAGTGCCACCTATGCGCTGCGGCTGCGCGAGGTGTTCGTGCCGGAGGCGATGCTCCTCGCCGACCCGATCGATGCCTATCTGCCGCGCATCCGCGCCGGCTTCGTGCTGCTGCAGACCGGCATGGCCTTCGGGCTGATCGAAGGTTGCATCAGGCTGATGCGCCAGGCCGGCGTCTCGCTCGGCCATGTCAACCGCTATCTGCCGCAGCAGCCGGACGCCATCGCCGAGGATCTGGCTTCCCTGATCGCCCGCGTCGAGCGCCTGGCCGCGACGCCGTTCGAGACCGGGCCGGCCTATTGGCGTGCGGTGCTCACGGCGCGGCTGCAGGTCGGCGAGGCGGCGGTGGAAGCCGCCCATGCCGCCATGCTGCATTGCGGCGCGCGCGGCTATGTCACCACCGGCACCGCGCAGCGCCGGCTGCGCGAGGCCTATTTCGTCGCCATCCTCACCCCGGCGACCAAGCAGTTGCGCAAGATGCTGGCCGAAATGCCGCACTGAACGGCTTTTCCTCCCACCCCCGTCGAAGGAGCGTTGCGATGTCTGCAAGCGTGCTGATCACCCCGGCTGCGCTGGATGCGCGTGCGGGCGACGATCTGGTGCTGATCGACACCAGAAACCCGGCTGCCTACGCCGCCGGCCATCTGCCCGGCGCGGTCAATATCCATGACATCTTCACCTATCTGGCGACCTCCACGCCGGAGGGGATCGCCGCCATGCGGGCGCATTTCAGCGCCGCCTTCGCCGCCGCCGGCCTGTCCGGGCGGCAGACGGCGGTGCTCTACGAGCAGTCGATGAACACCGGCTTCGGCCAGTCCTGCCGTGGCTATGTGCTGCTGCGCGACCTCGGCTATCCGAGCGTGCAGATCCTGCACGGCGGCTATGATGCCTGGGTGGGCGCCGGATTGCCGGTGAGCACCGAGCCGGCGCGGCCGGTCGCGGCGCTCTTTCCGCCCCCACCGCCCGGCCCCAGCCTGCTCGTCGGTCTCGAGGAGATGAAACGGGTGCTCGCCGATGCTTCGGTGATCAAACTCGACGTGCGCGATGTCGATGAATGGATCGGTGAAAGCTCCTCGCCCTACGGGCGCGATTTCTGCCCCCGCAAGGGCCGCCTGCCGGGCGCGCGCTGGATCGAGTGGTACCGCATGATGAAGCCCTCGGCGCAGGGGCCGGTGATGAAGGCGCCGGCCGAGGTGCTCGCCGAATGCGCGAGCGTGGGCATCACGCCGGAGACGCCGGTGGTGGTCTATTGCTTCAAGGGCGCGCGGGCGTCGAACACGCTGGTCGCACTCGCCAATGCCGGCATCAAGGACGTGCGACTCTATTTCGGCTCCTGGAACGAATGGTCGCGCGATCCCTCGTTGCCGATCGAGGAAGGCTTGTTGCACGCCGAACTCGCGCAAGCGGCGGAGTAACCCACCGCACGCCTGCGCGATTGACAGGTCGGCGCACCCGTCGCCAGATATCGCGCAGGGGAAACGGCGGAGCACAACTCTCATGGCGACACGCGCGGCGCGGCCCGATCCTGCGTATCGTCCGCCCTATGGCAACGCGGAGATGCGCCGCCTGCTACATCCGCGCAGCGTCGCGCTGATCGGCGCCAGTGCGCGGGAAGGTGCGTTCGGCGGCCGCGTGCTCGCCAATCTCGCCGGGTTTGCCGGGCGGATCGATCTGGTCAACAGCCGCTACGAGCACATCGGCGAGCGGCCTTGCCACCCCTCGCTCAGCGCCCTGCCGGAGGTGCCGGACTGCGCGGTGATTTTGGTGCCGCGCGAGGCGGTGCAGCCGGTGGTGGAGGAATGCGCGGCGCGCGGTGTCGGCGGCGCGATCATCTTCGCCTCCGGCTACGCCGAGACCGCGCGGCCCGAGCGCATCGCCCTGCAACACCGCCTCGGCGCCATCGGGCGCGAGAGCGGCATGCGAATCGTCGGGCCGAACTGCATCGGGGCGGCGAATTACCTGATCGGCGCCGGCATGACCTTCTCGGCGATGCCGGCGCAGGCGCCGCCGGATCGGCCCGCGATCGGCATCATCAGCCAATCGGGCGCGCTCGGCTTTGCACTCGCCTTGGCCATCGAGCACGGCACGGCGGTGAGCCATGTGCTCACCTCGGGCAATTCGGTCGATGTCGACATGGCCGATTACGTCGCCTATCTGGCCGAGGAACCCTCGGTCGGCGCCATCGCCTGTCTGTTCGAGGGCATGGCCGCGCCCGGCCGGCTGCTCGCCGCGGCGGAGATCGCACGCGATGCGGGCAAGCCGCTGATCGTGCATAAAATCGCCGTGAGCGAGAGCGGGGCGGCGGCGGCGCTCTCGCACACCGGCTCGCTCGCCGGCTCGCACGCCGCCTATCGCGCCGCCTTCGCGCGCGCCGGGGCGGTGCTGGTCGAGCAGTTCGAGGCGCTGATGGAAACCGCCTCGTTCTTCGCCAAGGCACCGCCGCCACGCGCACGCGGCATCGCCGTCGCCGCGACCTCGGGTGGGGTGGCGATCATGGCCGCCGACAAGGCGGAGGCGCATCGCGTGCCGCTGCCGCAGCCGGCGCCGGCGACCAGCGCGGTGCTGGAATCACGCATCCCCGACTATGGTTCGGCGCGCAACCCGTGCGACGTGACGGCGCAGGTGATCACCGATCCCGAGAGCCTGAATGCCTGCGCCGGCGCGCTACTCGCCGATCCGGCCTATACCGCCCTGCTGGTGCCATCGGTCTATGCCTATGCGCCGGCGGTGCGGCGTATCGCGCCGCTCGATGCGCTGGCGGCGCAGCATGGCAAGATCATCTGCAATGTATGGGTGAACGAGCATCTCGAAGGCCCTGGCACGCGCGAGGCGGAGGTCGCACCGCATTCCGCGCTGTTCCGCTCGCTGGATCGCTGTTTCGCGACCCTTGCCGCCTGGCAGCAGCGCGCCGAGACGCTGGCGGCTGCGGCACCGCCCGCCGCCTCGCCCGTCTCCCCGGCGGCGCGAGACCAGGTGGCGGCGGCATTGCGCGCCGCGCGGGGCGGCAGCATCGGCGAGCATGCGGCGAAGGCGCTGCTGGCGCTCTATGGCCTGCCGGTGGTCGGCGAGCAGTTGGTCGCGAGCGCCGATGCGGCGGTCGCGGCAGCGGCGGCGATCGGTGGTCCGGTGGCGCTCAAGGTCGAGTCGCCCGATCTGCCGCACAAGAGCGAGGCCGGCGTGATCCGCCTCGATCTGTCCGGCGAGGCGGCGGTGCGCGCCGGCTATGCGGCCATTCTCGACAAGGCGCGGCATGCCTCGGCGCGGGTCGCCGGCGTGCTGGTGCAGCCGATGATCACCGGCGGGGTGGAGATGCTGCTCGGCGTGCGGGTCGATCCGCTGTTCGGCCCGCTGATCGTCGTGGGTCTCGGTGGCGTGCTGACCGAGGTGTTGCGCGATACCGCGACGGAGCTCGCCCCGCTCGGCCCGGCGCAGGCGCGCGCGATGCTGGAGCGGCTGCATGGGGTCGCACTGCTGCGTGGGTTTCGCGGCGGCCCGGTGATCGATTTCGACGCGCTGGCCGCGACGATCTGCCGCCTCGGCGCCTTCGCCGCCGACCATGCCGGGCTGCTGCGCGAGATCGACATCAATCCGCTGATCTGCACCGGAGAGCGGCTGCTCGCCGTCGATGCGTTGATCGTGACGGCGGCGTGCGAGAGCGGGAAGAGTGATGCTATAGCCGGGTGATGGCCAAACCCGACACGAGTTATCGCAGGAAACCGCGCCGCCGCCGCCAGCGGCTGCGTTCCATGAGCGGCTCCGGCGTGGTGCGCATCGGCACCCCGCGGGAGGGCTGGCGCGATCTGTATCACAGAATTCTGACGCTGCGCTGGAGCCTGTTCTTCGCCGCGCTGATCGGCGCCTATCTCGGCCTGAACGTCGTCTTCGCGGTGCTCTACGCGCTGCAGCCGGGCAGCGTCGCGATGCCGCATCCGGGTACCCTGCTGGACGATTTCTTCTTCAGCCTGGAGACGATGTCCACCGTCGGCTATGGCGAGATGTATCCGGCAACACTCTATGCGCATAGCGTCGTCTCGCTCGAAATTCTGGTCGGCGTGCTGGTGGTGCCGATCGCGACCGGTCTGATCATCGCCAAATTCACCCAGCCGACGGCGCACGTCATTTTCAGCCGCAACATGCTGGTGACACCGTTCGATGGCGTGCCGACCTTGATGTTCCGCCTGGCCAATCTGCGCGACAATCAGATCATCGAGGCGCGGGTGAAGCTCACGCTGTTACGACACTATGAGACGAGCGAAGGGGCGAGCTATTTCCGGCTGACCGACCTCACGCTCGCGCGCCAGACCAGCCCGATGTTCGGGCTGAGCTGGACGGTGATGCACCCGATGGACGCGCAAAGTCCGCTCCATGGCCTGACGGCAACGGCGCTCGGGGCGATGGTGGGGCAGCTTCTGGTGGTGATGACCGGCATCGACGGCACCACCTCGGCCACCGTGCATGCGCGCCACAATTACGAACCGGAGGCGATTCTGTTCGATCACCGCTTCGAGGATGTGCTGACGCATCAGCCGGACGGCACGATGCAGATCGATTTCAGCCGCTTCGACGAGGTCACCCCGAACGGTTGAAGTGATCACACATTGAAGCGGAACAGCAGCACGTCGCCATCCTGCACCACGTAGTCACGTCCTTCGATGCGCAGGCGGCCGGCTTCGCGAGCGCCGCTCTCGCCCTTGCCGGCGATGTAGTCGGCATAGGCGATGGTTTCGGCGGCGATGAAGCCGCGTTCGAAATCGCCGTGGATCGCGCCGGCCGCACCGGGGGCGCGGGTGCCGGCCGGGATGGTCCAGGCGCGGGTCTCCTTTGGTCCCACGGTGAAATAGGTGATCAGCCCGAGCAGGTCATGGCCGGCGCGGATCACGCGGTCGAGGCCGCTATCCTGCAAGCCGAGGCCGGCGAGGAACTCGGCGCGCTCCTCGGCGTCGAGCTGGCTCACCTCTGCCTCGATCGCCGCCGAGACGATGACCGAGCGCGCGCCTTCGGCGGCGGCGCGGGCGGCGACGCGGGCGGCATGGGCGTTGCCGGTCGCGGCATGCGCTTCCTCGACGTTGCAGACATAGAGCACCGGCTTGGCGGTGAGCAGATTGAGCTGTCTGGCGGCGACGGCCTGCGCCGGGGCGATCGCGCTGCGGGCCGGCCGGCCCTCCTGCAAGGCGGCCAGGATCGGCTCGATCAGCGCCACCTGCGCCTGCGCCTCCCGATCGGCGCCGCGCGCGCGCTTGACCAGCGCCGGCAGCCGGCGTTCGAGACTGTCGAGATCGACCAGCATCAATTCGGTCTCCACCGTCTCGGCATCGCGGATCGGATCGACGCTGCCCTCCACATGGGCGATATCGTCATCCTCGAAGCAGCGCAGCACGTGCAGGATGGCGTCCACCTCACGGATGTTGGCGAGGAACTGATTGCCCAACCCCTCCCCGCGCGAGGCACCGCGCACCAGACCCGCGATATCCACCACTTCGAGCGTCGTCGGCACGATGCGGGCGGATTTGCCGATGGCGGCGAGGACGGCGAGCCGTGGGTCCGGCACCGCGACGCGGCCCATGTTCGGCTCGATGGTGCAGAACGGATAATTCGCCGCCTGCGCCGCGACGGTCGCCGTCAGTGCGTTGAACAGCGTCGATTTGCCGACATTGGGCAGGCCGACGATGCCGCAATTGAATCCCATCTAGCCGTCCTTTCCTGCGTGTGTGTTTGAAAGCAAGTGCGACACCGGCCAGCGCCCCTCCCGGCCACCCACGGCAGTATATTGAATGGGTGGCCGGGTGGAGGCGCGGGCCGGTGCCGCACTTGCTTCTTCTCAAAATTATCCTGAACGCTGCATCACCTCGGCGGCGAAGGCCGCGGTCGCGCCGCGGGCGAGCGTGGGGGCGGCCTCGGCGAGCGCATCGAGCAGCGGGCGCAGCCAGGTCTCGTCCTCGCGGGTGAAATCGCCGAGCACATGGCCGAGCACGCGCGCCTTGTCACCCGGATGGCCGATGCCGAGGCGCACCCGCCAGTAATCGCTGCCCGGCAGGCAGCGGTCGAGGCTCCGCAGCCCGTTGTGCCCCGCCGCCCCGCCGCCGCGCTTGAGGCGCAGCGAGCCGGGCGGCAGATCGAGCTCGTCATGGAACACCACCACCGCCTCGGGCGGCAGTTTGTAAAAGGCGGCGGCCGGCTGCACGCTCTCGCCCGAGTCGTTCATATAGGTGAGCGGCTGGAGCGCGACGATGCGCTCGCCACCGATGCTGCCCTCCGCCGTGAGGCCGCGAAAGCGCCGTCGCCAGGGCGGAAACCCATGCTTCGCGGCGATCGCGGCCACCGCCATGAAGCCGATATTGTGCCGATTGCGCGCCATGCCGGGCTCCGGATTGCCGAGGCCGACCCAGAGTTGCATGGCACGCGACCGGGCGGTGGATCAGCCCTTCTTGCCAGACTTGGCAGCCGGTTTGGCCGCCGCCTTGGCGGGCGCTGCTTTCGCGGGCGCAGCCTTGGCGGGCGCCGCCTTGGCCGCCGGCGCGGCACCCTTGGCCGGGGCGGCCGGCGCGGCGGTGGCCGGCGCGGCTGCTGCCTCCTCCGCCGTCGGCTCAGGCAGTTTGGAGGGAGCGGCCACGGTCGCCACGACGAAATCGCGGTCGGTGATGACGGGCGGAATGCCCTCGGTGCCCTTCAGGTCGGACCAGCGGATGGCGTCGTTGATATCGAGTGCGCCGAGATCGGCCTCGAAAAACTCCGGCACCCGGTCCGGATCGCACAGCACCTCGACCGTGTGGCGCACCACGTTCAGCACGCCGCCGCGCTTGATGCCGGGGCTGGTCGTATCGTTGATGAAATGCACCGTCACGGCGACGCGGATCGTCTCGCCGGCGGCCAGGCGCTGGAAATCGATATGCTCGGGCCGGTCGCTCACAGGATGAAACTGTACATCGCGGATCAGCGCACGGGTCGTGGCGCCATCCACGGCGACCTCATAGAGCCGCGAGCGCCAGCCACCGCGATGGATTTCGCGCAGCACGGCGCGCGGGTCGATGGCGATCAGGCTCGGCGGCTGATGGCCGCCATAGATCACGCCGGGCACCTTGCCGGCCCGGCGGGTCGCCCGCGCGGCACCCTTGCCGGCCCGCTCGCGCGCCTCGGCGGCGATGGTGACGAAACTGGTCATATCTGGCTCCTCAACGGCCCGGCGCGGCGGCGCCCGACACAACACTCGACGAAACACCCCAAGCCGGCCGCAAGCACGGCCGGCGAGCGGCGCGTGTAGCGCATCGGCCGTGCCACGGCAACAGCCGCGCAGTGAACCGTCACGGCGCTGTCGCGTTGCAACGGCATCTCTCCTGCTCCAACGGAAGGATGATAGTATGAAACGCAAATTTCCCTACCCTCTGCTCCTCGCCGCGACGCTGCTCGCGCCTGTCGGCGCCCGGGCGGCCGACACGCTGCCTTCGCCCGATAGCACTTTCCTGCCGATGGCCGCGCGCGGTGGCTTGCTGGAGGTGCAGGAAGGCCAGATGGCACAGCAGAAATCCGCCAATCCCCAGGTGCAGCAATTCGGCGCCGCCTTGATGCAGGACCATACGCAGGCGAATGACGAACTGACGCGCATCGCCCAGAGCAAAGGCATCACCCCGCCGGCCGCGCCGACCAGTGCAGGCCGCGAACAAGAGCGCAAGCTGAGCCGCGTCTCTGGCACCGAGTTCGATCATCGCTTCGTCATCGACGCGATCAGGGACAATAAGAAGGCCATCACCTTGTTCCAGCGCGAGGCCAAGAATGGTGGCGATCCGCAATTGCGCGGCTTCGCCGAGAAATATCTGCCGGTGCTGCAACGCCATCTCGCCACCGCGCAGGGGCTGGCCGGTAAGAGCTGAACCAGGCCGGCGATTGTATGAGAAAATGATTGACAGCCGCCGCGCCCCATGCAGATCATTCGTGTACGAACGATTGTGGTGGGACGATGGCGGGGTATTCTCGACCGACGGATCTGGCGGCGGCGCTCAGCCTTCTGGCTGAACGCCGGCCGGTCATCCTGGCCGGCGGCACCGATCATTTCCCCGCCCGCGTGGCGGCGGGGCCGGCGGAAGACATCCTCGACATTACGGCGCTCGGCGGGCTGCGCGCCATCGAGCGGCGGGGCGACCATCTCTGGGTGCCTTGCCTCGCCACCTGGGCCGATCTCGGCGCCGCCAATCTGCCCGCCGGGCTGGAGGCGCTGACGCAGGCGGCGGCGCAGATCGGCGGGGTGCAGATCCAGAACACGGCGACGCTGTGCGGTAATCTCTGCAACGCGAGCCCGGCGGCCGACGGCATCCCGCCGTTGCTGGCGCTCGATGCCGAGGTGGAACTCGCGAGCCTCGCCGGGCGGCGGCGGATGAGCCTCGATGCGTTCCTGCTCGGCCCGCGCCAGACCGCGCGGCGGCCGGAGGAGATGCTGCTCGGCCTGCATATTCCGCTGCCCGTGGCGCCTTCCCGTTCGGTATTCGCCAAGCTCGGGGCGCGGCGCTATCTGGTGATTTCCATCGTCATGCTGGCGCTGGTCGCCGAGTTCGGCGCCGATGGCATGATCAGCCGCGCGCGCGTGGCGGTCGGCGCCTGCGGCCCGCGCGCGCGACGCCTGCCGGCGTTGGAAGCGGCGCTGGCCGGTGCTCGCCCCGATCCCGCGTTGCTGCGTCGCGCGCATCTGGCACCGCTCTTGCCGATCGATGACATGCGCGGCACGGCCGCCTATCGGCTCGATGCGGTGGCCACCCTGCTGCGCCGGGCGCTGGCCGGCATGGTGCCGGCATGAGCGGCATTGCCTTCACGCTGAACGGTGGCGCGGCGATGCTGCGCGGCGCGCCGGGCCGGCGGCTCGCCGATGCGCTGCGCGACGAACTGGGGCTCACGGGCACCAAAATCGGCTGCAACGCCGGCGATTGCGGTGCCTGCACCGTGCTGCTCGATGGTGTGCAGGTGTGTGCCTGTCTGCTGCCGGCGGCGCGCGTCGCCGGCTGCCGCGTGACGACGGTCGAGGGCCTGGCGCAAGACGGCGCGCTGGCGCCGCTGCAGGCGGCCTTCCTGCGCCATGGCGCCGCGCAATGCGGCATCTGCACGCCGGGGATGTTGATGGCGGCGGCCGATCTGCTGGCACGCAATGCCGCACCGGACGAAGCGGCGGTGCAGGACGCGCTGGGCGGCGTGCTGTGCCGCTGCACCGGCTATCGCATGATCATCGCCGCCGTGCTCGACGTCGCGCGAACGGCGCAGCCGGATATGCCGGCCGCCGGGCGCGCGGTGGGGGCAGCGATCGCGCGGCGCGATGGCGTGGCGAAACTCACCGGCGCGGAAGCCTTCGGCGCCGACGCCGCGCCGCCCGAAGGTTGCCTCGCGCTGCGCGCCATCCGCAGCCCGCACGCCCATGCGCGCTTCCAAATCGGCGATTGCGCGCCGCTGCTCGCCGCCCACCCCGGCCTGCTGCGCGTGCTGACGGCGGCCGATCTGCCGGGCGGCAATCTCTATGGCATCTATCCCGAGGGGAAGGACCAGAAGGTGCTGGCCGAGGCCCATGTCCGCCATCGCGGCGAGCCGGTATGCGCCCTGCTCGGCGAGGCGGAGACTCTCGCCGCCATCCGCGACGAGGACGTGCCGATCGTCTGGGAGGTGCTGCCGCCGGTTACTTTTGCGCGTGCGCAGGCGGCGGAGGCGGTGCAACTGCACGCCCACGCGCCGGAAAACATCCTCTGTCGCGGTCGGGTGGCGCGCGGCGATGCGGCCGCCGCGCTGGCGAGCGCCACGGTCCGGGCCAGCATCGCCATAGAGACCGGCTTCGTCGAGCACGCCTATATCGAACCCGAGGCGGGTTTCGCCGTGCGGGTGGGCGCCCCGGGCAGCGAGCGCATCGAGATCACCGCCTGCACGCAGACGCCGTATATGGACCGTGACGAGATTGCCCAATTGCTCGGCCTGGCACCCAGCCAGGTGCGCATCATCCCGACGGCGGTGGGCGGTGGTTTCGGCGGCAAACTCGACCTTTCGGTGCAGCCGCTGCTCGCCGCCGCCGCCTGGCTCACCGGGCGGCCGGTGCGCTGGGTCTATAGCCGCCCGGAGAGCATGGCGGCCACCACCAAGCGCCATCCCGCCCGCATCCAGGCGGCGGCGGCGGCGGATGGCGAGGGCCGGCTGACCGGCTTTCGCTGCCACGGCGATTTCAACACCGGCGCCTATGCAAGCTGGGGGCCGACGGTTGCCAACCGCGTGCCGGTGCATGCGATGGGGCCGTATCGCGTGCCGGACGTGCTCTGCACCAGTGCGGCGATCCATACCAACGATCCACCGGCCGGCGCGTTTCGCGGCTTCGGCGTGCCGCAGGCGGCACTCGCCGGCGAGGCGCTGATGGATATGCTCGCCGCACAACTCGGCCTCGATCCGCTGGAGTTTCGCGCCCGCAACGCGCTCGGCGTCGGCGATACCACGGGGAGCGGCCAGGTGCTCGGCGCCGGTGCGGCGCTGCCGGCGTGCCTCGATGCGCTGCGCCCGCGCTGGGCGGCGCTGCGCGGCGCGGCGGCGGCGTTCAATGCCGAGGCTTCCGGCTCTCTGCGCCAGGGGGTCGGCATCGCCTGCATGTGGTATGGCATCGGCAACACGAGCCTGCCCAATCCCTCCACGATGGTGATGGGCATCGACCATGCCGCCCGCCCGATCCTGTTCTCTGGTGCGGTCGATATCGGCCAGGGGTCGAACACCATCATGGGTCAGATCGCCGCCGATGCGCTCGGCGTGCCGGTCGCGGCGCTGCATCTGGTGACCGGCGATACCGACCGCACGCGCGATGCTGGCAAGACCAGCGCCTCGCGGCAGACCTTCGTCAGCGGCAATGCCGCGCGTCTCGCCGGCGAGGCCCTGCGCGGCGAGATTCTGCGCCGCGCCAATGCCGGCCCGCACGCGCGGATCGCCCTGGAGGCGGGCGTGCTCTGCGTGAGCGAAGCCGGCCGCACCATAAAGCTCGATCTGGCTTCGATGCCGGCGGATGGCGAAGGCTTGGTGCTGCGCGGCGAGGGGCGCTTCGATCCGCCGACCACGCCACTCGATGCCGATGGTCAGGGCATTCCCTACGCGAGCTATGCCTTCGCCGCCCAGATCGCCGTGGTGGAGGTCGATCTCGACCTCGGCACCACGCGCGTTTTGCGCATCGTCGCCGCACACGACGTCGGCCGCGCGATCAACCCGCAACTGGTCGAAGGGCAGATCCATGGCGGCATCGCGCAGGGCCTCGGCCTCGCGCTGATGGAGGAGTTCATCCCCGGCCGCACCGAGAATCTGCACGACTATCTGATCCCCACCATCGGCGACATACCGCCGATCGAGACCATCCTGATCGAAGAGGCCGATCCGCTCGGCCCCTATGGCGCCAAGGGGGTGGGTGAGCCGGCGCTGATCGCCACCGCGCCGGCGATCTTCAACGCCATCGCGCACGCGACCGGCATCCGCCTTACCCGCGCGCCGGCGACACCCGACCGGCTGCGCGCCGCCCTGCTGGCCGCCCGATGAGCCCGCATACCCACGCCAGCACCGACGCGCCGGAGGCATCGGCGCTGGAAGCGGCGGGCAAGCCCGCCGACGGGGTGATCACTTGCGATGCCTGCCCGGTGCTTTGTCGCATCCGCGCCGGGCGCACCGGCGCCTGCGACCGCTATGGCAATGTCGGCGGCCGGCTCACCCGCATGGACCCGCTGACCCTGATCGCCGCGCGCCCCGAGATGGTGCGCGCCGCCGGCGTCTGGGATGGCAACCCGATCGCCGGGCGCGATCTGCGGGTGAGCGGCATCGGTGCCGGCACCACCTATCCCGACTACAAACCCGCCCCCTTCATCGTTGGCAGCGAGATCGACGGCGTCGATATGGTGACGGTGGTGAGCGAGGGGGTGTTCAGCTACTGCGGGCTGAAGGTGAAGATCGACACCGACCGCCATCTCGGCGCCGAGACCGCTCTGGTGCGCGCGTCCGGCGAGCCGGTGGGGCATGTGACGACCGCCGAATACGGCAGCCAGATGTTGAGCCTCGGCGGTGTGCGCCATCTCACCGGCGGCTCCAAGCGCGAGGGGGTGGTCACCTGCGCCACGATGCTGGCGCTGGCCAATGGCGAGGCGGTCGATCTCGCCATCGACGGCGGTGCAGTGGTCCGCGTGCAGGCCGGCCAGCCGCCGGTGATCGATGGCGTGGCGGAGGCGCGCATGCGCGTCGGCTGCGGCTCGGCCACCATCGGCATCTTCGCGCCGCAATGGCAGGGGCTGGCCGATGAGGTGATCGTCGTCGACGACCACATCACCGGCGTGCTCACCGAGCATCAGGCCGGGCGTTTCCTTGGCCTGCGCGCTGCCGGCATTCGCGTGCGCGGCCGGCGCTCCACGCCGGGGCGCTATTTCCATGTCGCCGAGCCGGGGTCGGGCTGGGGCGGCACCGATATCGCCGACCCGCTCGCCATCATCGAGACAATCGAGCCGGCGCGCGCCTGGCCCGGCCTGCGCCTGCTGATGGTCTCCACCACCGGCGAGCACGCCGCCTGGTTCGTGCTGGACGCGGCGCTGATCCCGCGCTCGGCGCCGATGCCCGAGGCGGTCGCGGCGGTGGTCGCGCGGATCGGCGAGAATTGCGAGCCGGCACAGTGCAGCGTGCTGTTCATGGCTGGCGCCGGCGGCAGCCTGCGCGCCGGGGCGACGCAGAATCCGGTGCTGCTCACCCGTGGCGTGCAAGCGGGGCGCATTCGCGTCACCGCCGGCGGGGCGGATGTGTTCGTCTGGCCCGGCGGCGGCATCACTTATATGGTGGATGTGCTGCGCCTGCCGGCGCGCGCCTTCGGCCATGTGCCGACGCCCGCGCTGGTGGCGCCGATCGAGTTTTCCCTCCCGCGCGCCGATTATGCCGCCCTCGGCGGCTATCTCGACCGCATCCGCCCGCTCGACGACGTGATCCGCAGCGCCGATCCGCGCGCCGTGGTGCTGCCGTGAGCGTGCAGATCGCGCGTCTCGCCGATGGCCGGCTGCATCTCCAGCACGGGCCGATCGACTGCCTCTGCCGCGCCTGGGGCGCGCCAGAGGAGGTGGAGGGCGCCTATGCGCAGGCGGCGGCGGCGTTTCCGGCGATGCTGCCCGCGCTCTGCGCCGAATTGCCCGGGCTGCGCGCGCCGCTGCCGAGCCCGCCGCCTCGGGGCGCCATCGCGCGCGCGATGCACGCGGCCTGCGCGCCCTTCGCCGATCGCTTCGTGACACCGATGGCCGCCGTCGCCGGCGCCGTCGCCGATGCGGTGCTCGCCGCCCTCTGCGCCGGGCGGCGGCTCGCGCGTGCCTTCGTCAACAATGGCGGCGATATCGCTTTTCATCTCGCACCCGGCGAGCGCCTGCGCTGCGGGCTGATCGGCGATCTCGCGGCGCCGATGCTCGATGGCGTCTTCACCCTGCATGCCAACGCTCCGGCGCGCGGCCTCGCCACCTCCGGGCGTGCCGGCAAGGGGCAGGGCGGGCGCAGCTTCTCGCTCGGCATCGCCGATGCGGTGAGCGTGCTGGCGCGCAATGCCGCCTCTGCGGATGCCTGCGCGACATTGCTCGGCAATGCCTGCGACCTGCCCGGCCATCCGGCGGTCTGGCGTGTGCCTGCCTGCGATCTGGAACCCGATAGCGATCTCGGCGCCCGTCTCGTCACCCGCGCGGTGACGCCACTGGCCGAGGCCGAGATCGCCGCCGCGCTGGACGCCGGGCGCCGGCTGGCCGATGCTTGGCGCGCCCGTGGGCTGATCGCGGGCGCGGTCTTCATGCTACAGGGCCGCCTCGCCACCTCGCTGCCAACCTCGGAGCTCGTCGCGCCATGATCCGCAAACTGCTCACCCTGGTCGAGGAGACGCATCGCGAAGGGGGCGCCGATATCCGCCCGGCCACCCGCAAGGCGGCCGCGATCGCGGTGATCGAAAACCCCTGCGCCGGGCGGCTGGTGGAGGATCTGGCGGAACTGATCGCCCTTGGCGAGATGCTCGGCGGCTTGCTCGGCGAGCGTGCGGTGCGCGCGCTCGGCATCGCGCCGGGCGAGGTGCAGAGCTATGGCAAGGCGGCGATCGTCGGCGAGGATGGCGAGTTGGAACACGCCGCCGCCATCCTGCACCCGAAACTCGGCGCCCCGCTGCGTGCGGCGGTGGAACGTGGCGCGGCACTGGTGCCGAGTGCAAAGAAGCGCGGCGGCATGGGGGCGGCGATCGACGTGCCGCTCGGCCATAAGGATGCCGCCTTCGTGCGCAGCCATTTCGATGCGATGGAAATCCGCGTGTCCGATGCGCCGAGACGCGATGAGATCGTGGTGGCCGTGGTGGTGACCGATTCCGGCCGGCCGCAGCCGCGGATCGGCGGGCTGAGTGTGGCGCAGATCGAGGGGAAGGACGGATTGCGATGAGTTCGATGGCACGTATCACGCGACGTGGCTTGCTCGCTGGAGGGACCGCTCTGCTCGCGGCGCCGGCGATTCTGCGCGCGCAGGGCGAGCAGCCGATCCGCATCGGCGAGATCAATTCCTATTCCGCCGTGCCGGCCTTCACCCTGCCGTATCGCAACGGCTGGCAGCTCGCCGTGGCGCACATCAACGCCGCCGGTGGCGTGCTCGGGCGCAAGCTCGAAGTGCTCTCGCGCGACGATGCGGGCAAGCCGCAGGATGCGGTGCGGCTCGCGGGCGAACTGGTCGACTCCGATCACGTCGATCTGCTCGCCGGCGGGTTTCTCTCCAACGTCGGGCTGGCGCTGTCGGATTTTTCCAAGCAGCACCAGAAACTCTACATCGCCGGCGAGCCGCTGACCGATGCGCTGGTTTGGCAGGACGGCCAGCCGTTCTGTTTCCGGCTGCGTCCCTCGACCTATGTGCAGGCGGCGATGCTGGTGGAGGAGGCGGCGAAGCTGCCGGCGAAGCGCTGGGTGAGTGTCGCGCCGAATTACGAATATGGTCAGTCGGCGGTGAAATGGTTCCAGCAACTGCTGAAGGCGAAGCGCCCGGATGTGGAATTCGTCGCCGCGCAATGGCCGGCGCTCGGCCATATCGACGCCGCGGCGGTGGCCGGCGCGCTGGAGGCGGCGAAGCCGGAGGCGATCTATAACGTGCTGTTCGGCGCCGATCTGACCAATTTCGTCCGCCAGGGTAACACGCGCGGGCTGTTCGAGCAGCGCGCCGTGGTCTCCGTGCTGACCGGCGAGCCGGATTATCTCGATCCGCTGGGCGAGGAGACGCCGGAGGGCTGGATCGTCACCGGCTATCCGTGGAACAGTTTGAAAACGCCCGAGCACATGAAATTCCTCGACGCCTATCAGGCAAAATTCAACACCCATCCGATGATGGGGTCGGTCGTCGGCTATACGCTGTTGCAGTCGATCGCCGCCGGCATCGCGCGCGCCGGCGGCACCGCGACGGCGAA
Source organism: Acetobacteraceae bacterium (assembly GCA_027365195.1). GTDB lineage: Bacteria > Pseudomonadota > Alphaproteobacteria > Acetobacterales > Acetobacteraceae > DAHXNW01. Next base: position 18,215 of record DAHXNW010000298.1, read on the forward strand.
GATGGTCGAGGGGTTCAGCGGCGCCGGCTTCGCGAGCCCGTTCGGCGCCGCATCGTATCGCCCGATCGATCATCAGAGCACGCTCGGCACCTTCGTCGGCAAGCTCGCGCTGAAGGACGGCAAGGGGGTGATGGTGGACTGGCGCTATGTCGATGGCGCGGGCGTGATGCCCTCGAATGCCGAGGTCGCCAAGCTCCGCCCGAACACGCCTTGAGCAGGGAGCAGCGATGAACGGGGTCCGGGCCTCCAGGCCCGGCGGGGTCGAGGGGCAGCGCCCCGCGCCTTCATGCTAATTACGGCACTGAACGGCCTAGCCGCCGCCGCGACGCTATTCCTCCTCGCCTCCGGCCTCACGGTGATCTTCGGCGCCACGAGGATCGTCAATTTCGCCCATGGCAGCCTCTATATGCTCGGCGCCTATCTCGGCTGGAGCATTTTGGCGCGTCTGCCGCACACGCCCTGGGGCTTCGCGCTCGGCGCGGTGGCGACGATGGCGGCGCTGGCGCTGTTCGGCGCGCTGCTGGAGATCGGCCTGTTGCGGCGGATCTATCGCGCGCCGGAGCTGTTCCAGTTGCTCGCCACGTTCGGCGTGGTGCTGATGGTGCAGGATGTGGTGCAGCATCTATGGGGGCCGGCGGAACTCTCGCTGCCGCGGCCACCGTGGCTGCGCGGCTTCGTGCTGCTCGGCGGCGCGCGCTATCCGCGCTTCGATCTGATCGTGATCGCGGTGTTTCCGGTGCTGCTGGGCGCGCTGTGGCTCGGCTTCACCCGCACGCGCTGGGGTGTGCTGGTGCGGGCGGCGACGCAGGATCGTGACATGCTGGCGGCGCTGGGGGTGGATCAGCGGCTGCTGTTCACCTCGGTGTTCGCGCTCGGCGCGGCGCTCGCGGGGTTGGCCGGCATCCTCGCCTTGCCGGATGGCTCTGCCGATTTGACGATGGATCTCTCCGCCGTCACCGATGCGTTCGTGGTGGTGGTGGTGGGTGGGCTGGGTAGCCTGAGCGGGGCGGCGCTGGCGAGTTTGTTACTGGGCATGCTGCAATCCTTCGGCGTGCTGTGGCTGCCGCGGGCGAGCCTGGTGCTGGCGTTTGCGGCGATGGCGATGGTGCTGGCGCTGCGGCCGAACGGGCTGCTCGGCCGGCCGCTCGCCGGGCGCGGGGTGGGCGAGGTGGTGGCGTTCATCCGCCCGGCACCGCGCGCGCTGCGGCTTGCCGGCTGGTTCGCGCTCGGTGCCGCCGCCTGCGCGCCGCTGATCCTCGGCCCCTATGCGCTCTCGGTGCTGATGGAAATGCTGATCGCCATGCTGTTCGCCGCCAGCCTGCATTTGATGATGGGGCCGGGTGGCATGCCGAGTTTCGGCCATGCGGCGTGGTTCGGCATCGGCGCCTATGCGGCGGCACTCGCGGTGCATGCGCTCGCCGCCCCGCTGCCGCTCGCGCTGCCGGCGGCGGTGCTGCTGGCGGCGTTTGCCGCAGCGGCGTTCGGCTGGTTCGTGGTGCGCCTCTCGGGGGTGTATCTGGCGATGCTGACGCTCGCCTTCGCGCAGATCTGCTGGGCGATCGCCTTCCAGTGGGGCGATGTCACCGGCGGCGACAACGGCATTCTCGGCGTCTGGCCGGGGCTTGGCGTGCGGGGTTTCTACTGGCTCGTGCTGGCGCTGTGCGCGGGGGGGACGTTGTTGCTGCGCCGCGTACTCGCGGCGCCCTTCGGCCATGCGCTGCGTGCCAGCCGCGATTCCAGCCTGCGCGCCGAGGCGATCGGGCTCGACACTGGGCGGCTGCGGCTCGCCGCCTTCACGCTTGCCGGCGCGGCGGCGGGGCTTGCCGGCGGGCTTTATGCCTTCGCCGAGGGCAGCGTGTTTCCCACCTACATCAGCCTGCAACGCTCGGTGGATGCGCTGCTGATGGTGCTGCTCGGCGGTGTGCAGACGATCAGCGGGCCGATCCTCGGGGCTTTCGCCTATACCGGACTGTATGACACACTGCTGAGCCTCACCGATTACTGGCGTTTCGTGCTCGGCGCCATGATCATCGTGCTGGTATTGGCCTTTCCGCAGGGTCTGGCCGGTGTGCGCTTGCCCGGAGCGGCACGATGAGCGTGCTCCGCGTCGAGCGGTTGCGCAAATCCTTCGGCGGGGTGCAGGCGGTGCGAGACGTGTCCTTCGCCGTCGAGGCGGGCGAGATGCTGGCGCTGATCGGCCCCAACGGGGCGGGCAAATCGACCTGTTTCAACATGCTGAACGGGCAGTTGCGCCCCGACGCCGGGCATATCGACATCGCCGGGCGCGACACCGCCGGCCTGCCGCCGCGCGCGGTGTGGCGGCTCGGCGTTGGGCGGACGTTTCAGATCACCGCGACCTTCGCCTCGATGAGCGTGCGCGAGAACGTGCAGCTCGCACTCCTCTCGCAGCATCGCGAGGTTTGGCGGCTCTGGCGGCCGGCGGCGGCGCGGCATGCGGCGGCGGCCGAGGCGCTGCTGGCGCAGGTGGGGCTTGCGGCGCAAGCCGGGCGCGCGGCGGCGGTGCTTGCCTATGGCGATCTCAAGCGGCTCGAACTCGCGATCGCGCTGGCCAATGCGCCACGCCTGCTGCTGATGGACGAGCCGACCGCCGGCATGGCGCCCACCGAGCGGGTGGCGCAGATGCGGCTGGTGCGCGATCTGGCGAGCGCGCGCGGCCTCGCCGTGCTGTTCACCGAACACGACATGGACGTGGTATTCGGCCTCGCCGACCGCATTCTGGTGATGAACCGTGGCGCGCTGATCGCCGAGGGCAACGGCGAGGCGATCCGCGCGCATCCCGAAGTGCGCGCGGTGTATCTCGGCACCGGCGCGACTAGCGGGGGGCATTGATGCTGACGGTGGAGGCGCTCGATGTGTTCTACGGCCGGGCGCAGGCGCTGCATGGCATCGGCTTCGAGGTGAGGGCGGGTCAGGTGCTGGTGCTGCTCGGGCGTAACGGCGCGGGCAAGAGTACCACGATGAAGGCGTTGATCGGCCTGCTGCGCCCCGCCGCCGGGCGTGTGGTGTTCGCCGGGCGCGATCTCACCGGGGCGGCGCCGCACCGGATCGCGCGGGCCGGCATCGGCTATGTGCCCGAGGAGCGGCGGATTTTCCCCGAACTCACGGTCGCCGAAAATCTCGCAGTGGGCCGGCAAAAGCCGCGCGATGGTCTAGAACCCTGGACCCCGGCGCGGCTCTACGCGCTGTTCCCCAATCTCGGCGCCATGCCGGAGCGGCTGGGGGCGCGGATGAGTGGGGGCGAGCAGCAGATGCTGGCGATTGCGCGCAGCATGATGGGCAACCCGCAGCTGATCCTGCTCGACGAGCCGAGCGAGGGGTTGGCGCCGCTGATCGTCGAGCAGATGGCGCAGGCGATCCTGGCGCTCAAGGCGGAGGGGGTGACGGTGCTGCTCGCCGAGCAAAATCTGCATTTCGCTCAGGCGCTGGCCGATGTGGCCGTGGTGATCGAGGGCGGCAGCATCGTCTGGCAGGGCAGCATGGCGGCCTTGCGCGCCGACGCGGCGGCGCGGGCGCGGTATCTCGCGGTGTAAAAATTCCGTCAGTCCGGCATGCCGCGCGCCCGGCTTACCGCTTTCAACCAGCCGCGATAGCCGCGCGCTCGCTCCGCTTCGTCCATCGCCGGCTGCCAGCAGCGATCCGGCTGCTGCCGCCCGGCGATTTCGGCGAGCGACCCGCCAAGCCCGGCCTGCAACGCCGCGAGGCAGGCGACGCCGAGGGCGGTCGTCTCGGCAAGGGCGGCACGGGCAACCGGGAGGCCGGTACGATCGGCGAGGCATTGCATCAGCCACGCATTGGCGCTCATCCCGCCATCGACGCGCAAGGCCGGCGGATCGGCCATACCGTCGCCGCGCATCGCGCCGATCAGATCGAGGCTCTGCCAGGCGACCGATTCCAGGGTCGCACGCACCAGATGGGCAGAAGTGGTCTGCCGTGTGATGCCGCAGATCAGCCCGCGCGCCTCGGCATCCCAATAGGGCGCGCCGAGGCCGGTGAGGGCAGGGACGACATGGACCCCGCCGCTATCCGGCACGCTCGCCGCGAGGGCTGCCGTCGCCGCCGCGCTCTCGATCAGGCCGAGACCGTCGCGCAGCCATTGCACGGCGGCTCCGGTGGTGAAGATGCTGCCCTCCAGCGCGTAGGTGATTTGGCCGCCCAGGCGATAGGCGATGGTGGTGAGCAGCCGGCTCGCCGAGGTTCGCGCCGCCGTGCCGGTGTTGGCGACCATGAAGGCGCCGGTGCCATAGGTGCATTTCAGATCGCCCGGCGCGAGGCAGCCATGGCCGATCAGGGCGGCCTGCTGATCGCCCGCCATCGCCGCGATGGCGATCGGCGTGCCGAACAGCGCGGCCTCGGTGGTGCCGAAATCGGCCGCGTTGTCGGTGACTTCGGGCAACAGGCAGGCCGGCACGCGCCATAGCCGCAGCAGATCGGCATCCCACGCGCCGGTGTGGATGTTGAACAGTGCGGTGCGCGCGGCATTGCTCGCATCGCTCGCATGCACCCGCCCGCCGGTCAGCCGCCAGAGCAGGAAGCTCTCGATCGTGCCGACGGCGAGCGCGCCAGCCTCGGCGCGGGCGCGCAGCCCGGCGTGGTCCAGCATCCAGGCGATCTTGCTCGCGGAAAAATACGGGTCGAGCACGAGGCCGGTGCGCCGGGTCAGCGCCGGCTCCTCGCCGGCCGCCACCATGGCGGCGCAGCGCGCGGCGGTGCGGCGATCCTGCCAGCAGATGGCGTGATGCACCGGCCGGCCGGTCGCGCGTTCCCACAGCACCACGCTCTCGCGCTGGTTGGTGATACCGAGGGCGGCGACGGGTGCAGCACTTGTCGCCAGCACCTCGCGGCAGACGGCGAGGCTCGCCGCCCAGATTTCTTCCGGATCGTGCTCGACCCAGCCATCCGCCGGATAAATCTGCGCCAACTCCCGCTGCGCCATGGCGTGCGGGCGGAGTGTGGCATCGAACAGGATCGCGCGCGTCGAAGTGGTGCCTTGGTCGAGCGCGAGGATCATCGGGCCAATCGGCGGCGGTGTCATCAGAGTATAATGCGTTTCGGTTTAGCCTGCACCGGCCCGC
>DAHXNW010000319.1 GCA_027365195.1 Acetobacteraceae bacterium
GTCTGCACGCCGAGCGCCCATTGCGGATGGGCGAGACAATAGGCGATCGCCGCCGCCGTGTTCGCCTCGCGCGCCGGGCCGTCCATCGGCTGCAGCAGGAAATGGGCGAAGGCGAGACCGGCGAAGCGCTCCGGCTCGGCGCCGGGTTGTGGGAAGACGAGTTTCAACTCATCCCCGGCGGTCATCGCGAGCGCGGCCCCGGCCTTCGGGCTGACGCAGAGCCAGTCGATCCCCGGCGGCGGCGATCGGGTGCCGTTGGTTTCCACGGCGATGCGAAACCCCGCCGCATGCAGCGCCGCGATCAGCGCCGCATCGACCTGCAACAAAGGCTCGCCCCCGGTCAGCACGACGAAGCGATGGTCTCGCCCACCCGGCCATGCGGCGGTGATCGCCTCCGCCAGATCGCCGGCGGAGCGGTAGCGACCGCCCCCGGTGCCATCGAGGCCGACGAAATCGGTATCGCAGAACTGGCAGACGGCGCGCCCGCGATCCGCCTCGCGGCCCGACCAGAGATTGCATCCGGCAAAACGGCAGAACACCGCGACGCGCCCGGCCTGGCGGCCCTCGCCTTGCAGGGTGGCGAAAATTTCCTTCACCGCGTAGGACATGCGCTGCATCATCCGCGCGATGTGCCACCGGGCGGCGGATTTGTCATCTGCCAAGGTGCCGCGCGCGCAGCGGGGCGAGAAACATGGGCGAGACATCTTTGCAGCAGAACTATCAGGGCGTGTTCGACCGGCAATTGAGCGCGGGCCGGCGGCCGGCGGTGCTGGTGATCGATTTCATCCGCGCCTATACCCACCCGGCCTCGCCGCTCTACGCCCCGGCGGTGTGCGAGGCGGTGCGTGCCACGATGCCGCTGCTCGCGGCGGCGCGCGAGCGCGGCCTGCCGATCGTCTATACCAAGGTGCTGTATCACCCGAACGGCCAGGATGGCGGGCTGTTCGTGCGCAAGGTGCCGGCCTTGCGCGGCATGGTCGCGGGCGAAGCGCTGGCCGAGATCGTGCCGGAACTGCCGCCGCAGGCCGAAGATCTCGTGCTGGTGAAGCAGTATGCCAGCGCCTTCTTCGCCACCCCGCTCGCCGCCACGCTGACCGCGCGCGGCATCGACACGCTGCTGATCGCCGGCTGCTCGACCAGCGGCTGCGTGCGCGCGAGTGCGGTCGATTGCATGCAGCATGGCTTCGTCCCGCTGGTGGTGCGCGACTGCGTGGGCGACCGCCACGCCGCCCCGCACGAGGCCAATCTGTTCGACATCCAGGCGAAATACGGCGAGGTCGTAAGCATCGACACGGCGCTCGCCTACATCGCGAGCGTAAACGGGCGCTGAACCGGCCTATGCCACCAACCGCGCGCGCAGCGTCGCCCGCCGCGCCGGTGTGAGGCCGATCGCCTCGGACAGATAGCGATCGAGCGAGCCATACGTCTCATCGACGGCGGCGAAGGCAGCGCGCAGCAGCGGCAGATGCACGCCGAGCAGCACCGCCGCCGCCTCCGGCGGCAGGGTGCTCACGCCGTCGTGGTGCCAGAGCCGGCCGCTGGCGAGATAATCCGCCTCGATGTTTTCCCACTCCACGTCCAGCGCGGCGAGGATGAGGGCGGCGCCGAAGCCGGTGCGGTCCTTGCCGGCGTGGCAATGGAACAGCACCGGGCGCGCGGCGGGGGCGAGCAGCAGATCGAACAGGCCGCGATAGGCGGCGATGCAATCGGTCGCATAGGCGCGATAGGCGCGAGCGAGCACCGCCATCACCCCCTCGCCGGTGGCGCGCCCGGTCGCCACCAGATCGGCGAGCGAGGCACCGACCGAGGGCTCGATCGGCATCGCATGGCGGCGCGCGCCGGTGACGCGCTCGAGCCGGGGCAGGGCCGCCGCCGCCTCGCGCTTGCCGCGCAGATCGATGAAATCGCCGATGCCGAGCGCCTGCAGCCGCGCCTGATCGGCATGGGTGAGCTTGCTGAGTTCGGCGGAGCGGAACACTTGGCCGAAGCGCACCACGCCGCCGCCGCGCGTCGGCCAGCCGCCGAGATCGCGGCAGTTCGAGGTGCCCTGCATCGGCAGAACGCGGGGTAGATCGTCGGTCGCCATCATGCGTCCACCGTCGCCAATTGGCGCATGCGGGCAAACGCCACCACCTGTTCGCCGACCAGGGCCAATTGCTGGGCAACCGTTGCATCGAGACAGCGGCCATCGGTGTCGAACACCGGCTGCGCCGAGTTCACCGCGGCACCAAACGGCGTTGGCCAGCCGCGCAGGGCATGCACCACCGAGCGCATGGCAACGAGGGTCGTGCCGGTCGCCTGCCAGCCATAGGCGCAGCAGATGCAGCCGACGGCGCGCCCCTCCAGATAGGGCGCCGGTTCGCCGCGCAGCGCCTCGATATAGTCGAGCGCGTTCTTGACCATGCCGGAGATCGTGCCGTGATAGCCGGGCGAGGCGATGATCAGCCCCTGGCAGCGCCGCACCTGTGCAATGAGTGTGGTCGCCGCCTCGGACAACTCGGGCACCGCCGGGTCGTACATCGGCAATTGCAGCGCCGCACCGCCGAGCATCGCGGTCTCCGCCCCGGCCGCCGCCGCCGCCGCGAGCGCCAGCAGCAGGGCGCGCTCGGTGGAAGAGCCGGGGCGCGTGGTGCCGCCGATGCCAAGGATGAAAGGAGGCGGGGGAGAGATCATCATGCGGTCCTGTCGGCGGATGAGGGGGAAGTGTCGCCGCAAAGCGGCGCCACCGCAAGCTGGGGGGGTATTTTGGCGCATCAACCCCTTGCGTCGCCGGCCGGCTGACGCTTTCATGATACCATCGCGAAAGGACCGCCCGATGCACCCACGTCGTCTTCTGCTCGCCGCCCTCGCCCTGCTCCTCCCGGTCGCCGCGCATGCCGCGACTCCGGCCAATACGCTGGTGGTGGCGAAGCAGATCGATGACATCATCACCCTCGATCCCGCCGAGGCGTATGAGCTGAGTGACGAGGAGGTGATCACCAACGTCTACGACCGGCTGATCCGCTACGAGGCCGAGGATCTGACGAAAATGGTCGGTGGCGTGGCGCAGAGCTGGGTGGTGAGCCCGGATGGCAAGACCTTCACCTTCACCCTGCGACCGGGCCAAAAATTCCACGACGGCAGCCCGCTCACCGCCGAGGATGCCGCCTTCTCGCTGCAACGCGTGGTGATTCTGAACAAGACGCCGGCTTTTCTGATCACCCAGCTCGGCTGGACGCCGGAGAACGTCGGCACGCTGATCCAGGCGGTGGATGCGCACACGCTGCGTTTCACCACTCCGGTCCGCTTCGCGCCGAGTCTGGTGCTCAATCTGATGAGTTCGGTGGTCGGCTCGGTGGTCGAGAAGAAGCTCGCGATGGCGCATCAGGCGGGCGGCGATCTGGGCAACGCCTGGCTCAAGTCGCATGACGCCGCTTCCGGCCCGTTCGTTTTGATCAGCTGGAAGCCGAAGGAATCGGTCACCATGCAGGCCAATCCGGCCTATCGCCTGGGGCCGCCCGGGGTTGGCCGCATCGTCATTCGCAACATCGTCGAGAGCGCCTCGCAGCGGCTGCTGCTGGAGAAGGGCGATGTCGATATCGCGCGCAACCTCACGCCCGACCAGATCGCCGCGGTGGCCAAGCGCAAGGGCATCAGGATCGAGGAGTTTCCCGGCTCCGATACCTGGTATGTGGGGCTGAACCAGAAAGACCCGCGGCTTGCCAACCCGCTGGTGCGTCAGGCGATGCGCTACCTCATCGACGCGCAGGGCATGACCGGCAGCTTCCTCAAAGGCAGCTTCAAGGTGCATGAGACCTTCCTGCCGGACGGCTTCCTCGGCGCGCTCGACGACGATCCGAACCATCTGGACGTGGCGAAGGCGAAGGCGCTGCTGGCGCAGGCGGGCTTTCCCAACGGCTTCGAGCTGCGCCTCGACACCCCGAACACCACGCCGTACACCGATATCGCGCAATCGGTGCAGCAGACCATGGGGCTTGCCGGCATCAAGGTGGCGATCGTGCCGGCCGATCTGAAGCAGGTGCTCACCCTCTATCGCGCGCGCCAGCATCAGATGGTGCTGGTCAACTGGGGGCCGGACTATCTCGACCCGCACACCAACGCCGATACGTTCGCCTATAATCCGGATAATTCCGACAAGGCGGCGGAAAAGCCGCTCGCTTGGCGCAATGACTGGGCCATCCTGCAGCTTTCGCAGGAGACGCTGGCGGCGGCGCAGGAGCCGGATACCGCCAAGCGGGTGGCGATGTATCACGATTTGCAGAAGAAGGTGCTGGAAGAAGGGCCGTTCATGATCCTGTTCCAGCCGACCTTCCAGATCGCCGAGCAGGCGCGCGTGCATGGCTTCATCGCCGGCATCACCTCCGATCTCACCTATTACCGGAAGGTGACGAAGTAGCACCCATGGATGCCGCGGTGGCCGGTCTGCGCCGGCTGCTGCGGCTGATCCTCTCGGTTGCCGCAACTTTCCTCGGTCTGACGCTCGTCACCTTCGTGATCGGCCGGCTGATCCCGATCGACCCGGTGCTCGCCGTGGTGGGCGAACACGCGGCGCCCAGCGTGTATCGGGCGGCGCGCGCCCGCATGGGGCTCGATCTGCCGCTCTCCGTGCAGTATCTGCGCTATCTGCGCCAGATTTTGCATGGCGATTTCGGCACGTCCGTGATCACCGGCCAGCCGGTGCTGACCGATCTTTTGCATGTGTTTCCAGCCACCGTCGAGCTTTCCCTCGCCGCCCTGCTGATCGGCCTCGGCCTCGGCATCCCCCTCGGCGTGCTCGCCGCCACGCGGCGCGGCGGCGCGATCGATCAGGCGGTGCGGCTGCTCTCGCTGTTCGGCTATTCGATGCCGGTGTTCTGGCTCGGGTTGATCGGGCTTCTGGTGTTCTACGCCCGCCTCGGTTGGGTGGCGGGGCCGGGGCGGCTCGATGTCGGCTTCGAGGACATGGTACCCGAGCGTAGCGGCCTCCTGTTGCTCGACAGCGCCCTCGCCGGGCAGTGGGACGTGATGGCCAATGCGGCGGCGCATCTGCTGTTGCCGGCGGCGATCCTCGGCCTCCTCTCGCTCGCTTTCATCGCGCGGATGACACGCAGCTTCATGCTCGGCCAGTTGAGTCAGGAATACGTGCTGGCGGCGCGCGCCAAGGGCCTTTCGCGCCGGCGCGTGGTGTGGGTGCATGGATTGCGCAATATCGCCGTGCCGCTGATCACCGTCATCGCCCTCACCTTCGGCAGCCTGCTGGAGGGGGCGGTGCTGACCGAGACGGTGTTCGCCTGGCCGGGCCTTGGTCTCTACATGAAGAATTCGCTGTTCAATGCGGATATGAACGCGGTGATCGGCGGCACGATCCTGATCGGCGTGGTCTATATCGGCCTCAATCTGCTCACCGATCTGCTCTATCCGCTGCTCGATCCGCGCGCCGATACCGGGGCGCGGCGATGAAGCCGGTGGGGTGGCAGGCGTGGCTGCTCACCGAGACGCCAGGCGGTCGGGCGCAGGCGCGGGCCGGGCGGTGGTATCGCAATCTACGCCGCTTCGCGCGCAATCCGCTGGCGATGAGCGGGCTGTTCGTGGTGCTGGCGCTGATCGCCGTCGCCCTCGCCGCACCCCTACTGGCGCCGGCGCGCGCGGTGGTGCTGCAAGCGTTGCCCGACCGGCTACTGCCGCCGAGCCTCGCACACCCTTTCGGTACCGACGAACTGGGGCGTGACCTCTATGCCCGCGTCGTATTCGGCGCGCGCATCACCCTCTCCATCGTCGCCATGGTCGCGCTGATCGTGCTGCCGATCGGCCTCGGCATCGGCCTGCCGGCGGGGTATTTCGGCGGCTGGATCGACCTCGTGCTGATGCGGCTGACCGATATTTTTCTCGCCTTCCCGCGCCTCATCCTTGCCCTCGCCTTCGCCGCCGCCCTCGGCCCGGGCATTCGCAACGCGGTGATCGCCATCGCCCTCACCGCCTGGCCGCCCTATGCGCGGCTCGCGCGGGCCGAAACGCTGAGCCTCAGGGCGCGCGAATTCGTCCTCGCCGCCGAATTGCAGGGCGCCTCCGCCTGGCGCATCCTGCGCACGCAGATCCTGCCGCTCTGTCTGCCCTCCGTCATCATCCGCCTCACGCTCGACATGGCCGGCATCATCCTCACCGCCGCCGGCCTCGGCTTCCTCGGCCTCGGCGCGCAGCCGCCAAGCCCCGAGTGGGGGGCGATGGTGGCGAGCGGGCGCGACGTGCTGCTCGATCAATGGTGGGTGGCGACCATCCCGGGGCTTGCGATTTTTGTCGTGAGCCTCGGCTTCAACCTGCTCGGCGATGGTTTGCGCGAGATTTTCGACCCGCGCGCGGCATGAGCGAAATCCTCCTCGAAGTCGCCGATCTGCGCGTGACCTATCCGGGCGAGGGGGGCGATTTCGCCGCCCTGCGCGGCATCGGCTTTGCGCTCGGGCGCGAGCGGCTGGGCATCGTCGGTGAATCCGGTTCGGGCAAATCCACCGCCGGGCGCGCCATCATGGGGCTGCTGCCGCCCTCGGCGCGGGTCGGCGCCGAGGTGCTGCGACTCGGCGAGACCGATCTGCGCGGCCTCGACGAAGCGGGGTTTCGCCGGCTGCGCGGGCGGCGCATCGGCATGGTGCTGCAGGATCCGAAATACGCCCTCAACCCGCTGCTGCGCGTCGGCGAGCAGATCGCCGAGACGCATCGCACCCATTTGCGCCAGGGCCGCCGCGCGGCGCGGCAGGCGGCGCTGGCGATGCTGGAATCGGTGCATATCCGCGACCCGGCGCGGGTCTATCGGGCGTTTCCGCATGAATTATCCGGCGGCATGGGACAGCGGGTGATGATCGCCATGATGCTGATCGCAGGGCCGGAGGTGCTCATCGCCGACGAGCCGACCTCGGCGCTCGATGCCTCGGTGCAGCGCCAGGTGCTGGCAATCCTGGATGAGCAAGTGCGCGCGCGCGGCATGGGGCTGCTGCTGATCAGCCACAACCTGCATCTGGTGCGCGCTTTCTGCGACCGCGTGCTGGTGATGTATGCCGGGCGTGTGGTCGAGAGCTGTCGCGCGAGCGAACTGGCGGCGGCGCGCCATCCCTACACCCGCGGCCTGCTCGCCGCCTTGCCCGATCTCGCCCACCGCCGCGCGCGCCTGCCGGTGCTGGCGCGCGATCCGGACTGGCTCGAGCCGGTGCGATGATCGAACTGCACGACGTCAGCATCGCCTATGGCGGGCGCGACGTGGTACGCGGCGTTTCGCTCAGCGTGGCGGCCGGCGAGGCGTTTGGGCTGGTGGGCGAATCGGGTTCCGGCAAATCGACCATCCTGCGCGCCATCGCCGGCCTCGCTCCGCCGCGCGCGGGACACATCCGCCTCGCCGGGCAGGAGATGCCTCGTCGCCGCACCCGCGCGCAGCGCATGCTGGCGCAGATGGTGTTCCAGGATCCCTATGGCTCGCTGCATCCGGCGCAGTTGGTCGATCAGAGTCTCCAGGATCCGGTGGCGATCCAGCGGCTCGACGATGGCGAGGGGCGGATCGCGCGCGCGCTCGCCGAGGTCGGCCTCGGCCCGGCGCAGCGCTTTCGCTTTCCGCATCAGCTCTCCGGCGGCCAGCGCCAGCGGGTGGCGATCGCACGCGCACTGATCCTCGCCCCCCCGGTGCTGCTGCTCGACGAGCCGACCTCGGCGCTCGACGTCTCGGTGCAGGCGGCGATCCTCAACCTGCTCGACCGGTTGCGGCGCGAGCGCGGGCTGACGTTGCTGCTGGTGAGCCATGATCTCGCGGTGGTGGCCCATCTGTGCGCGCGCATCGCGGTGATGACCGAGGGCGAGATCGTCGAGACCACGACCGCCGCCCATCTCGCGGCTGGCGAGGTGACGCATCCCTACACGCGCGCGCTGTTGGAGGCGAACAGGTTCTGAGCGTGGTAGTGGGTCAGTTTGGAAAGTAAGCCGGCACCGGCCCGCGCCCCCACCCGGCCAC
>DAHXNW010000306.1 GCA_027365195.1 Acetobacteraceae bacterium
CTCCACCTCCAGATAGCCGCGCGCGTCGAAGAAGGCGCGCACCGCCTGCGCGAGCCGGGCGCGGCGGCGCAGAAACGGCAGCCGCGCGGCCAGACGCTCCGGATGCCAAACGGGTTGCGACATCGGCACCGGTTGCGACATCGGCCATGGCCTTCTAATTCCGACTCATCATGCCCGAACGCCAGCCCTCCGACCAGAGCCTCACCCTGCGCGATGCCGATGCGCTGCTCGCCGCCGGGCTGATCGAACCCGCCGCGCGCGATGCCGTGGCCGCCGTCGGCGCGCGCTATGCGATCGCCATCCCGCCGGCGCTGCGCGCGCTGATCGAACGGGCGGACGATCCGATCGGGCGGCAGTTCATCCCCGATCCGTCGGAATTGCTCACCGCGCCGCATGAGCGCGCCGACCCGATCGGCGATGCGGTGCATTCGCCGCTGCCCGGCCTCGTGCATCGCTATGCCGATCGCGTGCTGCTCAAGCCGCTGCTGATCTGCCCGGTCTATTGCCGCTTCTGCTTTCGCCGCGAGCAGGTCGGCCCGGATGGCGGGCTGCTCTCCGAGGCCGATCTGCAGGCGATCTATGGCTGGCTCGCCGCGCGGCCGGCGATCCGCGAAGTGATCCTCTCCGGCGGCGATCCGCTGTTGCTGGCGCCGCGCCGGCTCGGCGCGATCATCGCCGCCCTCTCGGCGATCGGCCATATCGCCCAGATCCGCATCCATAGCCGCGTGCCGGTGGCCGATCCGGCGCGCATCGATGCCGGCCTGCGCGCGGCGCTTGCGAGCGAGACACCGGTCTGGCTGGTGCTGCACGCCAATCACGCGCGCGAATTCACCCAAGCCGCCCGCGCGGCACTACGCGGGCTGCAACGCGAGGGCATCGGGCTGCTCGGGCAGTCTGTGCTGCTGCGCGGCGTGAACGACAGCGAAGCGGCGCTGGAGGCGCTGTTCCGCGCGATGCTCGCGGCGCGGGTCAAACCCTATTACCTGCATCACCTCGACCCCGCCCCCGGCACCGCCCGCTTCGCCGTGCCGATCGCCGAGGGCCAGCGCCTGCTCGCCGGGCTGCGCGGCCGGCTGAGCGGCCTCGCCTGGCCGCAGTATGTGATCGACATCCCGGGCGGCCACGGCAAGGTGCCGATCGGGCCGGTCTATCTGCAGCCCGACGGCACGCTGCACGATCCGCAGGGTGCGGCGCACCGGTTGGACAATCCGGAAGACTAACGTTGGGCAATTGATGATAGTTTAAGCACTTTTGGTCGATTTATATTCCGCTTGCCCGCTTAACGGGCGCCGACCTATGCTCCTCCTCGGCGTGCGGATGCGACGACAGGGTTGCGCCGCATCGCTCCCGTATCCCATGGGGGAGCCGACGATGTCGCGGATCGCCACGCTACTGCTGCGCTGCCTGATCCTCCTCGCGTTCTTCGTGATGCCGGAGGCGCATGGCCAGGGCGTGCTGACCGTCGCGATGACGGCGGGCGATCTGCCGGTCACCACCGGCAATCCCGATCAGGGCTTCGAGGGCTTCCGCTTCGTCGGCTTCAATCTCTACGATGCGCTGATCAACTGGGATCTCTCGAAAAGCGACCAGCCCTCCGACATCAAGCCCGGGCTCGCGACCGCCTGGCACATCGACCCGAAGGATAGCAAGCGCTGGATTTTTACCCTGCGCCAGGGGGTGAAATGGCATGACGGCTGCGATTTCACCGCCGATGACGTGGTGTGGAATTTCCAGCGCATCAACGACCCGAAGGCACCGCAGTTCTTCACCCAGCAATTCGGCCTCGCGCGCGCCTATCTCACCAATTTCGCCGGCATCGAGAAGCTCGACGACCATACCGTCGCGATCACCACCAAATTCGTCGAATCGCTGTTCCCGTACGACATGGCCTATGTCCTGATGATCAGCCGCTGCCGCGCCGAGGCGCTGCATGACGATTGGGACGCCTATGCAACCCACCCATCCGGCACCGGCCCCTATCGCTTCGCCAGCATGACGCCGCACGAGCGGATGGAGCTGGTGCCGAACGACGCCTATTGGGACAAGGCGCGCATCCCGAAGCAGCAGCGCCTCGTGCTGCTGCCGATGCCGGAGGCGGCGACGCGGACCGCCGCATTGCTCTCCGGACAGGTGAATTTCATCGAGGCGCCGGCCCCCGACGCCATCCCGGTGCTCAAGCGCGCCGGCATGCAGATCGTGAGCAACGTCTATCCGCACAACTGGACCTACAGCCTGAATTTCACCCACGGCCCGTTCACCGATCTGCGGGTGCGCCAGGCGGCGAATTACGCCATCAACCGCGATGACGTGGTCGATCTGGTCGGCGGCATGGCAACCCCGGAATACGCCGTGGCGCCGCCGAGCCTGCCGTATTACGGCCACCCGATGATCTATAAATTCGACAAGGCAAAAGCCCATGCGCTGTTGGCCGAGGCGGGCTGCCTGCCCTGCGCCATCACGCTCGCGATCTCCACCTCCGGCTCCGGACAGATGCAGTCGCTACCGATGAACGAGTTGGTCAAGCAGCAGTTGGAGGATGCCGGATTCAAGGTCACTCTCGATGTGATGGACTGGAACGCGCTGCTCGTCATCGCGCGCTCGGGGGTGCCGAAATTTCCCAATATCGATGGCGCCAATATCTCGCGCGGCCTGCTCGATCCGGTGAGTGCGATCATCAAGCCGGCGGCGAGCGCCTATTGGTCGCCCGCCGGCAGCAACTGGGGCCATTTCGGCACGCCGGAGGGCGATGCTTTGGTGAGCCGCATTTTCAACGAGTTCGATCCGGAAAAGCGCCTCATCCTGCTCACCAAA
>DAHXNW010000320.1 GCA_027365195.1 Acetobacteraceae bacterium
GCCATTGCTCGCCGTCTTCGCTTCCTGGACGCAGCGATCACGACTATTTGATTATCTGATCTGGTCGATTGCCAACCTGTCACTACTAAATGCCGTGCCGCTGGTGGCGCTGCTGTGGGCGATGTGGTTTCATCGGCCCGATCCTGCCGAGCGCGCCCGCATCGCCATCGGTCTGCTCGCCGTGGTGGCCTGCGGCATCATCAGCCGCGGATTGCAGATCGTGCTGCCGACCTACAGCCGCCCGTTGCACGACCCGACGCAGCACATGGTGCTGCCGTTCGGCGTCGATCCGGCGGATCTCAACCGCTTCCATTCCTTCCCGAGCGATCATGTCGCCGTCACCTTCGCGCTGGCGATGCTGATCTATGGTGCGAATCGTCGGCTCGGGCTGTGGGCTTTCGCCTGGGCGCTCCTGCTCGGTATTTGCCGCATCTATGAAGGCTTCCATTATCCGCTCGATCTGCTGGGTGGCGGACTGCTGGGCATGCTGATCGTGCGCGCTGCTTGCGACTCGGGCGCGTTGCGGCCCACCGGGCAGCGAATCGTGGCGCTGTCGGCAACCTCTCCGGCCATGTTCTATGCGGTGGCTTTCCTCGTCACCTATCAGGTGAGCACCTTGTTCAACGAGATCCGCGCCCTGCTCGGCGGGTTGCGCCATGTGATCTACATCGGCGCAGGTCTCCAATAGAGAGCATGATGCTGGGCACAGATTTTTCTGGCCCCGGCTCGCTTGCATGTTTATTCTGAGACCGTTCGTTGTGTTGGCCGGGCCACGCCCGAGGAGTGTTGCCCGCGATGTCGGACGCCGCTTTGTTCGCACCACCCGGCATCGACGTACCGGCGCAGGATCTCGGTTGGCGCGAATTCCTGCGCGCCGCCCGACGCAATGCCCTGCGTATCTGGCCCCGCGCCGCCTATGAGCAACTGGTGCTGGAGCAGCGATTCCTCGGCCGGCCGCGCCTGCTGCTGAACGACCCGGCGGCCATCCATCGCGTGCTGGTGGAGCAGGCCGAATCCTACCGCCGCACCGCCGCCTCGATCCGCCTCCTGCGGCCGATCGTGGGGGATGGGCTGCTGCTCAGCGAGGGCGATGCGTGGCGTCATCAACGGCGCAGCCTGGCTCCGGCGTTCCGCCCGCGCACCATCGGCCTGCTCGCCCGCCCGATCGCCGCCGTGGTCGCCGAGACGGTGCGGACACTGCGCGGCGTGGCGAACCAACCGGTGGCACTGCTCGGAGTGATGCAACATCTAGCGCTGGAAATTGCCGGTCGCTCGATGTTTTCGCTCGAGATTCGCGATCATGGCGCGGCAATGCGCGCCCTGCTGGAGGAATTCGCCGCCGGTCCCGGCCGGCCGTTCCTGCTCGATCTACTGCTGCCGATCAGCATCCCAAGCCCGCGCGATTTCGCCCGGCGGCGCTTCCGGGCCCGCTGGATGGCGCTGATCGAGCGGATCATCGCGCAGCGCATGCAGGCGCCGGAGCCTGAGGAGCCGCGCGATCTGCTCGATCTGTTGCGCGCCGCGCGCGATCCGCTGACCGGTGCGCCCTTCAGCCCGCCGCTGCTGCGCGACCAGGTGGCGACGATGATCGTCGCCGGTCACGAGACGACCGCCCTCACGCTGTTCTGGTCGCTCTATCTGCTGGCCTCGGCACCAGCCGAGCAGGCGCGGGTGGCGGCCGAGGTCGCCACCATCGATCTCGGCGAGGACAACGCGGCGGCGGCCCTCTCCGGCCTCGCGCAGACCCGTGCCGTGGTGAGCGAGGCGCTGCGGCTCTATCCGCCCGCCTTCGCCATCGCGCGGCAGGCGATCGCGGCGGACAGCATCGGCGGCCACGCGGTCGACCCGGGCACCATGCTGCTGATCTCGCCCTGGGTGCTGCATCGGCACCGCCGGCTGTGGCGCGCGCCGGAGGCGTTCGACCCGACGCGATTTCTGCCCGACGCCCCACCCATCGCGCGCTTCGCCTATCTTCCTTTCGGCGCCGGGCCGCGCGTGTGTATCGGTGCCTCCTTCGCCATGGCGGAGGCGACCCTTGCGCTCGCCGTTCTGATCCAGGCATTCGAGATCATGCCGGCCGAGAGCGAACCCGTACGCCCGGTGAGCGTCATCACCACGCACCCCGACCGGCCGGCGACGTTTCACTTGCGCGCGCGATCTTCTAGCTCCAACATGAACGCCTGAGTTCAATGCGGGGGGAGGTCACCATGCGTTATTCCGGCAGGGGTGCCTGCACGGCATCCTTCTCTCTTCTCGGCTTTTTACTGCTCGCGCCGATCCTCCCGGCCGGCGCGCAGACCACGCCATCGGCGCAGTCGCTGATCGATGCGCTGCGTCCCACCGGCAATGTCTCGGCGGCGACACGCGGCATCCGGCCGATCGCGCCGGCGACGAGCGGGGCGGCCGCACCGGCGGGAGGGCAACAAGTGGCGGCGGCCGCGGCGCCTTCGGTCGATCTCACCGTGCAGTTCCGCAACGGCTCGGCCGACCTTACGCCGCAGGCGATGCAGGCGCTCGATGCGCTGGGCAAGGCGCTGGCCAGCCCGACGTTGTCGGGCTATCGCTTTCGCATCGCCGGCCATACCGACACCGTCGGCAGTGCGGCGTTCAACAAGGCGCTCTCGCAACAGCGGGCGGAGACGGTGGTGCGCTATCTGGCCAGCACGTACGGCGTCGATCGGCGCCGGTTACAGGCGGTTGGGATGGGGGAGGAGGATCTGGCGGTCCAGACGCCGCCGCAAACTCCCGAACCCCGCAATCGACGGGTGCAAGTGGTCAATCTCGGCTCTTGAGCGTGAGCCGCCCGATGGCGAGCGGCGATGGCGAGCGACAATGACGATCGGACGATCAAGCTACGCCGCCCGGCGCCGCGCCGCCGCCGCCGGCTGCCATTCGCGCTCGCCGTCTTTGCGCTCCTGCTGCTCGGCCTCGGCGCGGCGCTATTCTGGCGCCCCGCGCCGCCGTCCTTCGTCCTTCGTACTGCCGGGGTGGCGGAGATTCTGGCGACGCGCAGCGATGGGCTGACGATCTTCAGCTTCGCCGATGAACCGCGGATCCTGGTGCTCGATTTCGCCAGCCTGCGCACGCAGGGGCTGATGCTCAACCGGGTCGCCGCCTTGATCGAGAAGGCCGGCCTGCCGCGCGATCGGGTGCTGAGCGATACGGCGCTCGACGACGCCATCCGCGCCGGCGGC
>DAHXNW010000046.1 GCA_027365195.1 Acetobacteraceae bacterium
CGCCACGTCCTTGCGTCCGGGGTCGGCGAAATAGCCGCCGGTGATCTGCCCCGCGCATTCGAGCAGATGGCCGATCACGGTGCCCTGGCCCAGCCGGTGCCAATCGTCCATCGCCCAGCCGAATTCATGGATCAGCGGCGCAAGGAATAAGGCCGGATCGCCGACCCGGCCGGTGATCACCACATCGGCGCCGGCGCGCAGCGCCTGCACGATGCCGCCCGCGCCCAGATAGGCGTTGGCGGAGATGATCCCGTCGAGATCGGCAAGTGTGCCGGGGCGTTCCAACAAAGGGTGCGTGCCTTCGCGCAGCACATCGAGCACATCGTCGCCCACCACCGCCACGATGCTGAGGCCGCCGAGGCCCAGCGCGCGGGCCACCTCGGCCACGGCGCGCGCTGCCGCCCGTGGATTGGCCGCCCCCATGTTGGTGATCACGCGCACGCCATTCGCCCGGCACGCCGGCAGCACGGCCCGCATCCGCGCCGTCAGCAGCGGATCGAAGCCGGCGGCGGGATCGCGCAGCCGCTCCTGCTGGGCGAGGGCGATGGTGCGCTCGGCCAGACATTCAAAGCCGAGATAATCGAGCCCGCCGTGCTCGGCCAGTTCCACGGCGGGCTCGATGCGGTCGCCGGAATAGCCGGCACCGGAGCCGATGCGAAGGCTGCGCATCGGCCTCAGCCTCGTGCCAGCCGCGCCCGCAACCCCGCCGCCAGGGCTTGCAGCAGCAGGCAGCAGGAGGCCGCCCCGGCATCGAGCACGCCGCGCGAGCGTTCGCCGAGGCGGCTCGCCCGCCCGACGCGCGCGATCATCCCGCGCGTCGCATCGCGCCCCTGCGCCGCCGCCGTCACCAGCGCATCGATGGCCGCGGCGAAGCCATCGCCCCGCGCGCAAGCCTCGTCGTAAGCCGCAATCGCCGGCACCAGCGCATCGAGCAGCGTCTTATCGCCGGGCCTCGCCTCGCCGATACTCTGCACCGCCGCGAGCCCGGCATGCAGGGCGCGGGCGAAGGCGGCGGCGTCGAGCAGCGGCGAGGCCCGCATCGCCTCGGCCATATCGAGGAAGAAGCTGCCATAGAGCGGGCCGGTCGAGCCGCCGATGTCCACCAGCAGCGTGTTGCCGAGGATATCGAGCGCATCCGGCAGCGGCGGTGGCGGCTCGCCCAACGCGGCGGCGGCGGCGGTGAACCCCTTCGCCATGTTGATGCCGTGGTCGCCGTCGCCGATCGCCCCGTCGATCTCCGACAGCCAAGCCCGGTTCTCAACGATGACCGCCGCCAGATCGCGCACGATGCCGCCAGCATCGGCGAGCACGACGGCCTCGTGGTGTGTCTGGTTCATCCGCATCTCCTATTGGATGGTATAGCCGCCGTCCACGACCAGATTCTCGCCATTGATCATGCCCGCCGCCGCGCTCGCGAGAAAGAGGGCGGCGTGGGCGATTTCCTCCGGCTGGGCGAAACGGCCGGTGGGGATTTTGCGTTTCATCGCCTCGCCCACCTCCCCTGCCCACGCCTTGCGGCCGAGTTCGGTCTCCACCACGGTGGGCGAAATGGCATTCACCGTGATGCCGAAGGGCGCCCATTCGAGTGCCAGCACCTTGGTC
>DAHXNW010000325.1 GCA_027365195.1 Acetobacteraceae bacterium
CCGGGCGATGCCTATGAAGCGGCGCCGAAGCCCTGGGCGCTCGGCTATGGCTCGGCGCTGTCGGATTATCTCGGCCAAGCGTATATGACGCAGATCTGCCAGCCACGCCCCGGGCAGACCACGCTCGAGATCGGCACCGGCAGCGGGTTTCAGAGTTCGCTGCTCTCGCGCATCGTCGCGCGCGCCTACACCATCGAGATCATCGCCCCGCTCGGCCATGCGGTGAGCCGCATCTTCACCCCGCTCGGCTACACGAATGTGCAAAGCCGCGTCGGCGATGGCTATTACGGCTGGACCGAGGTGAGCGAGGGGTTCGACATCATCATCGTCACCTGCGCCGCGCAATACGCGCCGCCAGACCTGTTCAAGCAGCTCAAGCCGAACGGGCGGATGATCATCCCGATCGGCCAACCGTTCAAGCGCGGGCAGTTCCTCTACACCTACACCAAGGATGCCAGCGGCAAGGTGCATTCGCGCCGCGATGTGGGCGTATTCTTCATTCCGATGACCGGCGCGATGATGAGCCATCCCGCGCCGGGTTGAATCGGACCGAGGTTCAGCCTGCGCCGACCCTGTGCTTGCCGCAGGGATAGGCGCTGGCGAAGAAGCGCAGCACGCCGTTCGGCGCCGGTTCGCCGAGCGATTTCGGATGGTCGTGCGCCCAGCCGAGCATCTCGTCGATCACCGCAGCACGGCTCGGCACCGGCTGCGGCAGGCAGACCAGGCGATAGTTGCGCCGCGTGCCGGCGGTATCCAGCATGTGGAAATCGAGCACGCCCGCCAGATAGCCGCTGCACAGGCTCTTTGCCGCCGCCCCGAGCGGGTGCTCGGACGGCATGCCGCAGACGCTCGTCAGATCGTTGAAGGAACGGATATCGAAGCTGGACGGCAACCCTGCCGCCATGGCCCGCTGTGGGGCCGGCGCGGCGAGGGCCAGGGCGAGGGCCACGGCGAGGCAGCCGGTCAGAATGCGCAAACGAGACATCATCGGTCGCTCCGGTCGACGAACACGGGAACGTTATCGGCCAAACCGTGGTCGGCCGCCAGCGATGGCCGATGATATTTCGATGACAAACTTGCCGGCTGCGCGGCACTCGGCGATGATCGCCGCATGGATCAGCATCGCTTCGACATCGTCGTGATCGGCGCCGGCATGGCCGGCGCCACCGCCGCCGCAAGGCTCGCCGCCGATCATCGCGTGGCGCTGCTGGAGGCGGAGGAGAGCGCCGGCTATCATAGCACCGGGCGCTCGGCGGCGATCTGGATCCTGAATTACGGGCCGCCCGACGTGCGCGCGCTCACCGGCCGCTCGCGGGCGTTTTTCGAGCAGCCGCCGGAGGGTTTCGTCGATCATCCGCTCACCCGCCGCCGCCCGGTGGTGTTCCTCGCACCGAGCGCGCAACTGGCCCAGCTCCAGGCGATGCTGGCCGAGGGCCTCGGCCTCAGCGAAATCGGGCTGGCCGAGGTGGCCGCCCGGGTGCCGGCGCTGCGCCCCGGCTATGCCGTCGCGGCGGCGATCGAGGAGGATGCGTTCGATATCGACGTCGCCGCCCTGCATCAGGGGTTTCTCGCCCTACTGCGGGCGCGCGGCGGCGTGCTCGCGCTGCGCCATCGGGCACAGCGGATCGAGCGGACCGGCGGCCTCTGGGCGGTGCAGACGAGCACCGGCGCGATGTTCCAGGCGCCGATCCTGGTGAACGCCGCCGGCGCCTGGGGCGATGCGGTGGCGGCGGCGGCCGGCGTCGCCCCGCTCGGCCTCACGCCGATGCGCCGCACCGGGGTGATCATCGACCCGGCGCCGTATGCGTGCGAATCCTGGCCGCTGGTCAATGACGTCGGGCACAGTTGGTATGTCCGCCCGGAGGCGCGCACGCGGCTGATGGTCAGCCCGGCCGATGAAACGCCGATGCCGCCGCAGGATGTGCAGCCGGACGAGATCGACGTCGCCATCGCCATCGAGCGGATGCAGCAGGCGCTGGACATTCCGGTCCGCCGCGTGGAGCACCGCTGGGCCGGGCTGCGCAGCTTCACCCCCGATCGCAGCCTCGCCTTCGGCTGGGACGCGGGCGAAGAAGGGTTTTTCTGGTGTGTCGGTCAGGGCGGCTACGGCATCCAGACCGCGCCGGCGGCCGGGCAATTGGTGGCCGACCTGATCGGCGGGCGCGAGACGGGCTTTGCGCCCGCGGTGCTGGCGCGCCTCGATCCGCGCCGCTTTGCGCAAGGGCGCGGGCCGGTGGATGCCGGAGCGGTTGAAAAAACATCCGCTCGTTAACCTTTCGGCAAGAACCGCTGCGCATGATGCGGGTGAGGCCGGAAAATGCCCGGTCTCGGACACAAGGAAAACACCCCATGTCGCACGCCACCCCGCTCACCGAGGCGCCCGCCAGCAGCCCGCTGATGCTCGCCGACCGCCTGCTCACCCTCGCGAAGGACGCCGATCTGGCGGGCTTCCAGAGCACCGCCAATCGCCTCGTGCATCTCGCCTATCGCGTCTTCGACGAACAGCCGCGCAGCCTTTCTTGAGGCATGATGGGGCAATACCATGTCTCGCTGACCGCGACCCATGGTATTGTCTTGGCCCGGCGCACCGCCGCCTGCCAGCGCGGCGCGCATACCGAGTGCGGCGGTATTCGGCGAGAATCGAATTGCCGCAATAGGGTGGCACCAGGTACGGAGGGCGCGTGGTTCAAGGAATCATTGCGGCCCTGACTGCTGTTTAGCCAGCGATAGAAAGAATACGGAACGTTCTCAGAAATTTTCCATCCGGACATTTAAAAGATCATTTGCAAAGGAACGCACAATTAGGGACTCAAATTTACCGATTAAGCCATCCGACACCTCATATGCACTCACGTAACTGGCAATTTGATGCAGAGCAACATCAGATTTTTTGATCTGGCGCTGTCTCTCGTCATTTGTTTTGTACGGGATGCGGCTCGTTGGGTGATCAACACGTTTGAGGTTCTGCACCTCTCCTCTATCCCTGTTGAATGCTTTGTTGATCTCGGTCCACAATGGCTGTTTCTGCGCTTTGCCGGCGTAGATCGCTCGTCCTCTACTATCATGGAAAACGTAGATTCCGTGGGCTTGCTCCAGAATTTTGCGTAAGCCTACGAGGTATGGATGCGATTGCCCCCCGTTGTCATTTGTCGAGAAGATCTGCCAGTTCTTTCCCTGGTTCATCTCTTTAGGTTTCAATGGAAAGAACTCAACGACGGGCATCACAGAATCGTTAACTAGCTGTCTCTCAGCTTCACGCGCGAACTTTTCCATTAGATTGACTACTTGGCGGGCTGTAACTTTCTTCCCTCTGTAATTAGCAAGAGCGGGCTGGGTAATCCCTAGTTCTTTGGCAAGCGCAGCGTCCGAGACCGTTTTCGTGCGTTTTCGTTTCATAATTCGATGCGTGATTTCTTCAAGAAGTTTATCTCCGTCCATCAATCCCCCCACGCGTAGTTTCCCCTTAAAAACTCAACTCGCAAAGCAGTTGTCTTTAGATTGCACCCAACTCGTCAAACCGAATTTTCTCCGCCCTACCGCCCCTCCCGATGCCACGCCAGCAACGCCAGCCCCAGAATCAGCGTCAGCGCCAGCCAGGGCGGCAGGAGTGGCAGGGCGGCGATGCCGGTCACGACATGGTCGTGGTTTTCGCGCAGGCCGATCCAATGCGCGCCGGCGGTCGCCGCCCCGCTCGCCACCCGGCGTAGTTCGGGCGCCCCGGCCGGCACCAGCCAGTGCGTGCTGCCGCCGCTCGCCGCGACGATCGGGGCGAGTTTCGTCGCCGTCGCGCGCAGATCGGCGAATTCCAGCGGATCGGCGGCGGCGACGGCGGCATAGACGCTGCGCGTGCCATCGCTCGCCTGCCACACGCCAGGGGTGCTCGCCGGCAGGCTGACGCTCGCCCGGCCTGGGCCGGTGGGCTGGAGTGCGAGGCTTTGGCGATGGCCGTCCGGGTCGGTGACGCTCACCGGCCCCGGTGGCGCCGGGTCGAGCGAGCGGCGCTCGATCAGCAGGCGGCCGCCGCTCGCCTCGGCGGTGAGCGCGTTTTCCTCCAATTCCGGCTCGCGCATCAGCCAGTGCGCGATGCGGCGCAGCAGTTCCGCCTGCGGCCCGCCGCCCTCATGGCCGCGCGACCACAGCCAGATCTGGTCCGACAGCAATAGCGCCACGCGGCCCTTCTCCACATGGTCGAGAACCAGAAGCGGCTGGCCGTCCGGCGCGCGCATCACCACCTGGCCATGCACGTCGTTCACCGCGATATGCCGATACCACTCGCCCCAGCGCGGCGGCTGGCCGTCCTGCCAGCCGGCGAGGCCCTGCGTCACCGGATCGCGCGTGCCGAGGGCTGTCACCAGCGGGCGGAACGGGCCTTCCACCACGCCGCTGTCGAGGCCGGTGGGGCTGGCCGGCAACACCGCGCCGAGCGGCGTCGCCGCCAGGCTGTCGAGCCCGTTGAACTCCGGCCCGACGCTGAGCAGCAGCGCGCCGCCCTGGCGCACGTAATCGGCGATGTTGCGCAGATAGGCCGGCGGCAGGATGCCGCGATTCTGGAAACGGTCGAGGATGATGAGGTCGAACTGGCGGATTTTCACCTGAAACAGCTCGCGCACCGGAAAGGCGATCAGCGCCAACTGGTTGAGCGGCGTGAGATCGTCCTTCTCCGGCGGGCGCAGGATGGTGAAATGCACCAGATCGACCGACGGATCGGCTTTCAGCAGCCGCCGCCAGGTGCGCTCTCCCGGATGCGGCTCGCCGGAGACCAATAACACGCGCAGCCGGTCGCGCACGCCGTTGATCGAGACCACGGCGCGGCTGTTCAAATCGGAGACCGCACCGGGCAGCGTCTCGGCCTGCAACGCGACCACCGTCGGCCCGGCGCGGGTGATCGGCACGCTCAGCGTGATCGGCGCGCCTACTGGCACCTGTTCCACCCGCGGCGGTGCGCCGTCCTGTCGGATGGTGAGGCGCGCCGTGGCGGCCGGATGGGCGACGCCGAGATCCTCGATGGCGACGCGCAGCTGCACCGGCTGGCCGACGATGCCATAGCCCGGCGCCTCGATGATGCGCAGCCGGCGGTCGGTCTCTTCGCCACGCGCCGGGATCAGCACGTGGAGCGGCGCACCGCCGAACGGAGCGCTGGCGGGCTTGGGAATGTCATGCACCTGCCCGTCGGTGATCGCGATGATGCCGGCGAGGCGCGCGCGCGGGATGTCGGCGAGCGCGCGGTCGATGGCGGCGAACAGCCTAGTGCCGGCATTGCCCGCCTCGGGCACCACCACGCTGCGCAGATCGAGATCGGGCAGCTTTGCCGCCTGTGCGACGATCGCCGCGCGCGCCGCCTCGGCGAGTGCGGCGCGATCGCCGATCTGCATCGAGGCGGTCTGATCGACCACCAGCAGAGCGATGTCGCGCAGCCCCTGCCGGCTCTCCTGCAACAGTCGTGGCCCGGCGAGCCAGAGCAGCAGCACGGCAAAGGCCGCCGTGCGCCAGAGCACGCCGCGCGCCCGCCGCCAGGCGGCCAGCGCCACGGCGAGGGCGCAGGCGAGGGCGAGGGCGAGCAGCAGCCAGCCCGGCAGGAGAGGCGCGAAACGCAGCGCGGTGATCGTCTGCTCGCCGCCCATCCTATTGGCCCAGCCGTTCGAGGATCGCCGGCACGTGCACCTGATCGCCTTTGTAATTACCGGTCAGCGCATACATCACGAGATTGACACCGAAGCGATAGGCCAGCACCCGCTGCTCATCCCCGCCGGGGATCACCGCATAGGGATTGCGCCCGTCGCCATCCACCGCCCAGGCGGCGGCCCAGTCGTTGCTGCCGATGATCACCGGGCTGACGCTGTCGTTGCTGCGATCCTGATCGCGCTGCACCCAGACGGTGCCGCCATCGTAGCGGCCGGGGAAATCGTGCAGCAGGTAGAAGGAATGCGCCAGCACGTGGTCGGCGGTGAGCGGGGCGAGCGGCGGGATCACCAGATCGTGGCCCAGC
>DAHXNW010000002.1 GCA_027365195.1 Acetobacteraceae bacterium
ATGGGCAACAGATCGTCGAGAATTGCCCGCCGCGACCAAGGCCACGGCGCGCTCACGCAAATCCTGTGAATAGGGACGCGGCATCGCTGCTGGCCTCCTGCCCAGCCAGCAGCTCGAATCAGATTTCAGCCCGCGCCGGAAGCCCCACGATCCAACTCAATGCGGACATGCTCTAGCTGCTACCCTTTACCCGAATTGTTGTCAGAAGTGGGAATTATTTTGGCGATAGCAATATCCCGTGCGGGCCGGTGCCGCGCTTGATATTTGAGCGTAACCTTATCGATCGAGGCGCGCGCGCAGAATCCAGCCGGCCGGAGAGGTTGGCGCCGCCGCGTGTAGCCAATGCAACGTCTGATTCGCATTGGCGAGGCTCATTTTGTAGCGGTCGCCGCCGGCCAGGAAATCGTAACCCGTCAGACCCGCTGCGTGATACTGCTCGATCGCCAGGAGATGGCAGAGCAGGCCGGGTTTGTGCTGGGCGGTGAGGCCCGCGTAGTCGAAGCCGCTCTGATAGGCGAGCGCCCGATTACGATAGCGGAAATTGTAGAGATAGCCGATCACCCGCTCGCCGACGCCGATGCGCAGCAGATCGATCGCATCGCTCGCCCAGCCGCGCGCGATCAGCGTGCGGTGAAAGCGCGTGAACGCCGGGTTGGCGAAGGCGCCCGGCTTGCCCCGGCCGGTCCAACTGCGCTGATGCAGCACGGCCAGCGCGTCGAGACATGCGTGCGCCTCGGCGATCGAGGCGGCGCGATGCAGCGTGAGCGGCCCCGTTGCGGCATGGAGCTTGCGGGCACGGCGCAGTTGATGGCGCGTGTTGCCGCTCAGACTGGCGAGATAGCCGCCCGGCGGCAGGGCGGCGAAATCCACCCAGGGCGCCGGCCGGCTCTGCCGCAGCGCGACCGAGCCGGCTTGCCGCGCCGCCGCCAATACTGCGTCATCGACGCCATTCAGCACCAGGCGCCGGCCGAGCAGCGGCGGGTTTGCGGCGCGGAGCGCCATGCGCAGGCAGCGGGCGAGCAGGTCGGCCGGCGCGTCGCGCGCCAGCAGCGGGCCGTTGTGTTCGATGAAGGGCGCATCGAGCATGGCATTGCCGCTCTCGCCGAGCCAGAGGGTCTCTGGCCCCGGCCAGGCGCCACGGCGGTTGAACAGCGCCAAAGCGACATCCTGCCCGGCAATTTGCGCTGACAACAGGAGGGCGGCGGGGAAGCGTTCGGCGGCGAGACAGAAGGTCCAGATCCAGCTCTGGAAGAACGAGCCGGCGGCGCGCGCCTCCAGCGCTTCCCAGCGCGCGGCAAGGCGCTCGGGATCGGCCACCGGCGTCAGCGAAAGCGTCACCGGGGCATTGGGTAAGCTTGTATCAACCAATCCGTGCCAGCCTTGGCTTGTGGCGAAACGGGGTTTCGGTGATTATCGCCGCCATCGGGATCGGATCTGGAATATTATAGTGCCCTCTGAACTCTTCGGCGCCGTCAAGCTGGCGCGGGCCAGATCCGGAACGCCGGTCTGCTGTCTCGCGATTGACGCAGAGGAGGATTTCGATTGGCTTAACCCCACCGAGGGAACCGCCTATTCCACCGCCTGCATGAAGAATATCCGCGATCTGCAGGATATCGTCAGCCCCTATGGCGTGCGGCCCGCCTATCTGCTGACCTATCCGGTGCTCGAGGATGCCGATGCGGTGCGCATCATCCGCCGCCAACTGGAAAACGGGCAGTGCATCGCCGGCATCCAGCTCCACCCCTGGGTCACGCCGCCGTTCAATGGCGGCGCCGGGCGGGAGGCGTCCTTCACCGGCAATCTCGACGCCGCGCTGGAGGAGAGCAAGCTTCTGCGGTTGAAAGAAAAATTCATCGCGTGTTTCGGCAGCGAGCCGCGCATCTACCGCGCCGGACGCTATGGCCTCGGGCCGCACAGCGCCACGCTGCTGGAACGCCACGGTTTCACCATCGATACCAGCCTCGCGCCACGCACCAATTTCACCGGCGAGGGCGGGCCGGATTATACCGATTACGAATACGAGGTGTTCTGGTTCGGCCGGCAGCGTCCGCTGCTCGAACTGCCGCTCTGCCGCAGCGTCGTCGGCTGGGGCGGCAAGCCGGCGCGGCGGCTGTATCATGCGCTCTCGGCGCCGCGGCGGGCAGAGCAGCGGGTGCCGCTCAGGCTGCTCTCCGCGCTCACCCGCTCGCGCTGCGCCGAGCGCATCACCTTCTCGCCCGAGGGCAATGAGTTCGACGACATGCGTCGCCTGCTGCGCCGCTTGCGCGAGCGCGGGCAGACGATGTTCTCGCTCAGCTTTCACAGCTCCTCCCTCGGCATCGGCGGCAACCCCTATATCCGCTCCAAGGCCGATCTGCACCGTTTCTACGACCGGCTGTCGCAGACGCTCGATTTTCTAGCCAGCAGCCTCGCGTTCCGCTTTGCGAGCCTGCTTGACATACCCGATCTGCTGCTGCCGCCCGAGGCTGCCGCATGAAGCCGCTCGGGCGGGTGCTGCTGGTCACCAATAATTTTCCACCGATTCGCGGCGGTTCGGCGGTGGTATATGAAAACCTGGCGCGCTATGCGCATGGCGCGGTCAGCGTGATCGCGCCCAGCCTCAACTATACCGACGGGCTGCCCACCATCGGCTGGCGCGAGCATGATCGCCGGGCGCCCTATCGCGTCATCCGGCGCCATCTTCTGCGCACGATGATCGACCGTCCGGCTGCGCGCGGCCGGCTGTGGTTCCTCGCCGCCGATCTGTGGATACGCCTGCAACTCGCGATCACGCTGCTGTGGCTGATCCTGCGTGGCAAAGTGGTGGCGATCTGCATCGGCGAATTGCTCGCCAGCGGTTGGGTGGTCGATCTGTTCCGCCATATCCCTGGCATACGCCTTCTGGTGTATGTGCATGGTGAGGAGATCACCACCGACGATCCGTATGACCCTGGCCATCGCCGCCGCCGGCGCGCGCTGCTTGCCGCCGACCGGATCGTCGTGGTCAGCCGCTTCACCCTGCAGGCGGTGCGCGACCTGCTTGGCACCGCAGTGCATGACAAGATCAGCCTGATCGAAAACGGTGTCGATACCGCGCGGTTTCAACCGCTCGCAAAGCGCGCCGATCTGCTCGCGCTGTATCGGCTGGAGGGGTGCTTCGTCTTCGTCTCGGTCTGCCGGTTGCTGGAGAAAAAGGGTATCGATCAGACGATCCGCGCCTTCGCCGGGCTTGCCGCCGCGCAGCCGGCCTGCCGCTACCTGATCGTCGGCACCGGCCCCTATGAGACGGCGCTGCGCGCGATTGCCGAGGAGAGCGGCGTGGCGGCACAGGTGGTGTTCGCCGGCCAGGTGACCGATGACGATCTGGTGGCGCATTACTGCCTCGGCGATGTCTTCGTCATGCCGAACCGGCGATTGGCGAATGGCGATACCGAGGGCTTCGGCCTGGTGTTTTTGGAGGCTAATGCCTGCGGCCTGCCGGTGATCGCCGGGCGGGATGGCGGCAGTACCGATGCGGTGCAGCATGGGGTGAACGGGCTGGTCGTCGACGGGGCGGAGGTGGCGCAGATCGCGCAGGCGATGGCGGCGCTGCATGATGATGTGGCGCTGCGCGCTCGGCTGCGCGAGGGCGGCCTCGTAGTGGCGGCGGAAGCGGATTGGCGCGGCAAGGCGGAGGCGTTCCTGCGGCTGTGCGATGGTGCTAGCGCATGATTTGTTTAATTCGAGTCTGCACCGGCCCGCACCCCCACCACTCACCTCCTCTCTAATGTCGCTCAATCCGCTCGCCGTGGCGCTCGTCGTGCCGCCGCTCAACCTGCTGCCGTTGACGGCCGTCGGCCTCGCGCTGGCCTGGCGCGGCCGGCGGGCTGGGCTTTGGCTCGCTGCCGCCGGCCTTGCCGCGCTGTTCCTGCTCGCCCTGCCCATCGTCGGCGGCAGCCTGCTCGTCTCGCTGGAGCATGGGCTGCCGCTCACGCCGCCGCCAGACGACCCACCGGGTGCGATCGTCATTCTCTCCGCCGAAGTGAGCCGCGACAACGCGAATCCGCCGGCGTTCGGCGTCGGCCGGCTCACCCTCGAGCGCGAGCGCGCCGGGGCGGCGCTCGCGCGGCGTGTCGGCCTGCCGGTGCTCGTCACCGGCGGGCGGGTCGACCATAGTCCATATTCCATCGCCGATCTGATGGCGGCTAGTCTGGCGGCGGATTTCGCCACGCACGTGCGCTGGATCGAGCCGCGATCGGCCGACACCTGGGAGAATGCCGCCGATACCGCGGCAATTCTAAAGGCGCAGGGCATCCATTCGATCTATCTCGTCACGCATGCGTGGCACATGCGGCGCGCGCTGATCGCTTTCACGCATTTCGGCATCACCGTGACCGCGGCACCGGTGCTGATGGACCGCCAGCCGAGCGGCAGCGTCGATGATTTCGTGCCGCGGGTGAGCGGCTGGGTGACGAGCTATTATGCGCTGCACGAATGGATCGGCTGCCTCGATTATGTCCTCCTGCGCCGCTGAGGCCGCCTATGAGAGACTGGCGGCGCTGCCGGTCCCGCTCGCCGCCCTCTTCGCGCCCATCGATGCGGATCTGTTCGCCAGCCGTGCGTGGTACGAGGCGAGCATCGCCGATGCGCTGCCGCCGGATGCGGCGCCGCTGTTCGTGCCGGCGGGGCAGGCGGCGCTGTTCCCGATGCGGCGCGACGAGGGTGGGCGGCGTTTGCAGAGCCTGACCACCCCCTATAGCTGCCTCTATCGGCCATTGCTGCGCGAGGGGCTCGATGATGCGGCGCTGCGTGAGGCCGGGCGGGCGTTCGGTGCCTTCTGCCGCGACTGGCCGGTGGTGCGGCTCGATGCGCTGCCGGCGGACTGGCCACCGCTCGGCCCGCTGTGCGCGGGCATCCGTGCCGCCGGGATGGTGGTGCGGCGGTTCGATCATTTCGGCAACTGGCACGAGATGTTGCGCGGGCGCGACTGGGCGCAGTATCTCGCGGCGCGGCCGGGCCGGCTGCGTGAGACCATCCGCCGCAAGCTGCGCCGGAGCGAGGCCACCTTCTCGCTGATCCGTGGTGGCGCCGGGCTGGAGGGCGGCATCGCGGCGTTCGAGGCGGTGTATCAGCGCAGTTGGAAGGAGCCGGAACCGTTCCCCCGCTTCAACGCTGGCCTGATGCGCCGCACCGCCGCGCAAGGGCTTTTACGTCTCGGCCTGCTGCATGTCGGCGCCGAGGCGGTGGCGGCGCAGCTATGGGTGGTGGAAGGCGGGCGGGCCAGCGTGCTGAAACTCGCGCATGACGAGGCGTTCAAGCCGCTTTCGCCCGGTACCGTGTTGACGGCCTCGATGATCCGCACATTGATCGAAGAGGATGCACCGGGCGAACTCGATTTCGGCCGTGGCGATGATCCCTACAAACAGGACTGGACCAGCGAGCGGCGGCAGCGGATCGGGCTGCTGCTGCTCAACCCGCGCCGGCCGCGTGGCCTGGCCGAACTCGCGCGGCACTGGGCCGGCAGCGTCCGGCGCAGGCTTTGAGCGTCACCCTCAGGCAGCGGCCTGGTGCGGGATGCCCTTCGCGGCGAGCAACTCGGCCAACTCGCCGGACTGGAACATCTCGGTCACGATATCGCTGCCGCCGATGAATTCGCCCTGGATGTAGAGCTGCGGAATGGTCGGCCAACTGGAGAACTGCTTGATGCCATCGCGCAAGGCCGGGTCTTCCAGCACATTGGCGGTCTGGAAGGGCACGTTCATGTGCTTGAGGATCTGCACCAGCCGGGCCGAGAAGCCGCATTGCGGGAACGCCGCGGTGCCCTTCATATAGAGCATCACCGGGTTGGCGGTGATCTCGGTCTTGATCTTCTCGGCGATATCCTGGCTCATCTTGAATCTCCGGTTAGAAATTTAATCCGGCGCTGAGGTCTGCAACGCCAGCGCATGCAATTCGCCGCCCATGCGGCCCTGTAGTGCGGCATAGACCAGTTGATGCTGGCGCACGCGCGAGAGGCCACGGAAGCGCTCGCTCACGATGCTGGCGGCGTAGTGATCGCCGTCGCCGGCGAGATCTTCGATCGTCACCTCTGCGTCCGGCAGCGCCGATCTGATCAGGCCCTCGATCTCGCCCACCGACATCGCCATCCGCTTCTCCTCACATCGCCATCCACGCCGGAAAGAAACGCTCATGCGCTGTTCGCAGCGCCTGCATCGATATGGCGACGCCGTCGGGCAGTGTCAAATGCCCCGAAGCCTCGCTGTGGCCGAGACGGCGGGCGACGATTCCCGCCGCCTGCGCCGCCGCCAGCAATGCCGCCGAGTCGGTGCAGGCGATGATATAGCGTCCCTGGTCCTCGCCGAACCAGAAGCCATGCGCCGGCACTTCGGCCGGCCCGGCGGCGAGGCTGACGCCGCAATCGCCGGCGAGCGCCATCTCCGCCACCGCGACCAGCACCCCGCCGTCCGACACGTCGTGGCAGGCGGCGACGTGGCCGGCAAGGATCCGCGCGCGGCAGAAATCGCCGGTGCGTCGCTCGGCGACGAGATCGACCGGCGGCGGCGGGCCAGCCTCCTGCCCGAGGATTTCGCGCAGCCAGAGCGACTGACCGAGCCAGCCCTGGCTATGCCCGAGCAGCACCAGATCGAGGCCGGGGCGGAGTGCGAGGCCGACCGCCTGGGCCGCGTCCTCCAGCACGCCGAGGCCACCGATGACCGGCGTGGGCAGCACGCCGCGCCCCTCGGTTTCGTTGTAAAGGCTGACATTGCCGCTCACCACCGGGAAATCGAGCGCCCGGCAGGCCTGCGCCATGCCCGCGATGGCGGCGGCGAACTGCCCCATGATCTCGGGCTTTTCCGGATTGCCGAAATTCAGATTGTCGGTGATGGCGAGCGGGCGCGCGCCGACGGCGGTGAGGTTGCGCCAAGCCTCCGCCACCGCCTGCGCCCCGCCGGTGCGCGGGTCGGCGGCGCAATAGCGTGGCGTGCAGTCGGTGGTGAGCGCCAGCGCGCGGGCATGCCCGTCGATGCGCACCACGGCGGCATCGGCGGCACCAGGGCGCTTGATCGTCTGGCCGCCCACGGTGCTGTCGTACTGGTGATAGACCCAGGCCCGCGAACAGAGATCGGGGCAGGCGAGCAGAAGCTCCAGCGCTGCCGACAGCCCGAGCGGATCGGCAACCGCACCGAGCGGCGCCGGCGGCGAGGGGGCGATCGTCGGGCGTTCATAGAGCGGTGCCTGCTCGGCGAGCGGTAGCAGGGGGATATCGGCCTCAACCTGCCCGCGATGGCGCACCACGATGCGTCCGCTGTCGGTGAGTGTGCCGATGACGGCGAAATCCAGCTCCCATTTCTCGAACACCGCTTGCGCCAGCGCCGCGCGCTCCGGGCGCAGCACCATCAGCATCCGCTCCTGGCTCTCCGAGAGCATCATCTCATAGGCGCTCATGCCGCGCTCGCGCTGTGGCACGCGGTCGAGATCGAGTTCGATGCCGACGCCGCCGCGCCCG
The DNA here is from genome assembly GCA_027365195.1 of Acetobacteraceae bacterium. Classification (GTDB taxonomy): domain Bacteria; phylum Pseudomonadota; class Alphaproteobacteria; order Acetobacterales; family Acetobacteraceae; genus DAHXNW01. The sequence continues at coordinate 7,466 of DAHXNW010000002.1, forward strand.
GCCATCTCCACCGCCGAGCTGGTCAGCCCGGCCGCCCCCATGTCCTGGATGGCGATGATCGCATCGGTCTGCATCAGTTCGAGACAGGCCTCGATCAGCAGTTTTTCGGTGAACGGATCGCCGACCTGCACGGTGGGCCGCTTCTGCTCGGCGTCCTGGCCGAATTCGGCGCTCGCCATGGTGGCGCCATGGATGCCGTCACGCCCGGTTTTCGAGCCGACATAGACCACCGGGTTGCCGATGCCCGCGGCGGCGCTGAGAAAAATGCGATCCTGGCGGGCGATGCCCACGGTCATCGCGTTCACCAAAGGGTTGCCGTTATAGGCGGGATGGAAATTGATCTCGCCGCCCACCGTCGGCACGCCGACGCAATTGCCATAGCCGCCGATGCCGCGCACCACGCCGTCGCACACCCGCCGCGTCGCCGGATGCGCCGGATCGCCGAAGCGCAGGGCGTTGAGATTGGCGATCGGCCGCGCCCCCATGGTGAAGACGTCGCGCAGGATGCCGCCCACCCCCGTCGCCGCGCCTTGATACGGCTCGATGAAGCTCGGGTGGTTGTGGCTCTCCATCTTGAATACCGCCGCCAGCCCCTCGCCGATATCGACGACGCCGGCATTCTCCCCCGGCCCATGGATCACCCAGGGCGCGGTGGTTGGCAGGGTCTTCAGCCAGATGCGGGAGGATTTGTAGGAGCAATGCTCCGACCACATGACGCTGAACACGCCGAGCTCGGTGAGCGAGGGCAGCCGCCCCATGATCGCGAGCACGCGGGCGTATTCCTCGGCGCTGAGGCCGAACTGACGGGCGAGGGTTTCGGAGACTTCGGTCATCGGCGCGCTATAATACCAAATCGCGCCGACGGCGACTCTTCCAATGCGATGCGTGGAAAGTAGGGGGCTTCTGTTGCCCGGTGCCCCCCGAACCGCGCTTATCGCTTATGCAGCGACAGCGAGCACCATGTTGTCATTGGCACTTATCATATGGCCCGATGACGGCGGAACCATGCCGGGCAAAAGGCGAGTCTTTACCACGCGTGTCGAGCCTGTTTCGCCCCCCCTATATGGAGGCGCCGGGCACTGCCCCCGGGTCCACAACGTTTATTCCACGCGCCGTTTATCACCATAGCCGACGAATCGACACTCTTTAGATAGCACGTCCACCGCACCGTTCAAGCGGGACTCATCGTCTACAGCCGGCACCGGCCCGCACCCCCACCCCCACCCGGTCACCCACGACAGTATGCTGAATGGGTGGTCGGGTGGGGGTGCGGGCCGGTGCCGGCTGAAAGCCAACCCGCTACCCCGGCACGCCGGTGCTGGTCGAATACTGGAAATGCAGTTCCTGGCCGGGGCGGCAGATCGGGTGGATGGCGTGCGCCGCCATCGCCGCCTCGCTGAACCCCTGCAGGATCAGCTTCAGCTTGCCCGGATAGCGCGCCACATCGCCGATCGCGAAC
>DAHXNW010000032.1 GCA_027365195.1 Acetobacteraceae bacterium
TGAGCTGCTGCCGGTTTGGTGGACACCGAGTTAAGGTTTTCCACCGGATTGGAGGTTCAGGATGAAGCGCCGGGTATTCAGCCGTGAGTTCAAGGTCGAGGCGGTTAAGCTGATCAAGGAGCGTGGTGTTGCCGTTGCTCAGGCGGCCCGTGATCTGGATGTGGCGGAGAGTGTTTTGCGGCGTTGGGCCCGGGAAGGAGAGGGGAATCCTCGGCAAGCCTTTCCTGGGCACGGGCAGGTCAAGCCGGAGCAGCAGGAGCTGACGCAGCTGCGTCGCGAGGTCGCCAGGTTGAAGGCGGAGCGCGACATCCTAAAAAAAGCCGCGGCCTACTTTGCCAGGGAGTCGATATGAAGTTCGGCTTCGTGGCAAAGCACCGAGGGGTCTGGCCGGTGAGTTGGCTCTGCGAGGCGCTCGGTGTTTCGCGCAGTGGCTTTCATGCCTGGCTTTCCCGGCCGCTCAGCGCCAGGGCTGTTGCAGACGAGGCGCTGACAGCGCGTGTGCGGGCCAGTTTCGTAGCCAGTGACCGAACCTATGGCGCCCGACGCGTCTGGCATGACATGCTGGCCGAAGGCGCCTCGTGCGGGCTGCACCGCGTTGAACGGTTGATGCGTGCACAGGCTTTACGGGCACGGCCGCGCCGGCGGGGGCTTCCGGCGGACCAGGGCGAACGGTCCAACGCAGCGATCTCGGCCAACGTGCTGGACCGTCAGTTCGAGGCCAGCGCGCCAAATCAGAAATGGGTGGCAGATTTCACCTACATCTGGACAGCCGAGGGATGGCTTTACGTGGCAGCCGTCATCGACCTGTTTTCACGCCGCGTGGTGGGCTGGTCGATGCAAGCCGCGATGACCGCCCAACTGGTGACCGACGCGCTGATGATGGCGATCTGGCGGCGCGGCAGGCCGAATGCATTGCTGCACCACTCCGACCAGGGCAGCCAATACACCAGCGAGCAGTTTCAGAAGCTCATGGCCGATAACGGTGTTGCGTGCAGCATGAGCCGCTCCGGCAACGTCTGGGACAACGCAGCCATGGAGAGCTTCTTCTCCTCGCTGAAAACCGAACGCACCGCCCGCAAGGTCTACCGCACCCGCAACCAGGCCCGCGCCGACGTGTTCGATTATATCGAACTTTTCTACAATCCACAGCGTCGCCACTCGACCATCGGCTATCTCAGCCCTATGGAGTTCGAGCGGATCGCCGCCGCGAGCTAAACAGCGTGTCCACCAAACCGGCAGCAGCGCACTCTAGCCGCCGCTTCCGGCGCGAAAACCGGCGTAGCCGGAGTTTGCAGTTCTGTTCTGAAATGGCGCGCCCGACACGATTCGAACGTGTGGCCTCCACCTTCGGAGGGTGGCGCTCTATCCAGCTGAGCTACGGGCGCATCTCTCATTGCCTCGTCCGACCAACCTTTGCAGGTCGACGGATTCGGATACTTTCAATCGAGCCTCTCGCCGCTAACGCTCAACGCATCGTGCCGAATCGCGCTACGCCTTCGTTCGCTGCTGCTCTCCGAGCTCTGCTTACGCAGTGCTTACGCGAAGAATTTCTCAGATCGAGCAGCTTGGCGAGAGACCGTCAACTTACTGAAACTCGTTGCCTTTTTCCACTTCCTTCTAAACCAGATTCCTTTGACATCAGCCTTCGGAGGGCAACGCTCTATGCAGTTGATCCACGGAGCCAGAGAGGCAGACTTAGCCCAATCCGCAGCCGGGCGGAAGCCGCTATTTTCGGCTACGGTGTCGTGCCAGTGGGCGTCGTGCCAGTGGGTGTCGAAGTGGTGGGCGTCGTGCTGGCGGTCGTGGGCGGCGGCGATGTCGTCGGACTGCTTGCGGCGGTTTGTGGCGCGGCAGCCGCCGGTGCCTGGGCAGCGGCGGCCGGGTTGATCGCTGGCATGGCTGGGGTAGCGGCGGGAAGGGCAGGCTGCGCGGCCGGAGTGGGGGAAGCCGGTGCGGAGGAAGCCGGTGCGGGGGTGGCCGGCGTGGCGGGTTCGACGGCGGGCGGTGTTGGGTTTGCCGTGGTGGCGGCCTTTTCTGTCTTGGCTTTTTTTTCTTCCGGCATCGGCATCGCGTCGGAGGGAATGGTGTAATCGGGAACCACGCGGGCCTGGGTTCCAGTGATCACCAGGACATGCTCCTCCAGCGCGAGTGGCACGGTATCCTGCTGAGTGACGGAGAGCATGTCGTTATTTGCTTTGCGCACGATGTATTCATAGGCCTTGGTGTCGCTCGTGCCGTGCTGGACGGCGGAGCCGACGAGGCCGCCGACCACCACGCCGCCAAGCGTTCCGAAGGCCGTGGCGGCGCTGCTGCCGGGGGTCTGCGCGCCGGCGATGCCGCCCGCGGCACCACCGACCAGCATGCCGCTGGTGGTATCGACGCTCACTTTCACCTGCCGCACCCCGACCACCACGCCCTCTTCCACCTTGTTCGCCTGCTGCACGGCGTGGCTCGAATAGGTATTGGGGGAATAGCTCGGGCCACAGCCGCTCAGCGCCGCGAGCAGCAGGGCAGGGGGCAGCAAGGCACGCAGGCTGGCGGAGCGCATCGAGGCTGGTTTTCCCCTCAGTGTCATCGGGGCGTGATACGACCTCACCCCGCTGTTGTCATCCGCCGACTTCGTGGCAAAGCGATGGCGGCTAGTGGCTTGACGGCTCTGGCAAGCGGGCGGAGAGTTAAGTATGATGAAAATTCGGAGGCACGAACCATGAATATCGATACCGCACCGGCAAGCCTTGCCGGCGTCGATGCGGCGGAATGGAAAATCCGCTGCGATCTCGCCGCCCTCTACCGCCTGGTTGCACATTTCCGCATGACCGATCTGATTTATACCCATATCAGCGCGCGTCTGCCCGGGCCAGAGCATCATTTCCTCATCAATCACTACGGCGTGCTGTTCCACGAAATGCGCGCCTCCGATCTGGTGAAGATCGACCTGCACGGCAATGTGGTTGGGCATGACGACAATCGGAGCCGGGAGGTGAATGCCGCCGGCTTCACCATCCATTCCGCCATCCACATGGCGCGGCCCGATCTGATGTGTGTGGTGCATACCCATACCGCCGCCGGCATCGCGGTTTCGGCGCAGAAACAGGGGCTGCTGCCGATCAGCCAGCATGCGCTACGATTCTATGGGCGTCTGTCCTATCACGGCTATGAGGGCATCGCGCTCGACCTCGAAGAGCGGGACCGTCTGGTACGCGATCTCGGCCAGAACCAGGCGATGATCCTGCGCAACCACGGGCTGCTCGCCTGCGGGCGCACCATCCCGGAGGCGTTCAGCGAGATCTATTATCTGGAACGCGCCTGTCAGGCGCAGGTGCAGGCGCTCGCGGGTGGGGCTGAGCTGATCCTGCCGCCCGAATCGGTCCGCGAGCATACCGCCGCGCAGTTCAATCGCGAGGGACGGCTGGAGCATTTCGAAATGTCCTGGCAGGCGTCACTGCGGCTGATCGAGGGCGATCGGCCGGATTATCGCGGCTGAGCGTCGGCCGCGCGGCATGACGGTCAACCTCTTCTCGCCGAAACTCCTGCGGGTCGGCGGCGGTGCGGCGGGTGAGATCGCCGCCGTGCTCGCCCTGCTCGGGCTGCGCCGGCCGCTGGTGGTGAGCGACCCGTTCATGGTCTCTTCCGGGCTGATCCGGCGCTGTCTCGATCCGCTGGCGGCGGCCGGCATCGCGGCTGAGGTCTTCGCCGACACCGTGCCGGAGCCGGTGGATACGGTGATCGAGGCCGGGGTTGGAGTACTTGCCCGCGGCACGCGCGGGGAGAGCAGCTTCGATTGTCTGATCGGCTTCGGCGGCGGCTCGCCGATCGATACGGCGAAGGCGATGGCGATCCTCGCCGCCGGCGGCGGTCGGCTGCGCGACTATAAAGTGCCGGCACAGGCCGATCTGCCGGCTTTGCCCTTGATCGCCATTCCGACTACCGCAGGCACCGGCACCGAGGTGACGCGCTTTACCGTCGTCACCGATACCACGCATCACGAAAAAATGCTGATCGCCGGTCTCGCGGCCCTGCCGGTCGCGGCGCTGGTCGATTACGAACTCAGCCTCAGCGTGCCGGCGCGGACCACCGCCGACACCGGCATCGACAGCCTCACCCACGCATTGGAGGCCTTCGTCTCGCGCCGCGCCAACCCGTATTCCGATGCGCAGGCGATCGCGGCGATGCGTCTGATCGGCCCCAATCTGCGCCGTGTCTATCGTCAGCCGCGCGATGCGGCGGCGCGCGAGGCGATGATGCTGGGTGCGACGCTCGCCGGCCTGGCGTTCAGCAACAGTTCGGTCGCCCTCGTGCATGGCATGTCACGGCCGATCGGGGCGCATTTTCACGTGCCGCACGGCCTCTCGAACGCCATGCTCCTGCCGGCGGTGACGCGCTATAGCCTGCCGGGTGCACCGGCGCGCTATGCCACCGCAGCGCGCGAGATCGGCTTTGCGGACGCCGCGGATGACGAGGCCACCGCCGGGGAGAAGCTGACGCAGGGTCTACAGGCGCTCAATCTCGTGCTCGACGTGCCGAGCCCGGCGGCTTTCGGCATCGCTGGTGCTGCGTGGGAGGGTCTGCTCGACACCATGGCGCAGCAGGCGCTCGCCTCCGGCAGCCCGGGCAACAACCCGCGCGTGCCGGCGCATGGTGAGATCGTCGCGCTCTATCGGGAGGTGTGGGCCTCGGGTCGCAACGCCGACTGACGCGTCTTCGTCCATTGATCGAGCCAGTCGCCCACCGTGGCGGCCGCCATGGCGCGGCCGATCATGAAGCCCTGGCCATGGTCCACCCCCACACCGCGCATACGGCTCCAGCCGGCGGCATCTTCGATACCCTCCGCAGTCACCCGCACGTCGGCAGCGTGGCTCGCGGTGACGATGCCGGCGATGAAGGCGAGCGCCTTGTCGCACAAGGCCGCATCGAGCACGACGCCCTTATCGAGCTTCAGCACGTTGAAACCGAGTTCGAGCAAGGCGAGCGGATCGTCCATCGCCGGGCAGACGTCATCGATCGCCACCGCGTAGCCGGCCACGCGCAACCGCGCGACGGCGGCGGCGACGGCATAGAGCGTATCCGCATCGCCCGGATCGACCGGCGAAGTTTCCGTCAGCTCGATCACCACCCGGTCCGCCGGCACGCCGGCCGTCCGGCGGCTGGCATCGATACCCTCCATCGCCAGCGGGTCGAGCAGCACGTCGAGCGGCAGGTTGACCGCGAGCCAGATGCCGAGCGGTGCCAGATGGCGCGCGTAATCCTCGAAGGCCAGTCGCACCACATTGCTCGCGAGCGCGCAACTCAATCCGGCATCCTCGAGCTGCGGCACGAAATGATCCGGCAGCCAGGTGCCACCGGTCGGATGATCGAAGCGCACCAGTGCCTCGACGCCGAGCAGCGCACGATCCGCCAACCGGACGATCGGCTGATAGAAGGTGAACAGACGCTCCGAGGAAACGACATCGGCGGGCCCGTTGGCGACGCGCAGGCCGCCACGCAGTTGCGCAAGCCCAGCGATCGCGCGGGCCGTAGCGGGCCTGCTCATCGCGTGTATGGTCTGCACATCGGCGTGACGCACCGGGACACCTGTTACTCCATCCAATCGTTAATAAATGATTAAAGCGCGTTGCATACCCCGTGCAAGGGAAAATACCAAAATGTAATAAGACGGTAGGGAGAGGGGCCATCTGAACTGGGGCAGCGTTATCCTGACGCTGCCAACGACCATTTGGTTGCCGCCAATGACAGGAAGTTTATTTTCCATAATATATATTATCGGGCATTTTTATGCGGCCAATCACACGGCCGTTTCGATCACCCAGCCCTCCGCCGGCAATGTCGGGTCGGCGCGCAGCACGAGCGGTGCCGCGCAACGCTGCGTGAACGCAGCACATGCAAAGGTGTCCGCCTGAAGTGCCGCGACCACGCCCGGTGCCGCGCGCAGCCGCAACGCAGGGCTACCACGCCATTCCGCGGCCAGCCGGCGCAGTGCCGCGAGGCCCGCGGCGTGCGCCCCGGTGCGTTGCTCATGCAACGGTGGATGCACGCGCGGGCGCAGAATTTCCGCCAGACCCAGATGGGTGAAGCCGAGCAGCCGCGCGCCCAGCGGATCGCTCGCCGCCAGCGCGGCGGCAAGCGCCGGGCCGAGTGCAGCCCGCCGGCGTGGCGACAACCCGGCAAAATCGACAAAAATCGCCCCGGAAAGATTGCGCAGCACGATCTGGCGCGCCAGCGCCGGCAGCATCGCATGATTGAGCGCACGCTGCGCCGCCGTCTTGTCCTGCTGCCGCGCGCTCGCCGAGCCGGCATCGACATCGATCGCGGTCAGCGCCGGCGTCGGATGGAAAGACAGCCGCACGCCGTCCGCCAGCACGATGTCCGGGTTTTCCAACCCGGCGATCTGCTCCAGCACCGCCTCCGGCACCGATCCGAGCACGGCGCGGGCGCCGAAGCGCGCACGGAGGGTGGCGAGCAAGCCCGACTCGTCGGCGACGATGTCCGCTCCCGGATAGTGCGTCGCCAGACGATGCAGCGGGTCCGGCCCGCGCCGCAGCAATCCCACCCCACTCTGTCCGGCGGCGGCGATCGCCTGTTCCTCCGGCGTGAGCCGGGCGCTGAGCCGTGGCCCCTTGCCACCCTGCGCCGCGCGGCTCACCCGCACCGCCAGCAACGCCCCCTCCCCGGCGGCCACCTCCGGCGGCGGCCCGGCCGTGTCGGGCAGGAATCCCTCGGCACCCTCCAGCGCGAGAAACGACCCCGCCATCGCCGGCACCCGCGCGATCACCCGGGCGCGATGCAGATCGCCCACGCCATCCGGCGCGCCCGGCCGCCACAGCGCAAATGCAATCAGCGTCTCGCCATCGACCACGGCGATACGCGTCTCGCCGGGGCTGCCGCTCAGCAGCAGCCGCGTCATGGCATGAGATAGCCGAGGCCGCGCAGCAATTGTGCCGTCTCGAACAACGGCAAGCCGACCACGCCGCTATGGCTGCCGCCCAGAAAACGCACGAACATCGCCGCCCGCCCCTGGATCGCGTAGCCGCCGGCCTTGTCCTGCCATTCCCCGCTCTCCAGATAGGCGGCGATCTGCGCCGGTGTGAGCCGCGCGAAACTGACGGTGCTCTCCACCAGCCGCTCCCCTGCCCGCCCGTCCGGCGCCAGCACCACCACCTGCGTCAGCACCCGATGGCGTCGGCCGGAGAGGCTCGCGAGGCACGCGGAAGCCTCCTCCACCCGCGCTGGCTTCGGCAGAATGCGCCGGCCGAGCGCCACGATGGTATCGGCGGCGAGAATGAAGCCCGCCGCCCCGGCCGCCCGCGCTGCCGCCGCCTTCGCCCGCGCCAGACGCCGCGCGCACAGCCGGGGCGATTCGCCCGGTTGCGGCGTCTCGTCGATCGCGACGGGCAAAATTTGCTCTGGGACTATGCCGATTTGTGCCAGCAGCGCCAGCCGACGTGGGCTGGCGGAGGCAAGGCAGAGCGGCGCCATGGAGAGGCTATTTGAACCGGAAGGTAATCCGGCCCTTGGAGAGGTCGTATGGCGTCATCTCGACGTTCACCCGGTCGCCCGCCAGCACGCGGATGCGATTCTTGCGCATCTTGCCGCTGGTGTGGGCAAGAATACTATGCTCATTGTCGAGCTTCACGCGGAACATGGCATTCGGCAACAGCTCAGTGACCGTGCCGCTGAATTCGATCATATCCTCTTTCGACATTACGCCTCAGGTCTCTCTATCATCTGGGCGCGGACCATGGGCGCCGCGTGCCAACAGGTCAAGCCGGCGCGAGATGCTCAGCGCATGCGCATCCAGCCCCTCCGCCTCCGCGAGGGCCACCGCCGCCGGCCCGATCGTCGCCAATCCATGTGCCTCGGCCGCGACATAGGTGGTGCGCTTGAGGAAATCGAACACCGAGAGGCCGGAGGCGAAACGCGCGCTGCGCCCGGTCGGCAACACATGATTGGGGCCGGCGACGTAATCGCCGAGCGCCTCCGGGCAGTGCCGGCCGAGGAAGGCGGCGCCGGCGTGGCGGACGCGTGCCAGCATCGCCTCGGGTTCGGGCAGCATGATCTGCAGATGCTCGGCCGCCAACTGGTTGGCGAGCGGCACCGCCTCCTCCCAGTCCTGCACCAGAATGATCGCGCCATGCGCCGCCCAGCTCGCCCCCGCGATCGCCGCCCTGGGCAGCGTACGCAGCGCCCTCTCCACCGCCTGCGCGACGGCATCGGCGAAGCCCGCGTCATTGGTGATCAGAATCGCCTGCGCCGCTTCGTCATGCTCGGCCTGCGCCAGCAGATCGAGCGCCACCAGGGCCGGGTCGTTGTCGGCATCGGCGAGGATCAGCACCTCCGAGGGGCCGGCGATCGAATCGATACCGACATGGCCGAACACCTGCCGCTTCGCCTCCGCCACATAGGCATTGCCGGGGCCGACGATACGATCCACCGGCACGATCGAGGCGGTGCCGAAGGCGAGCGCCGCCACCGCCTGCGCGCCACCGATCCGATAGATCTCATCCACCCCGGCCCGCCGCGCCGCCGCCAGCACCAGCGGGGCGAGTGCGCCATCCGGCGCCGGCACGCACATGGCGACGCGGGCCACCCCGGCGACCCGTGCCGGGATCGCATTCATCAGCACCGAGGAAGGATAGGCCGCCTTGCCGCCCGGCACATAGAGGCCGACCGCATCGAGCGCATTCCAGCGCAGGCCGAGCGTGAGCCCGGCGGGATCCGCGATGCGCAGATCCTGCGGCCGCTGCGCCCAATGGAACGCCTCGATCCGCCGCGCCGCCAGATCGAGGGCCGCGGCGAGCGGCGGGTCGATACTGGCCGTCGCCGCCTCGATCTCGGCGGCGCTGACGCGCAAGGTCTCGGCCGTGAGGGTGATCCGGTCGAACCGCGCGCTCGCCTCGAACAGTGCCACATCGCCGCGCGCGCGCACATCGGCGATGATCGCGGCGACCGCCGGGCCGACATCCTGTGTGGTGGCGCGCGCCTGTTGCAGCAGGGCCGCGAAGCGCGCGGCGAAATCCGCCCGACCGGTGACGAGGCGCTGCATCAGCGCGCCCTCCCCTCGCCCGCCGTCGCGTCCGTCTCCTGGCCCAATGCGGCGCGAAAGCGCGCGATCCAGGCGCCGATCGCCTCCGGCTGCGTCTTCAGCGCGGTGCGATTGACGATCAGCCGGCTGGTGATCGGCGCGATCACCGTGGTCTCGACCAGGCCGTTGGCGCGCAGCGTGCTGCCAGTCTGCACCAGATCGACGATCACCTGCGCGAGGCCGAGGCCGGGGGCGAGTTCCATCGCGCCGTTCAGATGCACCACCTCGGCCTGGATACCACGCGCGCCGAAATGCCGCCGGGCGATATTGGGGTATTTCGTCGCCACCCGCACGCGTGACCAGCGCGCCGGATCCTGCTGGCCCGCCGTTTCCGCAGGTTCGGCGACGGCGACCCGGCACAGCCCGATGCCGAGATCGAGCGGCGCATAGATTTCCGAATAGTCGAACTCGAGCAGCACATCGGCCCCGCAGATGCCGATCTGCGCCGCGCCGAAGGCGACGAAGGTCGCCACATCGAACGGCCGCACGCGCACCACGTCGAGGGTCGGATCGTTGGTCGGAAAGCGCAGCCGCCGGCTCTCCTCATCGGCATAATCGGCCGCCGGCACGACGCCGGCGCGCGCCAGCAACGGCGCGCACTCGCCCAGAATCCGCCCTTTCGGCAAGGCAAGAATGAGCGGCGCCACGCTCTCCTGCGGTGCGAAGGCGGCAATTCTGCTGGCAACCGTCATCACGCTCCCCGGCATGTTTCGGCGTGCTCTCTACACTGGCACGGCACGCGACGAAAGGGTGCGCCGGGTCGCGACTCAACTTGCCTGAAATGCACTATGCTTCGATATGCCCTTCCATGAGACCCATCGAGCAAACCCC
>DAHXNW010000047.1 GCA_027365195.1 Acetobacteraceae bacterium
CCGGCTTCGCGGTGATGTTCGACGGCGTGCGGCTATCCTACACGCAGGTGTTCCAGACCGCTGAATTCGCCGGCCAGCGCGGCGGCCTGCATCAGTTCGGCTCCTTCGCCGCCTCGATACATTTTTAGAGCGGGGGTCTGCCCCGGCCCCCACCCCCACCCGGTCACCCACGACGGTATGCTGAATGGGTGACCGGGCGGAGGTGCGAGCAGGGCAGACACTCAACTTGAACATACCAGACTCTAATCTCCCGCGAGCCGTGCCGGCGCGAGTGGGGCGGCGAGGCGCAGCAGCGGGCCGATGCCGGCGCTGCGATCGATCGCCAACAGCGCATCGGCCAACGCCGCCGCCGCCTCGGCGCCGAGCACGCCATCGGTGAGGCTCGCGAATTTCGCCCGCAAGGCTGCGGCATCGAGGAAATTTTCCGGCTCGCCGCGTGCGACGATGACGGTCTGCGCGAACACCTCCCCACGCGCGCGGATTTCCAGCTTGCCGGCCATATAGCGCGGATAGGCGGCCTCGATCTCGGGGTCGAAGACGCAGCGGATTTTTGGCAACAAGCCGCGCACCGCCGGATCCTGCAACAGGCGATAGCTGTCCCACCCCATCGCACCGGTGGCCAGCGCCGCGGCGATGACGAAGGGGCCGCTGAACTGGCCATCCACCACGTTCTGCGGATCGGCCTTGTGCGCCGCCGGCTCGCCGATCAGCATAATGCCGGCGCGCGGCAAGCCGAAGGTGACGGCGTCGATCTCCTCGGCGCGCAGCGCGTGCTGGGCGCGCAGCGCCAGCGCCGCATCGATGCCGGCATGGCCATAGCGGCAGGAGGGATAGGGCTTCACCGCCGTCTGCATCAGCTCGAACACGCGGCCGAGATCGGCCACCGCGCGCGCCGGCTCGGGGGCCGGCGCATAGGCGGCGAGGAAGCCGTGCCGCCCCTCCAGCGCCTCGGCGGCGCCCTTGAAACCTTCTCGCGCCAAGGTGGCCGCCGTGAGCCCCCCCATTGCCGCCCAGCCGACTTGGAAGCGTTTGGTCCAGGCGCCGTTGGCGAGGAATTGCAGGCTGCCGGCGCATTGGCTGAGCGCGATGCCGAGGGCTACCTCGATCTGCGCCGGCGAGAGGCCGAACACCCGCGCCGCCGCCACGGCCGCGCCGAAAGCGCCGCAGGTGGCGGTGGGATGAAAGCCGCGATCGTAATGCGCGCCGGCCGGCAGGGCGAGGGCGAGGCGGCAGGTGATCTCATAGCCGGCGATGATGCCGGCGAGCGCATCGGCGCCGGAGGCTCCGGCCATCTCGGCGGCGGCGAGCGCGGCCGGGATCACCGGCGCTCCCGGATGCAGCGAGGCCGCCGCATGGGTGTCGTCGAAATCGAGCGAATGGGCGAGCGCGCCATTCAGCAGCGCCGCCCCCGCCGGCGTGTAGCGCGCGGTGTCGCCAAACACCCCGGCATTACCGGCGCCGAGGCCGAGTGCGCGGGTGGCGGCGAGCAAAGCCGGCGTGCTCTCCGCGTCATGGCGGGCGCGCACGATGTTGCCGACCAGATCGAGCAGCAGAAACCGTGCCCGCTCGGTCACTTCCGGCGGCAGTGTCTCGACGCGGAGCCTGGCCGCAAAGGCGGCGAGTTCGGCGGTGATGCCCATGATACTGACCTCCCGATTTTCTCTATGGCCTATCTTGCGGCAGATTAGACCGCGTTGAAAGTGGGGGCTCGGATTCAACACATCGGGAGGCCAGGCTGAACTACCGTCACGCCTATCACGCTGGCAATTTCGCCGACTGCATGAAGCACGCGCTGCTGCTCGCCCTGCTCGAAGCGTTGCAGCAGAAGCCCGGCGCGGTGTTCCTGCTCGATACCCATGCCGGCCCGGGGCGCTACGATCTCGACGGCGCCGAGGCGCGGGCGACCGGGGAGAGCGCGGCCGGCATCGCCCGCCTGCTCGCCACCACGCCGCCGGCGCTGGCGGGCTATGTCGATCTGGTGCGTACACTCGGCCTCTATCCAGGCTCGCCGGCTTTGCTGCGCGCCCGGCTGCGCCCGCAGGATCGGCTCGCCTGCTGCGAGTTGCACCCGGAGGACGCCGGTCTGCTGCGCCGGCTGTTTCGCGGCGATCCGCAGGTGGCCGTGCATCGGCGCGATGGCTGGGAGGCGCTGGGCGGTCTGCTGCCGCCGGCGGAGACGCGCGCCCTGGTGCTGATCGATCCGCCCTATGAGCGCGCCGACGAGATGACTGTGCTGCTCCAGGGGCTGTGCCGGGCGCACCGGCGCTTCCCGACCGGGGTGCTCGCCGCGTGGTATCCGATCAAGCATCGCGCGCCGGTGCGCACCCTGCACGCGGCGGTGCGCGAGAGCGGCCCGCGCCGGGCGCTCGCCGCCGAACTCTGGCTGCGCGCGCCGCTCGATCCGGGCCGGCTCAACGGCTGCGGCCTGTTGGTGCTGAACCCGCCGTTCGGCTTCACCGCCACGGCGCAGGGTTTGCTCGCCGCCCTGCTCGAGCGGCTCGGCACGCGCGAGGCTGGCGAGGGGCATGAGGTGATCGTGATCGCCGATGCGTAAGGTAACGGTCATCGGGGCCGGCGCCTGGGGCACCGCTCTCGCCGTGCAGGCGCTGCGGGCCGGGGGTGCCGTCACGCTCTGGGCGCGCGATCCGGCGCGGGCGGCGGCCATCGCGGCCTCGCGGATCAATCCGCGTCTGCCGGGGGTGGTGCTGCCGGCGGCATTGCGCATCACTGATACATTGGACGGGCTGGATGCCGATCTGCTGCTGCTCGCGGTGCCGGTCGCGCATCTGCGCGCGGTCGCCGCCCGGCTGCCGGCGGGGCCGGTGGTGGTCTGCGCCAAGGGGGTGGAGGCGGGCACGCTCGCCTTGCCGCTCGAAATTCTGGCCAGCCTCGATCCGGTGCGGCCTGCGCGGCCTGCGGCGGTACTCAGCGGGCCGAATTTCGCCAGCGAAATCGCCGCCGGGCTGCCCGCCGCCGCCGTGCTCGCGGGCGATGCGGCAGCCCGCGCGGCCGGTCTTGCCGGCCTCGCCACGCCGGGCCTGCGACTTTATGGCAATGAGGACGCGCTCGGCGTGCAACTCGGCGGCGCGGCGAAGAATGTCGTCGCCATCGCCGCCGGCGCGGTGATTGGCGCGGCGCTCGGCGAGAACGCGCGCGCCGCCCTGATCACCAGGGGGCTGGCCGAGATCGCCCGCCTGATCGCGGCCCTCGGAGGCCGCGCCGAGACCGCCGCCGGTCTCTCCGGCCTCGGCGATCTGCTGCTCACCTGCACCGGGACGGCGAGCCGCAACTATCGCCTCGGGCTGGCGCTCGGGCGTGGTGCGGCGCTTGCCGAGGCGCTGGCAAGCTGCGGCGGGGTGAGCGAGGGGGCAGCGAGCGCGCCCGCGCTGCGCCAACGCGCCGCGCGCGCCGGGCTCGATCTCCCGATCTGCGGCGCGGTCGCCGCCCTGCTCGCCGGCGAGACCACTTTGGCGCAGGCGATTGCCGATCTGATGGCACGACCATTGCGCGATGAGTGATCCGGGTTAAGGATCACAAATCCTTAGTTAGAGCGGCGTGGTGCCGTCCCCGGCCGTTCGTGGATCACCGCATGCTCGTCGCTGGGATTGACCGGTGCCGGCGGCAATCCGCCTGCCGGCTTCGGAGGCGATGTTGGCGCGCAGGTCGCGCATCACATTGCCGCCTTCGTTGATGTAGGCAGCGGTCCAGCAACTGCCCTGACTGTCGAGAAAATGCAGCCCTGCGCCTTTGAGTCTGAACAAGGGTGCGTCAGACACACTGGTTTGATCCATTTTGCTGGTGTGCTGGGCGATCAGCTTTCCGCGCGGGTTCGCATCCGGATCAGATCCGCGTCGAGCCCGGAAACAGCGCGGCCACTTGCTGTGGCGCATCCCAATGCAGCATGTGGCCGGCATTGGCGATCAGATGCACCGCCACCGGCGAGGGCAGCCGTGCCACCT
Source organism: Acetobacteraceae bacterium (assembly GCA_027365195.1). Classification (GTDB taxonomy): domain Bacteria; phylum Pseudomonadota; class Alphaproteobacteria; order Acetobacterales; family Acetobacteraceae; genus DAHXNW01. The sequence goes on from DAHXNW010000047.1 coordinate 3,960, forward strand.
GCGTCCAGGGGATGATCCGGTCCTCCAGCCCCCAGACGACGCGCACCGCCATCGGGAGCGCCGCCAGATCCGCCACGATATCGATCTGCTGGCGCCCGTCTGCCACCAGCGTCGTGGCGAGGGCATGCAGCCGGCCGGCGGCGAACGCCTCGGCCATCCGTGCGAGCTGCGCGGCGGAGAGCGCGAGCGGGCGCACCGAGAGCCGGCGCAGCAGATGCGCGAGGCCGCCCGGGTTGCGGACGGTGGCGATGCCCTGGATGAAATCGGCATCGATCGCCGCGTCCAGCCCGGCCGGCGCGATCAAGGTGAGGCGGGCGATGCGCTCCGGATGCGCCCGTGCCAGCGCCACCGCCACGGCGCCCCCTATCGAGTGGCCGATGAGTTCGCCCTTCGTGCCATCGAGCAATGCGGCCAGCGGGGCTGCGAGCCCCGCGATATCGGCCGCCTCCAGCGCGGTCGCGCCATGGGCAGGAAGGTCCGGCGCGGTGACGGCGATGCCCTGTCGTGCCAGTAGGCTGGCGAGCGGCGCCCAGGTCTGCGCATCGCCGCCGAAACCATGCAACAGCAGCGCGTGGCACCGCGGCTGGGTCGATAAGGGCCAGCGGCGGACGGCGAGAGCCTCCGTTTCCGCCATCCGCAGGTCAGACGCCTCGATGCGCCCACGCCGCCCGCTGCCCTGCACCGCGGCGAGGTCGATGCCCCGCGCGCGGGCCAGGCGGCGGGCAGCGGGGGTGGCGCGCTGCCGCGCGCCGGCGGCGGGCGTCGCCGGTTCGGCGGGGATTACTGGCGTGGATGCGGCGTCATCGCCGGCCTCGTAGCGGCACAGCGGCGCGCCGACTTCCACCTCGCTGCCCTCGGTGGCGATCACCTCCAGCAGGCGGCCGTCGGCAAGCGCCGGCAATTCCACCACCGTCTTGTCGGATTCGATTTCCACCAGCGTCTCGCCACGCCGGAACGTTTCGCCCGGCCGCTTCAGCCAGCCGACCACACGGCCGCTCTCCATCGTCTCGCCGAGCCGGGGCAGCGTGAGCAGCACGCTCATCGGCGCAGCATGCGCCGCACGGTCTGCACGATCAGCGCCGCTTGCGGAATCGCCGCCGCCTCCAGCGCCGGCGAAACCGGCACGGGTATATCCTCGCCGGCGATGCGGATGACCGGGTCTTCGAGATAGTCAAAACATTCCTCGCTGATGCGGGCTGCGAGTTCGGCAGCGACGCCGGCGGTGAGAGGCGCCTCGCTGAGCACGATGGCGCGCCCCGTCCGCTCCACCGAGGCGCGTACCGTTTTCATATCGAATGGATTTAGCGTGCGAAGATCGATCACTTCCGCCGCGATGCCCGCCTCATGCAGGAGCGTCGCAGCGTCGAGCGCGGTATGCACCATGAGCGAATAGGTGACGATGCTGACGTCGTTGCCGGCGCGGCGCACCGCCGCGCGGCCCCAGGGCAGCACTCGGGCCGCAAGATCGGTGCGTTCCTTGCGCGCGTACAGCGCCTTGTGTTCGATGAACACGACCGGGTCCGGCAGTGTCAGGCTGTGGCGCAGCAGATGATAGGCATCGGCCACCGTCGCCGGCATGGCGAGGCGCAACCCGGGGATGTGCATCACCCAGCCTTCCAGGCTTTGTGAATGCTGCGCGCCGGCCGAACGCCCGGTGCCGCCCTGGGTGCGCAGCACCATCGGCACGCCGATCTGGCCGCCGAACATATAGCGGATTTTCGCCGCCTGATTGGCCAGTTGGTCCATCGCGAGGCCGAGGAAATCGACATACATCAATTCGGCGACCGGTCGCAGCCCGGTCATCGCCGCCCCCACGGCGGCGCCGATGATCGCCGGCTCGCTGATCGGCGTGTCGATCAGCCGCTCGGCGCCGAATGTCGCGATCAGATCCTTGGTGACGCCATAGGCGCCGCCGTAGCGGCCAACCTCCTCGCCGAGCACGACGATGCTGTCATCCTCGCGCATCGCATCGTAGAGCGCCTGGCGCAGCGCCTCGCGATAGGTGATGTCTGTCTCGGCCATTTCAGCGTTCCGCCAGAATGCGATCGAGGCGCGTCGCGAGTGGTTCCGGCTGTGGCTCCGATGGCGCGTAGACGTCATCGAACATCGCCTGCAACGCGGGCGCCGGGGCCTGCTCGGCGAAGGCGATGGCCGCATCCATCTCGCGTGCGATGGCGGCATCGAGCGCGTCGAGGGCTGCGGCGGTGAGCGGAGTGCGCTCGAGCAACGCCGCGCGCGCGGCGGCGATCGGGTCGCGCCGGCGGCCGGAATCCTCTTCCTCATTGGAGCGGTAAGGGCTTTTGTCCATGCGGCCATGGCCGAAGAAGCGAAAGCACGACACGGTGAGCAAAGCCGGCCGGCCGGCGCGGGCGCCATCGAGCAGATCCTGCGCGCGCGCGAACACCGCCTCCACATCCTCGCCATCGACGCTCGCGCCAGCTAGCCCAAGTGCTATCGCGCGCTGGGCAAAATCCGCAACGCGGGTTGCCTGATCGATGCGCGTGCCCATGCCGTATTGGTTGTTGATGCAGACGAACATCACCGGCAGATCCCACAGTGCCGCCATGTTCATGCTTTCATGGACGATGCCCTGCTGCATTGCGCCATCGCCAAAGAAGGCGATGGCAACAGCATTTTTCCGCAACCGCTTGTAGCTGAGCCCGGCGCCGACGACATGCGGGATACCGCCGCCGACGATCGCGTTGGCGCCGAGATGGCCGAGCGCCCGGTCGGCGATGTGCATCGAGCCGCCCTTGCCGGCACAATAGCCGGCCGACTTGCCGGCGATTTCGGCCATCATGCGGTTCGGGTCGGCGCCGCGCGCGAGGAAAATACCGTGGCCACGATGATGCGTGGTGAAACTGTCCTGCGGGCGCATCGCCGCACAGACACCGGCGGCCGCGCCCTCCTCGCCGATCGAGAGATGCAGCATCGAACCGGCCGAGAGGCCGCGCACGTAAAGCTCGGCGACGCGCTCCTCGAACGTGCGAATCCGCCGCATGGTGCAATAGAAATCCCGCAGCGGCAGGTTCGCCTCGGCACTCATGGCGCATGCACCGCGTCGACGGGAGCGCGCAGCGGGCGTAACGCCGGGTAGAGCGCGCCGTAGCGGGCATAGATCTCCGCATAGCGTTCCACATTGGCGGCGATCGGCTCGATACGCTTGCCGGGGCGCACCATCGCGGCGATGCCCGCCTCGATGCTGGCGAAATACCCGGCGCCATGAGCCGCGAGAATCGCCGCACCCAGCGATGGCACCTCGGCGACATCGGGCACCGAGACCGGAAGGTTCGCCGTATCGGCATGAATCTGCAACCAGAGCGGCGACCTCGTGGCGCCACCCCCGGCGACGATTTCGCTGGCGCCGAAACCCGCCGCGCGCATGGCATCGACGATTGCGCGCGTGCCGAAGCCGATCGCCTCTAGCGTCGCGCGAAACAGATGTGCCATGCCGTGATGCAACGAGAGGCCGATGATGGCGCCGCGCGCCAGCGGATCGGTATGCGGCGTGCGGTTGCCCTGGAAATGCTCCAGCACCAGCAACCCCTCTGCCCCCGGCGGCAATGCGGCCGCCTC
>DAHXNW010000328.1 GCA_027365195.1 Acetobacteraceae bacterium
GCTCTATCGCCGCTATGCTGATTATGCGATGCAGCCGGACGTCCATGGGTTTGAATACTGGTTCCACGTCCACCCGGATTTCCGCAAGATCTATAAGGAGTGATCCTGCCACCGTCGTAGCAGGCATAGACGACGGAGTCATACCAACGGCCATCCAGGCCAGATGATCGCACCCTCGATGATCCCGACCAAGTCCGGCGGATACGTCAACGCCGAGAGACTGTCCGCGCAATCAGGGTGAGATCTGGGCTGTAGGGTGACTGGAAAACCGGCACCGACCGGTCAGCGTAAACGGATATTGCTCATATCCGTCTACGCCATCGCGGTCGTTATTTGTTGCAGATGTCAGCTAATCAGCGGGGAGTGCGATAGTCCTGTGATCCCGCTCAGCGTGATCTGTGTCTTATCGGGCAAAGTGAACAACGTCGACCCACCCGAGACGGCGGCATTGGCAAACACTGAACTCGCAGTACCGCTCGCGTAGCCGGTCAGTTCGATGGTGTCCTGATTGAGGTTAAAGCCGTCGATCACGGTGCTGCCACCGGCGGCACCATTGACGAAATCGAATACTTCCTTGCCAGTACCGGCCAGAATGGTCGCATTCCCGGTGCCGGCCTGGATATACATATTCGCCGCGCCTCCAATGATTTGCGTCGTCCCCGCCCCCTCGAAGAGGGAGTCGTTGCCGGCGCTGCCGCCATAAACGGTGTTATTCCCTGCGCCTGTGACGATCACGTCATCGCCGCTGCCGCCATAAAACACATTACCGCCGGCGGTATTGCTGCCGAGCAGCGTCTCGTTGCCGCTGCTGGCGACGAGTACATCGTGGCCGCTCTGTCCGCCGTAGAGGCTGTCGCCGGAGCCGCCGCCCACCAGCGTGGCCGCGCCGAGGCCCGCGACGAGCAGATTATTCCCTGCGGCACCGCCAAAGAACAGCCCGCCACCGGCGCCGCCCCATACCGTCACGCTACTATTATTACCCTCCACGACCATGCTGCCGGAGCCCCCGACGATCGTCGCCGCGCCGGGGTTGGCCGTGCCGTTGGCATCGATGAATGTCATCGTCCCCTTGCCGCCAAAGATGAGGGAATGGTCGCCATCCACCGACACTGTGTCATCGCCGCTGCCGGCGACGATGGTATCCACGCCGGTCGAGACGATCAGGCTATCGCCGCTGCCGGCGAAGACGAGATCGCTGCCGTGCGAAAAAATCGTATCGTTGCCGGCGCTCGCTACGATGGTGTCGTTACCGTTGGAGACGAGCAGGCTGCTGCCAGTGCCGGTGAAGATCACGTCGGAGCCGGCGCTGATGACGGTATCGTTGCCGCCGCCAAGCACGATGGTGTTATTGCCCTTGGTATAGATATCGTCGGCACCGGTGCCGGCGAAGATGGTATCGCGGCCCTGCACCGATACCGTATCGTCGCCGGCGCCGAGCACGATGGTGTTCTGGCCGCCCGAAGTTTCGATGATGTTATTGCCATCTCCCGAAACCACGGTGTTACGGCCACCATTGAGGTCGAAGTTCCAACTCCCCATGCCGCTATTGGCGGTGGTGATCAGATTATCCCCGCCGGCGGCGAAGAAACTGCCATCGGCTGCCGAGACGTTCAACGTCATACCGGCACTGCCGGAGACGATATATTGAAAGCCCTGCGCACTGTCGTCCACCACCAGAGGTGCGCCGGAATTGTTCACGAAGCCGGCGATGTCAGGCCCCGCAAGCACCAGCGGCCCGGTGATATCGGCGCTTGCGAGATCAGCGAACAGCACTGCGGGTCCGGCCAGGAAGCCCACGTCAAAATTACTGCCGGAGAGCACTTCGGGTGCCCAGTTACCCCTCTCGAAATGGGCTAGCAAGCCGGGTGGACCGTCGGCGAGCAAAGTATTGAAACCATCGCCAGAGGGAATGCCGGACTGTGTCGTTGGCGCGGACCCCGGCGCTGCGGGCGGCACGATCACCTGAACCGTATCATGCGGATTGTTATCCGTCCCGTCATCCAATTGCCCCGCCAGGCCGGGCGGAAAACCATGGGGATTGGGCATTGAGGCAACCTCCCTGTAAACGGATCATTAAGATTTCTGCCTAGCGCAAAAAATGATCCATCGGAAGGGGGAAACGAAATATTAAAAAAATTATTGGATTAAGACACAAAAAAGCGGGATTAATTATAGTAAAATAGATTTCTCCGTCTAAAATTCAGATTCGCACAAAATTCACTCTTCTCCTGGGCCTGCTCAAAAATAAGGCAATTTGGCTTGCCGTGCAGAAGAGGCAACATGTCTCGCCATGAAGGCTCCGCCCGTCTGAGCGCGCGTCGCCTCTCGCGGGCCTTGTGACTGCTGAGATGATCCATCACTACGCCATCGCCGCGCCTCGATTCGGGCACCAGAATTTTTACCCATGCCAGGAAACCGACATCATGAACGAGACGTCCGAGCCGATCGTCATCGGTATCCCCGCCTGCGCCCGGGTGATCGACCGGCATCTGCGCCACTGGGCGCCGGCGCGCTACGCCGAAGCGCTGTTGGCCTGCGCCGATGCGTTGCCGGTGATGATCCCGCCGATCGGTGCGCCCGCCCTCGCCCTGCTCGACCGGTTGGACGGGTTGCTGCTAAGCGGCAGCCCGAGCAATGTCGCCCCCGAGCTCTACGGCGCTGAGGAGGATCGCACGCCGGAGCGCCACGATCCGGCGCGCGATGCCACCACCCTGCCGCTGCTGCGCGCGGCACTGGCGCGCGGCATGCCGCTGCTCGCGATCTGCCGTGGCATCCAGGAATTGAACGTGGCACTCGGCGGCAGCCTGCATCAGCAGCTGCAGACGGTGCCCGGCCGGATGGACCACCGCGCCGGCCCCGGCACGCCGGAGGCGCAGTACGCGCCGCGCCATGCCATCGCCCTCTCGGGTGGCCTCGCTGCCCTACTCGGCGCGCGCGAGATCATGGTCAATTCCCTGCACGAGCAGGGGATCGACCGGCTTGCCGAGGGCCTGAGCGTCGAAGCGCTGGCCCCCGATGGCACGGTGGAGGCGGTTCGCGTGGCGGATGCCATCCACTTCGCCTATGGCGTGCAATGGCATCCGGAATGGCAGGCTGTCGCTAATCCACACAGCCGCGCTCTGTTCGCCGCTTTCGCCGCCGCCTGCCGGCACTACGCGGAGAGGCGGCGCGGCTAGAGCGTGATCGCTTCACCCGAAACCGTGATGAAGCGAGAATCAGGCTCTAGCGCCGCCCTATCGCGCCGCCGCCGTGGTCAGCACGAGAGCCGCGCCGGCCAGGCGTTCGCCGCGCCTTCGGGCGGCGGCGATGGCGGCGCGCAGGGCATCGAGATAGGGGCCGGCCGGCTCCAGCTCGGCGCGCGGGGTTGCGAACAGCGGCGCGGCGCTCGCGGTGGCGATGATCATATCGGTGCCGAACGGTGGCCCGACCTCCCAGCGCGCACCGCCGGTCTGCGGATCGCCGAGGGTGAGGCCGCCCCCGGCGGCGTAGCGGCGGGCCGGGTCGCGCGCGGTCGGGTGCAGATGGAACACCGAGCCATCGTGCTGTAGATAATCCACCTGTAGCCAGGCCGGGAAATCTGGCAGGCTGACATGGATGGTGATCAGCGCGTGGTCGCGCAGCACGCTACCCTGGCCGGGCAGCGCGAGGCCGAGGCCGCCGCCGGCGATGGGATCGCTGCCGGCGATCGGGCGCAGTACGTCGAGTGCTGTGCAGTAAGGACCGTCGAAGCTTTCGAGATGCCAGGCGAGCGGTACCGCCGGCGCCGCGCGCAGCACGGCCGCACGCAGTGCCGCTTCCGGCGCGCCGGCGCCAACCGCGCCGCTCAGCGTGATCGGCCCGTCCGCCCGCAGCTGGCGTGCCTCGACCAGCGCACAGCCGAGCGGCGCGAGAGCGGCGGTGATCGCCGCTCGTGGATCGATTGGCGCCGGTGTCGGCGCCGGTGTTGGCGGCGGCGGGGGCGGTTTGGACGGGCTGGCGAGCGCTATGTGCGGCGTTGGCGGCGGACCGGGTGGCGTCGTGGCAATCGCCGGCGATGGTTTGGCCACCGGCTGTACGGTTGCAACCGGCGCTATGGATACAACGGGTGGCTGCCGCTTGTTCGCCTGCCACCACCACCAGGCACCGGCGCCGGCCAGCGCCAGCAGCAGCACGAATGCGGCGAGCAGCGCCGGCGCCGCGCCGCGCCGGGGAGGCACCATGCCAGATGTCGGCGCCGATTGTGTCGGCTTCACAATGATCGTCGGCTCTTCCACCAGCATCGGCGCGGGTGCGGCGAGGGCGGCGTGGAGGGCGGTGGCGAAGCTCGCGGCATCGGCGAACCGTGCCTCCGGTCGCTTCGCCATCGCGCGTGCCACCACGGCGTCGAGCGCCGGCGGCGCCGTCACCGCGAGTGCCGAGGGAGGCGGCGGCTCGGTATGCAGCGCCTTGTGCATGATCGAGGTCGTGCTGCCCTGGAACGGCCGCTCGCCGGTGAGCAGTTGATACAGCACGACGCCCGCCGCATAGAGATCGCTGCGCGCATCCACGCTCTCGCCCATCAACTGTTCGGGCGACATATAGGCCGGAGTGCCGAGCACGGTGCCGGCCTGCGTCATGCTGCTGCTCTCGATGCGCGCGATGCCGAAATCGGCGATTTTGAGTTCGCCCCCGGCGGTGAGCAGCAAATTGGCTGGCTTGATGTCGCGATGTACCACGCCGCGCGCGTGGCTGTAGGCGAGGCCGGCGAGGAGCGCGTCCATCAGCCGCGCGACGGCGGGCAGATCGAAGCGTTCACCGGCATCGAGCACCGATTTCAGTGACCGGCCGGCGACGAATTCCATCACGATATAGGCCAGTTCGGCGGTCTCGCCGTAGTCATGGATGCCGACGATGTTCGGGTGCTGCAACCGCCCCGCCGCCTGTGCCTCGCGCTTGAAGCGGGCGAGCGCCTCCTCTGTCTCCGCGTCGGCGGCTTCCGTGAGCGCCACCGTCTTGATCGCCACCTGTCGCTCGATCGCCGGATCCCAGGCTTCGTACACGGCTCCCATGCCGCCACGCCCGAGCAGGCCGCGCAATTCGTACTTGCCTAGTCGTTCCCCGATCATGGGAGCATGACGCGCTTACGCTCAGCCTACACCGGCCCGTACCCCCCACCCGGCCAGCCACGCAAGTATACTGGCGTGGGTGGCCGCATAGGGGTGCGGGCCGTTGCAGGCTGAGGCCATCATGATCTTCTCGTTCATAGACCGCCCCCGACGGCGGTGGAAGCGGCGGCGCGCGCACCCGCCACCGGCTGCACCCGCCCTTCGCCGATCACCGCGAAGGGTGCCCAGAAGAACGGATGCGCGAGATCCGCCGGCAGGCCGTGGCCGGCGCCGTCGAGGATGCCGAGCTGTGCCGCGCGCAGCGCGCCGGCGATGCCGTCCGGCTCGCCGGCACGCAGGCGGCGCAGCGTGTCGGCAACCAGGAAGGCGGCCGACTGGTCGTTTACCGCCCAATGCGTCACCAGCAGCGCGCGCGCCCCGGCGTAGAAGAACGCGCGCGCCAGGCCAGAGAGGCTCTCGCCGGCCGTCGTGCCGCCAGGGCCGCCGGAATTACACGCCGAGAGGATCACCGCGTCGGCATCGAGCCGCAGTGCGGCCACTTCGGTCGCAGTCAGCAGGGCGCCCTCGGCGTCCACCGCGCCGGGCGGGTCGGAGGTCACGATCGCCGGCTCCGCCTCGCAGCGCAGTTCCGCCGGCAGCAGCGCGTGGGTGGCAAAATGCAGGATGCGATAGTGATCGAGGGCTGCGGCGCGCACGGCGGCGGCGGTGAAGGCGGCGCCGAGCAACTGATCCTCGGCGGCGCCGCCGACCAGTTGGCGCGCCGCCGCCAGTTCGCGCACCGCATAGGGCAGTGGCGGGAGCCCCGCGAACAGCCGCGCGCTGTCGGCGCAGGCGCCGGTGGGAAAGCTGCGCTCCGCCTGCGCGAGCGTGACCGGATGGAAATCACCAAAACCGAACCACGGCCGCGCCGCGCGCGAGGTGTCGGCGATCTTGCGCAGGGCAACGAAATTGGCCGCCGCCGGCACGTGTGCCACACTCATCCGCCGGATCAGCCAGGGGGCGCCGGCCAGCCGGTCGGGCGCGGCCGGCCCGGTGAGCAGCAGGCTGAACGGCAGCGCGAGCAGCGGCCCGCCCGGCGCCACCACCAGCGCCTTCACCCCCGCCATCGCCGGCGCCAGTTGCCCCAGGGTTTCGGTATAGAGGGCGTAGGCGGCGGCGGTGTCGAAGACGGGAAGGGCGGCGGTGGTCGGCTCGACGCCGGCGCGCACGCGGCGCACCAGTTCGGCCATGCGCGGCTCTCCGCCGGCGACTGCGGCGAGTGCGATCTCTTTGTCATGCAGCAGGAACACCCAGCCGCCGCGTTCGCCCAACGTGATCGCGGCGAACGCCTCGCCCGGCCGCAGCAGGGTGAGCACGGCGCTCGCCGGCACCATTTGCTGCACCAACTGGCCATAGTTCGGGCTAGCCACCTGGAGCGCCTCGTCGGCGTCGGCGAGGGCGGCCTGCGCTGCCGCGATCTGCCGCTCGAGCGCCTGCCTGCTGGCGCGTGGCGCCTCGGCCGGCAGCAGATCGCGCGCGGTGTAGAGCGTCGCCAGCGTCTGTCCGGCATCCTGGCGGCGGCGGATCGCCGCGCCAACGCGCGGATCCTGCGCGCCGGCCGCGAGCCGCGCCGCCGCCTGCGCGATCTGCTGGCTGGTGACACTCGCCTGCGCCAGTTGGGCGGCGGCGAACATCTCGGCGAGCAGGCTCTGCGCCGCCGCCCCATGCAGGCTCGCCGCCTGAGCGGCATAGAGCGCGAGGCAGGGGTCGAGCAGAGCGGGGCGGATGCCGCTGCGCAACTGCACCAGCAGCGCCACCGCCTGCCGGCAGACGGCGAGGGCCTCGACCGGCTGATGCTGATGCGCCAGTTCGGCGGCATGCAGCAGGGCGGTCTCCGCCACCGGTCGGCTACCCGGCTGGGCGGTGTCGAAATCCAGCGTCGAGCGGCGCAGCCCGGCGACGGCGGCGGCCACATCGCCGCCGGCGGCGGCGGTGGCGGCGGCGGTGCGCAGCAGCCGCGCGGTCAGCCCCGGCTGATCGAGGCCATTCGCGCGCGCGAGCGCCACCGCACCGGCGAGCGCCTTGGCGCTCTCCGCCGGGCGATGCAGCGCACGGAGGGCGATCGCCTCGTAGCGCCGCGCCTCCAGCACGCCGATCAGCGCCGCCTGCTGCGTCGGCTCCACGAGCAGCCGGTTGCCGCCCGGCAGCACGGCACTGCCGAAGGCCGGGCGCGCCGCCAATTCCTCCGGCGAGAGCAGCGCGGCATAGCCTGCCTCGCTCTGCCGCAGCAGGGCGAGGGCGGTCTCGTCCTGCCCCTGGTTCAACGCATCGAGCGCGCGCGCATGCAGCAGCCGTGGCAGCGCCAGCGGATCGGCATCGCGCGGCACGAGGCGCATCGCCTCGGCGAACAAGGCGTCGGCCTCGCCATAGCGGCCTTGGTCGGAGATCTGCAACGCCAGCAGACCGAGGGCGGCGACGGTGTTCGGGTTGTCGGCGCCGAGCACGCGGCGTTGCAGGGTGAGGGCGGCGCGATAGGCCTGTTCGGCGCTGGCGTAGTTCTCGGCCAGATTGGCGCGCTTGCCGGCGGCCATCAGATCGTCGTAGCGGCCGATGTCGTTGGAGCCGAAGGCTTCGGCGGCGAGGCGGGAGGCGAACAGCGCATCGGCCTCCGAGGCGGGCGCACCGGCGGCGGCCACACCGGCGGCGGAGAGGCGGCCGGCGAGCTTGCCGATGCCGCGCTCCATCACCGGCAGCGCCGGCAGCACCCCGTCGGCGAGCCATGCCGTGCTGCCCACCTGCGCCAGCAAGGCCGCCTGCGGCCAGCCACCGATGCGCCGTTCGCAGGCCATCGCCAGCGCCGGCAGATCGCCGAGGATGGTGGTGTGGCTCGGCGGCCCGCAGAGCAGCCGGCTGTCCAGCCCGACGCGCCAGGGGCTGCTGGTGGCGAGCGACGCGAGGCCGCCATCGGCCGGCATGGCGGCCCGCCGGATGCGCGCGCTCGGCTGCTCGAAGCTGCCGCAGAAGATATCGGCGCCCTCGGCGCGGGCATGCAGGGTGCAGGCCTCGCCGGCCGCGTTGCGCCCGATCGCCACCCCCGCCGAGACGCCGACATAGGCCGAGGCCGGCGGCCTCGTGCAGGCGGCGAGCAGGGCGCACAGCAGAGCGGCGACGGGCGGGAGCGCGCGCTTCATGCTCAATAGTCGCGGTCGGAGATGTCGGGGAGCAGCACCTGCAGCCCGCCCGGATCCGGCGCGTCGCCGACGATGATGCCGCGGATCAGCAGCAGATATTGCGTCTCGCGCGCCGCCGCCGCCGGCTCGGACTCCGCCCCACCGCCGGCGAGGCCGAACACCTCGAGCGGCAGCGGCGGGGTGATCGTGCTCGGCAACTCGCCCGGTTCGTGCAGGAGCGCGACCAGGGGGGCCGTCGCGGGCGTCGTGATGACCGTCGTCGGCTGGGCGCCGATGACGAAGCCGTTCAGCAGGTAATTCGCATCGATCACCGGCGTGATCCGCGCGCGTTCCGCGGCACCGATGCCGCCCTGGCCGCCGACGCTGCCGAACAGCGCGGCGCTGCCGCCCTGGCCGACCAAATTGAGCGCGCCGACCGCCAGAGTGCCGCTATCGACGCCGAGCGTGTTGGTGAGGGTGAGGGCGACGGCAGGCGCCTGTAGATCATTGAGGGAGATCGTGCTCTGCGGGTCGGGCACCTGGATGGTGAGGCTGGCGGCGCCGCCGCTCGGGGAGATCGTGGTGAGGCCGGTCTGCACGAACGCGCCGGCACCCGCTGCATTGGGCGAGACCGCGAACGTCCCGCTGCCGCTCGTCACGGCGCCGCCCGCCACGCTGAGGCGATCGGCCGCGGTGATGGCGAAACTCGCCGCATCGAGCGGCCCGAGCAGCGTGAGCGGCACCGCGTCGTTCAGCACGAAGCCGCCGCTGGCGGTGAAGCCGGCCAGTGTCGCGATGCTGTTCGCCCCCGGCAGATCGAGCGAGGCGGCCGCGCCGCTCAGCGTCCCCACGCCGAGGCTGCCGCCTTCGCTGATCGCGCCGGTGCTGCGCAGCGCGAGCGTCGTCTGCGGGAAGACGAGGCTCTGCCCGGCCGCGCCGAGGGTGATCGGCCCGGTGGCGGCATTGCCGAGTTGCAGGGTCGCGGCATCGATGGCGGTCGGCAGGGAGGTGGAGAGCGAGAGGGCGGTGGGGGCACCGTCGGTGCCGCCGCTCGTCGGCGGCCCGACGATGATCGCCTGGCCGGCGGTGGCCGGCGCGAGTGCCACGATGCCACCCGGTGCGGCGAGCATCGGCTGGCCGAAACTGCTGCTCTGGCTGAAGCCGAAGATTCCATCGGCGGTGAGCGAGAGAGTCTGTCCGCTCGGCACGCTGATCGGCGCGGCGAGGAAGAGCGGGACGCCCGGCGCGTCCACGAGGGCGAAGCCGCCCGCGCTGGTGGTGAA
>DAHXNW010000048.1 GCA_027365195.1 Acetobacteraceae bacterium
CGCGCCATGCGGCGGCGCGATCAGGCTGCCGCCGGCGATGGTGCCGGCGAGGATGGCGATGAAGGTCGCCGCCTCGATCAGCGCATTGCCGCGCAGCAACTCGCCGGCGGCCAGATGCTGCGGCAGGATGCCGTATTTGAGTGGCCCGAAAAACGCCGCCTGCACGCCCAATCCGCCGAGCACGGCGAGCAGCAGGGCGAGATCGCGGTACCATAGCCCGATCGCGGCGAGCAGCATCAGCGCCACCTCGCCGAGCTTGGTGAGCCGGATCAGCATCGCCTTGTCATGCGCGTCGGCGAGCTGGCCGGCGATTGCCGAAAAAATCGCGAACGGCAGGATGAAAATCGCGCCAGCAACGGCAACCAGCACCGGCCCGGCGCGCCCCGCCTGGAAGATCAGCAGGATGACCAGCGCGTTCTTGAACAGATTATCGTTCAGCGCGCCAAGAAACTGGGTGATGAACAGCGGCAGGAACCGGCGGCTCCGCAACAATCCGGGGTGCGGGCCGGTGGAGGCTAAATCCATCATGCTTTAGTGTAGCATGAATCCCTGTTCGTTTTGCGCGGTGGCGCGCAGTTCGCGGCGCAGCAGCACGATGGCGGAGGGTTGCGAGTCCGGCTCGATCAGCGTGCCCTCGAAATGCGTGATCCCCTGGCTCAGCCCCCAGTCGAGGGCGCCGGCATGGTCGGTGCGGGTCAGCACCACGGAGGCCGCCATCTCCCGCAGCCGGGCGAGGCAGTCGGGCGGCAGATTTTCCAGCTCCGCCCCGTAGCGCAGATGCAACGCGTCGAACCCGAGGCTCGCGGCGGTGGGCAGAAACGCCGGCAGCAGCACCGCCGGCAGGCCACGCAGCGCCAGGCGATAGCCGCGCAGACGGACGAAATCGCGCGCGAACAGAAATCCCGCCGGATCGGCCAGAATATCGGCGGCGCGCAGTTCGAGCCAGATCTCGCCGCGCGCGGCGACACTCAGCGCCGCATCGAAGCGCAGAAACTCCGCCGAACTCAGGCTCGCCACCTGAAGCGTGAGGGCAAAGGGCGGCCGCTCGCGCATCTCCGGCGCGCCGAGCAACACCAGCAACCGGCGATCGAGCGTGCGCGACAGGCGCTGGAACAGCCAGGGATCGGCCTCCGGATCGCGCTCCGGCGTCAACGCCTCGGCAATCGCCGGCAGCGACAGGAAGCGCCGCTCCCGGCGCAGTTGCAGCGTGGCCGCTTTGCTCACCGCGCAGACCGGCCGGCGGCGCAGGAAGCCGGCCAGATCGGCGCGCCCCAGCGCCTGCTCCATCGCGGCAAGGGTGGGCAGATCGAGCGGCGGCAGCAGATGCAGCCGCTCTGCCTGCGCGGCGTCGGCCGGCGCGCCGAGCGTTGCCTCCACCGCGCGCAGCAACGCATCGGCCTCCTCCGGCAGATGCAGCAGCGTGATCGGCACCGTGGCCGCTTCTTTTTGGCCGTCCGGCCCCGGCAGATCGACGAGCAATGCGCGCAGCGCCTGCAACACCGCATCGAGCCGCCCGGGCACGCTTTCGCGCCAGACGATGACGACGGTATGGTCCGGCAGATGAAACGATTGCGCCCGGTCGGCCACCAGCAGCGGTTCGAGTGCTGCCTGGATCAGCCGCGCATGATGCGGCTTCACGCCTTTCCGCCAGAGCGGGGCGAGCGGCACCAGCAGGGCATGCCGCCCGGTATCGGCGGCGATGCAGGCGCGCACCAGGGCGCCGAGGGCGGCGGCGTCATGCGCCTCGCGCAGCGAGAGTGTCATTGTTGTCTCCCGGGTCGCTCCATGGGTCGCCTCATGGCACGACGCGCTGCAACAGCGCCGGATTGCCGCAGCCGGCGCGGCCCGCGCCATCGAGTGCCGCGGCGCGCCCGTCGCACTGGCGGAGCGTGCAGCCGGCGCCGCTCGCGCAATGGCTGCGGCGCGAGGCGGCGAGCATCGCATCGATCCGGCGCCCCTGAAACTGTCGGATGCCCTGAGACAGCCCCCATTCCAGCGCCGCCTCCTCATCCGCCTCGCACAGCACCAGCCGCGCCGCACCGATGCGCCGGACCAGCGCCGCCGCCTCGGCGAGCGGCGGGGCGGACCACACCAGCTTGAACAGCACCGCCGGCAGTTCCCACGGCTGACAGAGGCCCACGATCGCTGGCGTGATCCCCGCCAGCACGAACTCCACCCCGGCGGCGCGCAGGGCGGCAGAGGCGGCGGCGAACCCGGCGGGGTCGGCGGCGGCGTCGAGCAGCGCGATCTCCACCCGCAATTGGCGCCCGTTGGCATGGCAGGCAGCGGCGAAGGCTCCGAACGCCGGCAGCATCACCCCGGCCGGCGAGAGGGCGAGATGCAGCGCGACCCCCGGGTCGGGATGCAGCCCCTGTGGCGGCGACTGCATCAGCCGGGCCAGCGCGCGCGGCTCCTCACGGCCGGCGCGATGGTGTTCGAGGCAGAGATCGGGTGCCTCCCCTTGGGCACCCCCCTGGGCATCGCCGACCGGCCAGGCAATCTGCTGGAAAAACGGGCGCAGGCCGCGCTCGCCAGCCCCTTGCGGCAGGCGGATGGCGGTCTGCTGGCAGAGCGCCGGCGGTGCGCCGGCGAGCGCCGCCACATAGGGCGCGATCGTCACCTCCGCCGGCATCTCGTGGGCCGGCTCGGCAAGCCGTGCCTGCACCAGGGCCAGCACATCCGGCATCTCGCTCGCGAGTTGAAAAATCCGCCACCACCCAGCGGGCGCCCCGCCCGTATTGGCGAGACAGGCGCGCAGCGTGCCGCACACCGAAGCCGCCCCGCCCTCCAGCGCGTCGGGATCGGTGATCAGCAGCAGATCGGCATTCGGCAAGGCGAACACCTGCCCGTCCCGCCGCCCGGCCGCCTCCGTCATCAACATGTGCAGCACGCGGCGCTGGCCGGCCTGCATGCCGGGCAGCCGGCTCACGTGGAGCAGCAGTGCCGCGCGCGCCGGCGCGCGGTGCAGCAGCCGCGCGATGGTATCGAGCAGCATCCGCGCACCCGGTGCGAGCGAGGGATCGGCGGTAAGTGTCATCGGCTCCTGCGCGAGGGTTCGAGACCCGCAGTCTGTGCCGATGGGATTACGATTGTGTTAGCGGGTGAGGCAGCCCGGCGCATGCAGCCTTTCTTTACGCCGGCGTTGGCGCATGATCGCTTGAGTGTGCACCAGCCCCCGATTCGGAGCCTTCATGCCCAGGTTAGCCACAATCCCCAATGACAGCGACGTACTCCCGCTTTTTGCATCGAAGGCTAAGCCCGTGGCGCCGCCACCCGCCATGTCATCGTGCGAATTTCTGGAATCGGTGCGCCGGTTCGACGCCTTCGGCACGGCGACCGAAGAGGCGACCATTGCAGGCATTCCGTACCTGATCAACGAATTCTGGACCGCCGGGCAACGCCAGGCGCACAGCCTCCACGAAGTCAGCTACCGGGCCTGCTTCAAGCCGCAACTGCCGGAATTTTTCATCGCTCGCTTGACGGTAGCGGGAGAGGGGGTGCTCGATCCCTTCATGGGCCGCGGCACCACGCCGGTGCAGGCAGCGCTGATGGGCCGCCGGCCGATGGGCAATGACATCAACCCGTTATCGTTGCTCCTGACGCGGCCGAGACTGGCGCCGCCGCCGCTCGCCGCCATCATGCGCCGCCTCGGCGAGATCGGTTGGGACGAGGCGGGCGCGGTCCGGGACGATCTTCTGGCCTTCTATCATCCGCTCACACTTGGCAGACTCTGCGCTCTGCGCGCGTGGCTCATCCGGCAAGCGCCGCTGGATGACGCCGCGCCGGACCCGGCCACCGACTGGCTGCGGATGGTCGCGCTCAATCGCTTGACGGGGCACTCTCCGGGGTTCTTTTCGGTCTATACGCTGCCGCCCAATCAGGCGACGTCCGTTGCCAACCAAGTCAAGATCAACCAGAAGCGCGGGCAGACCCCGCCGGTTCGCGATATCGCCGCCATCATCCTGAAAAAAACCCACCAGCTCCTCGGAGACGGTGTGCCAGCCGCCCACCCGCCCGCGATCCTGGGGACCGGACCGTCTTCACGCATGGCCCATGTGCCCGACGGATCGGCGTCCCTCGTCATCACCTCCCCGCCGTTTCTCGACATCGTCCAGTACGCACAGGACAATTGGCTGCGCTGCTGGTTCGCCGGGATCGACGCGACGGCCGTCGAGATTGCCATGCATCGAAGCGAAGCGGCCTGGGAGGCGATGGTGCGGTC
>DAHXNW010000068.1 GCA_027365195.1 Acetobacteraceae bacterium
ATAATACCAGCGGCCGTTGATCTCGACTCTTCCGAGATCAACGGCCGCTGGTATGCGCGCCGGGTTGGCCGGCGGCGGCGCGCGAAACAGAGACAATCCCCAACGGTCATTCTTTATGGCCGTTGGTATAACCGCCCAGCCGGATTTCACCCGTAATTAACCATAATCGTCTTCTTATGGGTGAAATGCTCCAGCATCGATTCCAGGCTCGCCTCCTTGCCGAGGCCGGAGCTTTTCACCCCGCCGTAGGACAGATTGGCCTGCACCACGAGATTCTGGTTGATCTGCACCAGACCGGCCTCGAGCCGATGCGCCAGATCGAGCCCGATGCGCAGATTGTTGGTCCAGATCGAGGCGGCGAGGCCGTATTCGCTGTCATTCGCCGCCGCCAGCACCGCTTGCGCGTCATCGAAGGGGAACACGCAGGTGACCGGACCGAAAATCTCCTCCTGCACCAGCCGGCTGCTGTTCGGCAGATCGGTGAAGATATGCGGCTGGATGAACAGCCCTTCGCGCAGCGCCGCATCCTGCGGCAACCGGCTGCAGGCGCGCGTGCCGGCGCCTTCGCTCGCGCGCCCCTCGTCGATATAGCGGCGCACCTTGTCGAACTGCTCCTGGCTGATGATGGTGCCGATGTCGGTTTTCTCGTCCAGCGGATCGCCCATCACCATCGCGTCCACCCGCGCCGCCAGGGCGTCGACGAAGCGAGCGAAGATCGGCCGCTCGACATAGATGCGGCTCGCCGCGGTGCAGCTCTGTCCCTGCCGGGTGAAGCGCATCGAGGTGATCGCACCGGCGACGGTCTTGTCGAAATCGCAATCGGCGAACACCAGCATCGGGCTCTTGCCGCCGAGTTCCAGCGTCACCGGCACCAGCTTCTCCGCCGCCGTGCGCGAGACGATGCGGCCCACCTCGGCGCTGCCGGTGAACGTCACCTTGCGCACTTTCGGGTGCGCCACCAGCGGCGCGCCGCACTCCGGCCCGAAGCCCGAGAGCATGTTGAAACAGCCCGGCGGCAGGATGCGGTTCATCAGCTCGCAGATGCGCAGCACGGCGAGCGGCGCCTCCTCGGCCGATTTCACCACCACCGTATTGCCGGCGACCAGCGCCGGGGCGATCTTCAATGCCATCAGCAGCATCGGCACGTTCCACGGAATGATCGCGCCGACCACGCCGAGCGGCTCGCGCACCGTGACCGAGAGCACATCGGGCGCGAAGGGCACGCTCTCGCCCTTCAACTCGCTGCCCAGGCCGCCGTAGAAGGAGAGGATGTCGGCGACCGTGTTGGCCTCCACCCGGCTCTCGGTGCGCAGCGCCTTGCCGGTCTCGAGCGCGATCAGGCGCGCGAGTTCCTCGACATGCGCGCTGATCAGCTCGGCGCAGCGGGCAACCAGCGCCCCGCGCTTGCGCGCCGGCAGCTTCGCCCAGGATTTCTGCGCCGTCGCCGCATTCTCCACCGCCGCATCGACATCCGCCGCATCGCCCAGCGCCGCCTGCGCGACTTCCTGCCTCGTGGCGGGGTTGTGGATCGGGAAGGTTTTGCCGGAGCCGGCGGGGACGAGACGGCCGCCGATGAGGTGGCGGCCGGAGAGCGCGCGCGCCAGGGCGCGTTCGTCGAGGCAGGGTGCCTCGGGTGTCGCGTGAGGATGGTCGAGCATCGGGGTTTCCTCCAGGCTTGGGATGTCTATAACCGGTGCGGCATACATGAACCCTGGGCCGTTTGCCGGCAAGCAGCAGAGGAGTCTCCATGACCGAGAATGAACCGAGCGGCCCGCTGAAGGGCCTGCGGGTGTTCGATTTGACCCGCGTGCTCGCCGGCCCCACCTGCGCGCAGATGCTGGGCGATCTGGGCGCCGATGTGATCAAGATCGAGAAACCCGGGTCCGGCGACGACACGCGCGGTTTCGCGCCCCCCTTCATGCCCGGCACCGAAGAGAGTGCCTATTTCGTCGGCGTCAATCGCAACAAGCGCTCCGTCACTCTCGATATCGCCAAGCCCGAGGGACAGGAGATGGCGCTGCGGATGATCGCGCATTGCGACATTCTGGTAGAAAACTTCAAGGTCGGCGCGCTGGCGAAATACGGCCTGGGCTACGAACAGATCCGCGAGCGCTTCCCGGCGCTGATCTATTGCTCGATCACCGGCTTCGGCCAGACCGGCCCGTACGCGCCGCGCCCCGGCTATGACAGCCTGATCCAGGCGATGGGCGGGGTGATGAGCCTCACCGGCGAGCCGGACGGCGCGCCGCAGAAAGTCGGCATCCCGGTCGCCGATCTGTTCGCCGGCCTCTATGGCTGCATCGGCATCCTGGCCGCGCTGCATCATCGCGAGGCGACCGGGCGCGGCCAGCAGATCGACATCGGCATGCTCGATACCCACCTCGCCTGGCTCGCCAATCAGGGCATGAACTACCTCGCGACCGGCAAAAACCCGCCGCGTCTCGGCAACCAGCACCCCAACATCGTGCCCTATCAGGTATTCGCGACGGCGGATGGCTTCATCGTCCTCTCGATCGGCAACGACCCGACGTTCCGCCGCTTCTGCGAGAATTTCGATCTGGCCGCCCTGCTCGACGATGCCCGCTTCGCCACCAACGCGGCGCGCGTCGCGAACCGCCAACTGGTCACCGACACGCTGGCCGCAACGCTGCGCGCGCACCCCAGCGCCTGGTGGCTGGAGCGGCTGGAGGCGCTGAAGATCGGCTGCGGCCCGATCAACACCCTCGCCGAAGTATTCGCCGACCCGCAGGTGAAGGCGCGCGGCATGGTGCTGGAGATGCCCCGCCAAGGTGCCGAGGGCGGCGTGGTGAAGGTGATCGCTAACCCGGTGCGGCTGTCGGCGACGCCGGCCGATTACCGGCAGGCACCCCCGCTGCTCGGCGAGCACACGGCGGCGGTGCTGGAGGAGATGCTCGGCCTCGATGCCGCGGCGGTGGCGGCGTTGCAGGGCCGGGGGGTGGTTTGAACCATCCCGAACGGGGCGAGGTACGCTATCTGCTGGCCGGCGCCTTCTATCGCATGGCCTATCACCAGTTCGGCCGCCACGGCGCGCCGGCGGTGGTGTGCGTGCATGGGCTGACCCGCAGCGGACGAGATTTCGATGCGCTCGCGCTGGGTCTCGCCGACAAATTCCACGTCATCTGTCCCGACCTGCCGGGGCGCGGCGGTTCCGACTGGCTGCCCGACGCGAGCCTCTATGAACCGCCGGCCTATGTGCAGGCGCTGGCGCATCTGCTGGCGCAGATTGGTGGCCCAGTGATGTGGGTGGGTACCTCGCTCGGCGGCATCTGCGGCATGGCGGTGGCCGCCGCACTCGGCAACCCGATCAGCCGGATGGTGTTGAACGATGTCGGCCCGATGGTGCCGGGTGCCGCGCTGCGCCGCATTCGCGACTACATCAGCCAGACCCGGCCGGAGTTTCGCGACATGCTGGCGCTGGAGAAGCATCTGCGCGAGATCCACGCGCCGTTCGGCAATCTCACCGACCGCCAGTGGGAGCATCTGACGAAAACCTCCGCCCGACCGCTGCCCGGCGGGCGCGTCGCGCTGCATTATGATCCGGGCATCGCCAAGCCGATCCGCAGTTCGCTCGCGATCGATACCGAACTCTGGCCATGGTGGAACAAGATCACCGTCCCGGTGCTCGCGATCCGCGGCGAGAACAGCGACCTGCTCCTCCCGCAGACTTTGGAGCGTATGGTAAAGTCGGGGGCCAGGGCATTGATCGTGAAAGATGCCGGCCACGCCCCGGCGCTGATGGACACACCGAGCATTCGCGCCGTGCGCGAGTTTCTGCTGGAGACCTCCGCATGAGAAATGTTTTTATTCTAATCTGTTGCGCGCTCTTGCTCAGTGCCGCGAAGCCGCCGCCGCCGCCGCTGACACTCCAACAAGTGATCCCGCTCGCCGGCGTGCATGGGCGGATCGATCATCTGGCGATCGATCTTCAACGCTCGCGCCTGTTCGTCGCCGAGCTTGGCAATGATACGGTGGACGTGGTCGACCTCGCCAGCGGCCGCGTGCGGCACCGGATCGGCGGCCTGTCGGCGCCGCAGGGACTCGGCTACGCGCCGGGCGCGGATGTGCTGATCGTCGCCAATGCCGGCGACGGCGCGGTGCGGCTGTTCCATGGCCAGGATTACACGCCCGCAGGCAGCCTCATGCTCGGCGCCGATGCCGACGACGTGCGCATCGATCCGCGCACCGGCCACGCGCTGGTGGGGTATGGCGCCGGCGGTCTCGCGGTGATCGATCCGCATCGTGCGACGAAGCTCGCCACCATCGCGCTGCCGGCGCATCCCGAGGGATTCGAGTTGCTGGCCGATGGCCGGGTGCTGGTCAATCTGCCCGATGCGCGCGAGATCGGCGTCGTCGATCTCGCCGCCGGGCGGCAGACCGGCGCTTGGCGCAACCTCGCCGGGGCGGCCAATTTCCCGATGGCGCTCAGCCCGGAGGGGCAGCAGGTCGCGGTGGGGTTCCGCGCGCCGCCCTCTCTGGTTCTCTATGACAGCGGTGGCGGGCAGACGCTGCGCGAGCCTGCCTGCGCCGATGCCGACGATGTGTTTTTCGATGCCCGCCGCGCGCGCATCTATCTGCTGTGCGGCGCCGGGCGCATCGGGGTGCTGCAGCGTCAGGCGATGAAGCTGCCGCCCTTGCCGCCGATTTTCACCACCCCCGGCGCGCGCACCGGGCTGTTCGTGCCGGAGCTCGACCTTTTGTTCGTCGCCCGCCCGGCGAGTGGGCAGGCGGGTGCCGCGATCCTGGTCTACCGGCCGGCCTCGCCCAGCAGCATCGCGGCGGCGGCGGGGGCGAAATAGGTAAGCACGCCATTGGCGCCGGCGCGCTTGAAGGCGAGCAGGCTCTCCATCATGCCGCGATCGTGGTCGAGCCAGCCGCGCGCCACCGCCGCCATCATCATCGCGTATTCGCCCGACACCTGATAGGCGAAAGTGGGCACGCCGAAGCGCTCGCGCACCCGGCGGACGATGTCGAGATAGGGCAGGCCGGGCTTGACCATCACCATGTCGGCGCCCTCCAGCAGGTCGAGTTCGACCTCGCGCAGCGCCTCGTCGCCATTCGCCGGGTCCATCTGATAGGTTTTCTTGTCGCCCTTGAGCTGGCTCGCCGAGCCGACGGCATCGCGGAACGGACCGTAGAAGGCGCTGGCGTATTTGGCGGCATAGCTCATGATGCGCGTGTGGATCAGCCCGCTCGCGTCGAGAGCCTCGCGGATCGCGCCCACCCTGCCGTCCATCATGTCGGAGGGGGCGATGATATCGATCCCGGCCTCGGCCTGCACCACCGCCTGGCGGGTGAGCACCGCCAGTGTCTCATCATTGGCGACATAGTCGTCGCGGATCACACCGTCATGGCCATGATCGGTATAGGGGTCGAGAGCCACATCGCCGATCAGGCCGAGGGCGGGGAATTCGCGCTTCAGCAGCCGCGCCGCCTGGCACATCAAATTCTCCGGATTGCCCGATTCGCGGCCCTCGGGGTCTTTCTTCTCCGCCGGTGTGGCGGGAAACAGTGCGACCGCCGGAATGCCGAGCCGCACCGCCGGCGCCACATGCGCCGCCAGCCGGTCGAGCGTGACGCGTTGCACGCCGGGCATCGAGGCAACCTCGGTGGTGAGGCCGCGGCCTTCGATGATGAACACCGGCCAGATCAGGTCATCGACCGACAGGCGCTGCTCGGCGACCAGCCGACGTGTCCAGGCATCGTGCCGGTTGCGCCGCAGGCGCGTTGCCGGAAAGCGACCAACCGTCATGCAAACCTCCCCCTGTTGTCCCCAAACGCCCGGTGCGGGGATCAGAAATGGCTCCAACCGCCGCGCGCGAGCCTCATCACCGCGCCCGCGCCATCGCGCAGGATCACCTCGGAGGGACCGGCGCGGAAAGCGCCGATCCGGCTCACCGCGACGCCGGCGCGTGCCGCCGCATCCTGCAAGGCTGCCTCCTGCGTCGCCGGCACCGCGAACAGCAACTCATAATCATCGCCACCGGTGAGACAGGTCTCGAGCCAGCTCGCCCCTGCCGCGAGTGCTGCCGGCGAGCGGGGCACCGCCTCGGCGGCGATCTCCGCCGTCACTCCTGCGGCGCGGCAGAGATGGCCGAGATCCTGCACCAAGCCATCGGAGACGTCGAGGCAGGCGGTCGCGATGCCGGCGAGCGCCTGCCCGAGTGCGAGGCGTGGCTGCGGCAGATGATAGCGCGCGGCGAGCGGCCCGTCTGCCGCGCCATGCAGCCGGCCGGTGAGCACCGCGAGGCCGAGGGCGGCATCGCCGATGCTGCCGCTCACCCACACCCCATCGCCGGCCCGTGCGCCGGCGCGGCGCAGCGCGCGGCCGGGGGCGACATGGCCGAGGATGGTGAGCGAGAGGCAGAGCGGTCCTGGCGTCGCTGTCGTATCGCCGCCGAGCAGGGCGAGGCCGAATTCGGCCTGATCGGCGGCGAGGCCGGCGGCGAAGGCGGCGAACCACGCATCGGGCGTCTCGCGCGGGGCGGCGAGCGTCAGCAGATAGCCGAGCGGGATGGCGCCCATCGCCGCCAGATCGGAAAGATTGACCCGCAAAAGCTTGCGCGCGATCAGCCCCGGCGGATCGTCCGCCAGGCAATGCACGCCCGCCACCATCGCATCCGCCGCGATCACCATCTCCCGCCCGCTCGGCGGCGCGAGGAGGGCGGCATCGTCGAGCAGATCGAGCCCGGCCGGGCCGGCGAGCGGGCGGAAATGGCGCGCGATCAGAGAGAATTCACGAGGCGGGTGCAGTTCGGTGCAGACCGCAGCCATAACCCCTAAGCCGCCGAGGAGGGGGCGGCGAATTCCGCCGGGCGCAGGCCGCGGGCGATGCGGTTGAGCACGCCATTGGCCAGCCGCGCCGCCTCGTCCTCGAAGAAGCCATGCGCGACATCGAGATATTCATTGATCACCACCCGCGCCGGCGGCCCGTCCTGCAACCACAGCTCGGCGGCCCCGGCGCGCAGCAGGGCGCGCAGCACCGGATCGAGCCGCGCCAAGGGCCAGTCCTCCGGCAGCGCCTCGGTCAGCAGCCGGTCGAGCGCTTCCTGCTGCGCGCTCGCCGTGCGCACGATCTGGCTGAACAGCGGCACCTGCGCGTCCGGGATGCGGCCGTCCTCATAGGTCTCCGCCGCCCGCGCCGTGCCGGCGGGACGCGCATCGAGCCGGGGGCGGATGAATTGCTCGATCACCGTCTCCGGGCTTTCCTGGCTCTGTTCGCCCTGGAACAGCGCCTGCACGGCGGCGAGGCGGGAGGCGGTGCGTGGACGCTGGCTCATCCGGCGGCCCCGAAGCGGCGCGCGGCGCCGATCTGCACCAACGCCGCGACCGCCGCCTCGGCGCCCTTGTTATGCCCATCCGAGCCGGCGCGCGCGACCGCCTGCGCCATCGTATCGACGGTGAGCAGCCCGGTGCCGAGGGCGAGGCCGAAGGCGAGGGCGACGTGCATCAACCCGGCCATCGTCTCGCGGCAGATGAAATCGTAATGGTCGGTCTCGCCGCGCACGACGCAGCCGAGCGCCACGAATCCGTCGAAACGCCGGCCGCCGCGCAGCACGAGCCGGATCGCTTGCGGCAACTCGAAGGCGCCGGCGACATCGAGCACCTCTGACGTCGCGCCGGCTTCGGCGAGGATGCGCAGCGCGCCGTCGCGGAGGCCATCGACCACGTCGCGATAATAGGGCGCGCGCACCACCAGCAGATGCGGCGGCGGTCCGTCGATGCGCGGCGCGCGGGCGAGCGGGGCGTCTTCCGTGCTCATGCCTCGCCCGATCCCTCGATCGCGCGCTGCTCGACCACGTTCAGCCCGTAGCCTTCCAGCCCAATGATGATGCGCGGGGTATTGGAGAGCAAAATCATGTCGCGCACGCCGAGATCGAGCAAAATCTGCGCGCCGATGCCGTAGCTGCGCAATTCGACCTCCGGGCGGCCGGCGGCGGCGAGCAGGCGCACCCGCTCGGAGAGGCTGTTCGCCTGCCGGGGGCGCAGCAGCACCACCGCCCCGCGTCCCTCGGCGGCGATCATGCGCATCGCGCCATGCAGGCTGGAAGCGTGCGGGCCGCCCAGGATGTCATCGACGAAATCGACCGCGTGCATGCGCACCAGTACCGGCGCGGCACCGGTCATATCGCCCTTCACCAGCGCCAGATGCTCGGAATATTCCATCGACGTGGCATAGCAGATCAGCCGCCAGTCGCCGCCGATGACATGCGCCATCACCGCATCCTGCACCCGGCGCACCAGCTTCTCGGTGCGCCGACGATGCGCGATCAGGTCGGCGATGGTGCCGAGCTTTAGGTTGTGATGCTGAGCGAAGGCGATCAGATCGGGCAGCCGCGCCATGCTGCCGTCATCGTTCATCACCTCGCAGATGACGCCGGCGGGATAGAGCCCGGCGAGGCGCGCGATGTCCACCGCCGCCTCGGTGTGGCCGGCACGCACCAGCGTGCCGCCATCGCGCGAGAGCAGCGGGAAGACATGGCCCGGCGTGGTGATGTGGTCGCGCGTGGTCTCCGGGTTGATCGCCACGGCGACGGTATGGGCGCGATCGGCGGCGGAAATCCCGGTGCTCACCCCCTCGCGCGCCTCGATCGAGACGGTGAAGGCGGTTTGATGCCGGGTGCCGTTCTGCTGGCTCATCAGCGGCAGGCCGAGCTGCTCCACGCGCCCCTGGGTGAGCGCGAGGCAGATCAGCCCGCGCGCGTGGCGGGCCATGAAGTTGATCGCCTCGGCGGTGGCGAACTGCGCCGGAATGACGAGATCGCCCTCGTTCTCGCGGTCTTCGTCATCGACCAGGATGAACATCCGCCCGGCGCGCGCCTCCTCGATCAGATCGGCGGTGGGCGAGAGATATTCCGACAGCGAGGCGGATTTCAGCGACGTGGTCATGCACCCTCCGAAAGGCGCGCGACATAGCGCGCCAGCATGTCGATCTCGATATTCACCGCATCGCCCGGCGCCAACTCGGCGAAGCGCGTCATCTGTGCGGTGTGCGGAATGATATTGACGCCGAATTCCCGCCCGGCCACCTCGTTCACGGTGAGCGAGACGCCGTCGATCGCCACACTGCCCTTGGCGGCGATGAAGCGGGCGAGCGGGGCCGGCACGGCGAAGCGCCAGCGCGTCGAGCCATGCTCGGCTTCGGCCGAGAGCGTCTCGCCGATCCCATCGACATGGCCGGAGACCAGATGGCCGCCCAATTCGTCGCCGAGCCGCAGCGCGCGTTCGAGGTTGACGAGGCTGCCGACGCGCCAGGTGCCGAGCGTGGTTTTGGAGAGTGTCTCGGCGGAAACCTCGGCATCGAACCAGGCGCCCTGCTCATCGGCCCCGGTCGCGACCACGGTGAGGCAGCAGCCGGAACAGGCGATCGAGGCGCCGATCGCAATCGTCGCCGCATCCGGCCAGGGGGCGTCGATACGCAGCCGCATATCACGGCTCGCGCCAAGCGGCGCCAACTCCCGCAGGGCGCCGCGCGCGGTGATGATGCCGGTGAACATCAGATCGCTCCGAACATCAGGCCAGCCCCAACATCAGCCCGCCTCCGCGCGGATGAATTCGCTCAGCATGTCGTCCCCCAATGCGAGGATGCTCTGTCGCACGAAACGTGGCATGGCATCCAGCCGTTCGATCCCGAAAGCCTGCGCCGCCGGCCAGCCGTCCCCGCCCATCACGGAGGGCGCGTGAAACCAGGCCAGCCGGTCCACCAGATCGGCGCGCAGCAAGGCGGCGGCGATCTGCGCGCCGCCCTCCACCAGCAGGTCGTTGATGCCGGCATCGCCGAGCGCTTGCAAGCCCCGCGCCAGATCGACGCCGGTGGAGGCCGCCGGCAGCTCGATCAGCCGCGCGCCGAGGGCGGCGAGTGCCGCCTTGCGCGCCGCATCGGCATCGGCGCGGAGCAGGAACCAGGTCGGCTGCTCTGCAATGGTGGCGATCACGCTCGCCGTCATCCGGCTGCGCAGATGGCTGTCGGCGATGACGCGCACCAGCGGCACGCGCCGCGCACCGGGCAGCCGGCAGGTGAGTTTCGGGTCATCGGCGAGCAGCGTACCGACGCCGACCATGACCGCATCGTGCCGCCCGCGCAGGGCGTGCGCCGCGCGCCGCGCCAGCTCGCCGGTGATCCACTGGCTCTCGCCGGCGCGGGTGGCGAGACGACCATCGAGGGTGGTGGCGAGTTTCAGGGTGAGGCGCGGCCGGCCGAGGCGGATGCGGCTGAAGAAGCCGGCGGCGACGGCCTGCGCCTCGGCTTGGAGCACGCCTTCCACCACCTCCACCCCGGCCGCGCGCAGCCGGGTGATGCCGCGCCCATCCACCCGCCGGTCCGGATCGCGCGCGCCGATCACCACGCGACCAACGCCGGCCGCGATCAGCGCCTCGGCGCAGGGCGGCGGGTGGCCCCAATGGCTGCACGGCTCCAGCGTCACATAGGCCGTGGCTCCCCGCGCCGCATCGCCCGCCATCTCCAGCGCCTGCGTCTCGGCATGCGGCCGCCCGCCCGGCGCAGTGGCACCGCGCCCGACGACGCGCCCCTCACGCACGATGACACAGCCGACGGAGGGGTTGGGGCCGGTATTGCCGATGCCGCGCCGCGCCAGCGCGAGGGCCGCGCGCATATGGCCCAAATCGTCCATGCTGCTTATGTAGCGGCGCCGAGTGAGCCGAGAAAGGCCTCGAAATCCTTTGCCTCGCGAAAGTTGCGATAGACGCTGGCGAAGCGGACATAGGCCACAGCGTCCACCTCCTTCAGCGTCTCCATCACCAGTTCGCCGATCGCCTTGCTGGTGATGTCGGTCTCGCCGCTCGCTTCCAACTGGCGGACGATGCCGTTCACGATGCGCTCGATCCGCTCCTCCTGCACCGGGCGCTTGCGCAGCGCGATGCGCACCGAGCGGGCGAGCTTGTCGCGGTCGAACGGCACCCGGCGGGCGTCGGTTTTCAGCACCGTCAATTCGCGCAGTTGCACCCGCTCGACGGTGGTGAATCGCTGGCTGCAACCGGGGCAGAAGCGGCGCCGGCGGATCGCCGAGCCATCCTCCGCCGGGCGGCTGTCCTTCACCTGCGTATCGTCAAGGCCGCAGAACGGACAGCGCATCGGCGCGGATCAGCGGGCGCGATAGATCGGGAACGCCTCGCACAGCGCCAGCACGCGGGCGGCGACCGAGGATTCGACCGCCGCGTTGCCCGCCTCGCCGGCGCCGGCCATCCCTTCCAGCACTTCGTTGATCAACCCGCCCACGGTGCGGAATTCGGCCACGCCGAAGCCGCGCGTGGTCGCCGCCGGCGAGCCGAGGCGGATGCCTGAGGTGATCGCCGGCTTCTCCGGGTCGAACGGGATGGCGTTCTTGTTGGTGGTGATGCGCGCGCGTTCCAGGCTCGCCTCGGCGGCCCGCCCGGTCACGCGCTTGGGCCGCAGATCGACCAGCAGCAGGTGGCTGTCGGTGCCGCCGGTGACGATCGCCAGACCCTGTTCGACGAGCGAGGCGGCAAGCGCGCGGGCATTCTCCAGCACGGCGCGCTGATAGGCACGAAACTCCGGCCGCAGCGCCTCGCCGAAGGCGGCGGCCTTAGCGGCGATGACATGCATCAGCGGGCCGCCCTGCAAGCCGGGGAACAGCGCCGAATTGATCTTTTTACCAAGCTCGGCGTCATTGCTCAGCACCATGCCGCCGCGTGGCCCGCGCAGCGTCTTGTGCGTGGTCGTGGTGACGACATGGGCATGCGGCAGCGGCGAGGGATATTGCCCGCCAGCCACCAGACCGGCGAAATGCGCCATATCGACCATGAACAGCGCGCCCACCTCATCGGCCACCCGGCGGATGCGGGCGAAATCGATCACCCGCGGATAGGCGGAGCCGCCGGCGATGATCAGCTTCGGCCGCTCGGCGCGGGCGAGGCGCTCCAACTCCTCGTAATCGAGCAGCCCGTCGTCGCGGCGCACACCGTATTGCACGGCATGGAACCATTTGCCGGAGAGATTGGGCGCGGCGCCATGGGTGAGATGGCCGCCGGCGGCGAGGCTCATGCCGAGGATGGTATCGCCCGGACGCAGCAGGGCGAGGAATACCGTTTGATTGGCCTGCGCGCCGGAATGCGGCTGCACATTGGCGAAGGCGCAGCCGAACAGCGCCTTCGCCCGCTCGATCGCCAGTTGTTCGGCGACATCGACCTCGCCGCAGCCGCCGTAATAGCGCCGGCCCGGATAGCCTTCGGCGTATTTATTGGTGAGCACGCTGCCCTGCGCCTCCAGCACGGCGGCGGAGACGATGTTCTCGCTGGCGATGAGCTCGATGCCATCCTGCTGGCGCGTCAACTCGCGCCCGATGGCGGCGGCCAGTTCCGGGTCGGTCTCGGCGAGCGGAGCGGCAAAGAACCGGCCCGGGCTGGTGCCGGCGGCAAACTCGTTCATGCGCAACTGCCTTCTACTCAGGGAATGGTGGCGCCGGGCATGGCATTCGCGGTACCAGGCATGCCGGCGCCGATGCCCGGATTATAGCCGCCGATGTTGCCCAGCACCTGCTTGAGGAAGGAGGCATGCGCGCCCGGCGTCGGCGTCTCGCCATTCGCCATGGCGACCGGGATCGCAGCGCCTTTGTCCAGCGTCTTGATGCTGCGCAGCACGCCCTTATCGTCGAAGGCGATGATCACCACCTCCTGGCTCACTTCGTTCTGAATACGGCCCACCGGCTTGTCGGTCACTTCGCCGATATAGATCCAGCGATTGTCGTCGAAGGTGACGCGCGCGGTGGGCGAGCCGAGGAGCGAGCGGACGTCGGCGCGCATCGAGATGCCGGGGGTGAGTTCCTTGAGGGCGTCGAGATCGACGATATTGCCGCGCACCTGCGTCGGCGGCGAAAACACCGCGCAGCCGGCAAGCCACGCGGCCGCCAGCGAGGCGATGGCAGCCCGGCGGAGGCGATGGTTCGGCGCGGTGCGGAAATGCTGTGTCACGACGAATTTGGGTTGCATAATCCGCCGTCGGTGTCAATGAAAGTGAATAAAAGTAGGGGTAGAGCGGCGTGGGTCTGATGAATTTGTTTCGTGCCGACCGGCTGGAGCGTCCCGCCTTCATGCTGTACTCGGCGGCCGTCGCCGCGGCGCGCGCGCCGGTGCTGTACGAGGCGCTGGGCGCGCCGGATACGCTGGATGGCCGGTTCGATCTGATCGGCTTGCATGTCGCGCTGCTGATCCACCGGCTGCGCCGGCTGCCATCCCCTGGGCCACGGCTGGCGCAGGCCGTGTTCGATGCGATGTTCAGCGACATGGACATCAGTTTGCGCGAGATCGGCGTCGGCGATCTCTCGGTGGGCAAGCGCGTCCGCGCGATGTGGGAGGCATTCCACGGCCGCGCCGCCGCCTATGAAGCCCCTTTCACCACGCATGACGCGCCGGCGCTGGCGGCGGCGCTGGCACGCAATGTCTGGCGTGGCGCCGCCGTGCCGCAACTGGCGGAGGGCGATGCGGCGGCGGCCCTCGCGCGCCTTGCGCTCGCGCAATGCGATGCACTGGCCGAACAGCCTATCGACGCCCTCGCCGCCGGCCGGGTGCGCTTCCTCGATGCCGCGACACTGCTGGCATGACCCCCGAATTCTCCCGCCCGCTCGCCCTCGCCGCCATCCCCGCCGCCGGGGTGGCGCGCAAGGTAAGCGCCGATGCGGCCGAATGCGCGGCCCTCGCGCGGCGTTTGCAGATTCCGGCGGTGGCGGCGCTCACCTGCGACTGGCGTCTGCTGCGCGAACCGGGCGGCGGGATTTTTGCCGAAGCGACGCTGCGCGCGCGGCTCCGTCTGGTGTGTGTCGTCACACTCGAACCGTTCGAGACGACGATCACCGAGGCGTTTGCCGTCCGCTTCCTGCCCGCGGCCGAGCTTGGCGGCGATAGCGGCGATCCGCTGGCGATCGATGAAATTCCGCTCGATGGAACGACGATCGATCTCGGCGAGGCGGCCGCCGAGCAACTCGCTTTGATCCTGCCGGCATTCCCGCGCGGCCCCGGCGCCGATGCGGCGCTGCCGCAGGCGAGCGATGAAGCCCGAGGCGCCTTCGCAGCCCTGGCCGCTCTGCGGCCGGTGAAGCATTAAAGTTTGACCCCAACCAAGCCGCGACGCTGGCGCGGCGCGGCACTGCTGCTTCTGCTGCTCCCCATTCTGCCGGCGCACGCCGGCACGCTGAAGATCGCGACCTGGAATATCGAGTGGCTGACGCAGCGCGCCGCCGGCGACCCCGCGCTGCCGGCGGATGTCGAACCGCGTTCCGCCGCCGATTTCAGGCTGTTGGCGCATTACGCCGATTTTCTCGCCGCCGACGTCGTGGCACTGCAGGAGGTCGATGGACCGGAGGTCGCCGCCCGGCTGTTTCCGCCGGCGCAGTACGCGCTGCATCTCACCGCCGATCATGTGGTCCAGCGCACCGGCTTCGCCATTCGTCGCGGCATCGCCTTCACCGCCAACCCAGACCTCGCCGGCCTCGACGTCTATCCACCGGATGCGCGCCGGCATCTGCGCAGCGGCGCCGATGTGACGCTCGCTCTGCCGGGCGGCGCGCTCCGGCTGCTCGCGGTGCATCTAAAGGCCGGCTGCTGGCGCGCCATGCCGCAGCGCAGTGCCTGCGGCGTGCTCGCCGCCCAGCGCGCGGTGCTGGCCGGCTGGATCGCGGCGCGTCGGGCGGAGGGGGTGGGCTTCGTCGTGCTCGGCGATTTCAACCGCAGAATCAATGCAACAGACGATTTTTTTGCCACCCTCGCTCAGGCTGCGCCGCTCGCCCGCGCGACCGAGGGGCTGGCCGATCCGTGCTGGGGCGGCGGCGAGTTCATCGACCACATTCTGCTCGGCGGCCCGGCGCGGCGCTGGCTCAGGGCGGGCAGCCTGCGGGTGATGCTCTATCGCGAGACCGACCCGGCGTGGAAAGATCGGCTGTCCGATCATTGTCCGCTATCGGTGCAGTTGCAAATCCCGGACCGATAGCCAAACCGCTTTTGCGGTCCATATCCATTATGGAGGTTCCCATGCCACTCGCCCTTCCGGTCACCGGTGCCCCGTCCGGCTTTGGTGCCGCGATCACCCGGCGCGCCGTCGAGCGGCAGGGCTGAGGGTGCGCCCCGAGGCACTCCGCCGACGCGATCTGCTCGCCTCCTCGGCGATGGCGCTGGTGCTCGCGGCCTGCGCGGGGCCGGCGAGCCTGCCGCCGCCAGCGGCCGAGGCGGCGCCGTTCTTCACCGCCGAAGAAGCCGCCACGATTGCTGCCGCCGTCGACCGGCTGATCCCGCCCGATGCGGCGACACCGGGCGGGCGGGAGGCCGGCTGCGCCGATTTCATCGACCGCCAGCTCGCCGGCCCGTACGGCCGGAGTGCCGATCTCTACATGCGCCCACCCTTCGCCGAGGGCATCCCGCAGCAGGGGCCGCAATCGCCGCTCACCCCGGCGCGGCGCTATCGCCAGGCGCTGGCTGCGCTGGCCACCTATTGTCGCAACGCCTATGCCGGGCAGGAGTTCGCGCAACTGCCGCCAGCCGAGCAGGACCGCATCCTGCGCGGGCTGGAGGCCGGCAGCCTGCATCTGCCCGGCGCCAACGGCCATGCGTTTTTCGAGTTGCTGCTCGCCAACACCATGGAGGGTTTTTTCGCCGACCCGATCTATGGCGGCAATCGCGACATGGCGGGCTGGCGGATGGTCGGCTTTCCCGGCACGCGCTACGACTACCGCGATTACGTCGCCCTGCATAACCAGCCTTATCCGCTGCCCCCGGTCGGCCTCGCCGGGCGGCCGGCATGGCACCAGCCGGCATGACCCGCAGGCTCGCGCCGACCGATGCGGTGATCATCGGCTTCGGCTGGACCGGCATGATCATGGCCGAGGCGCTGACCGCCGCCGGGCTGCGGGTGGTGGCGATCGAGCGCGGCCCGATGCGCGATACGGCGCAAAGCTTTCCCCCCGCCACCGCGCCCGACGAATTGCGCTACGCCATCCGTGGCGATATGCTGCTCCCGACCGCGGAGGAGACCATTACCTTCCGCAACCATCTGGATCAGCACGCTCTGCCGGTGCGCAAATGGGGATCGTTTTTGCCGGGCAGCGGCGTGGGTGGCTCCGGGGTGCATTGGAACGGCCATACCTGGCGCCTGCGGCCGGAGGATTTCGCCCTGCGCAGCGCCACCATCGCGCGCTATGGCCGGCATTTCATCCCCCCCGACATGACGATCCAGGACTGGCCGGTGAGCTATGCCGAGCTGGAGCCGTTCTACGACGGCTTCGAATATCTCTGCGGCACCTCCGGCCAGGCCGGCAATCTGCGTGGCGCGATCCAGCCCGGCGGCAATCCGTTCGAGGGGCCGCGCGCGCGCGGCTACCCGACGCCGCCGCTCACCATGCCCTATGGCCCGACGCTGTTTGCCGAGGCCGCCGCCGGCATGGGCTATCATCCGTTTCCGCTGCCGACCGGCAATCTGTCGCAGCCCTATACGAACCCGCATGGCGTGGTGCTCGGCCAGTGCAGCTATTGCGGCTTCTGCGAGCGCTTCGGCTGCGGCAATTATGCCAAGGCGAGTCCGCAGACCACGCTGCTGCCGGTGCTCACCCGCCGCCCGGCGCTCAGCCTGCGCACCGGCTGCGAGGTGCTGCGCATCGTGACCGACAGCACCGGCAAGCGCGCGACCGGCGTCGTCTATGTCGATGACAAGGGCGAGGAATGGGAGCAGCCGGCGGAGCTGGTGCTGCTCTGCGCCTTCATGCTCGACAATGTCCGCCTGCTGCTGCTCTCCGGCATCGGCGCGCCGTACGAGCCGCGCGCCGGCACCGGCGTGGTGGGGCGCAACTACGCCTATCAGACCGTCTCGGCGGTGCAGTTGTTCTTCGAAGACAAGATTTTCAATCCGTTCATCGGCGCCGGCGGCCTCGGCATGGTGGTCGACGATTTCAACGGCGACAGTTTCGACCATGGGCCGGCGGGCTTCATCGGCGGCGCCTGGCTGACGCAGCTTGCCAGCAACGGCAGGCCGATCCTAGCGCGGCCCACACCACCGGGCACGCCGCGCTGGGGGGCGGCGTGGAAGGCGGCGACGGCGCATTATTACAACCGCAGCCTCGGGCTGGTCGCCTCTGGCAGTTCGAGCAGCCATCGCGGCGCCTTTCTCGACCTCGACCCCGGCTATACCGACCGCCATGGCCGCCCGCTGATGCGCATGACGTTCGATTTCCATCCGAACGATCTGCGCATGTCGGAGTACGTCACCGACCGGCTGGCCGGCATCGGCCGCGCCATGGGACCGAGCCGGATGGCGGTGTTCAAGCGCCACGCGCCGTACGACATCCGCCCCTATCAGACCACCCATGTGGTCGGCGGCGCCGCGATGGGCGCGCATCCCGAGACCAGCGTGGTCAACCGCTATCTGCAGAGTTGGGACGTGTCCAATCTGTTCGTGCTCGGCGGCTCGGCGTTTCCGCAGAACAGCAGCTACAACCCGACCGGCACCATCGGTGCCCTGGCGCTCTGGGCGGCGAGCGCCATCACCGGGCACTATCTGCGCGCTCCCGGGCCGCTCGCATGAGGGGGATCGTCGCCTTGCTGCTGCTTGCGCTGCTCGGCGGCGGGGCGCGGGCGGATGAGGTGACACGCGGGCGCTATCTGGCGACCGTCGGCGACTGCATCGCCTGTCATACCGCGCCGGGTGGCGCGCCGTTTGCCGGTGGCCGGCCGATCGCCACCCCGTTCGGCACCCTCCGCTCGGCCAATATCACACCGGACCGGGCGAGCGGCATCGGCGGCTGGAGCGATGCGGCGTTCGACCGTGCGCTGCGCGCCGGCATCGCGCCGGGCGGCAAATATCTTTATCCGGCCTGTCCGTTTCCCTATTTCACCCGCGCGCGGGGCGAGGACATCGCGGCGATCCACGCCTATCTGCGAAGCCTCGCGCCGGTCGGCAACCCTGTGCAGACCGATGCTCTGCCATTCCCCTTCGACATTCGCGCGCTGATGCGCGGCTGGGATGCGGCATTCTTCCGCCCCGGCGTCTGGCACGACGATCCGGCACAGGATGCCGCATGGAATCGCGGCGGCTATCTGGTCGAGGGACTCGGCCATTGCGGCGCTTGCCATACCGCGAAGAACGCGTTCGGCGCCGATGAAACCCGCCGCGCGTTGCAGGGCGGGCTGCTGCAAGGCTGGTGGGCGCCCGGCCTCACGCCCGCGCCACGCACCGGGCTTGCCGGCTGGAGCATCGACGGCCTCGTCGCCTACCTGCGCACCGGCAGCGGCGGCGGGCAGCTCGCATCCGGCCCGATGGCGGAGGTGGTGGAACGATCGACCTCGCATCTCAGCGATACAGACCTGCGGGCGATGGCCGTCTATCTGCTCGCCCGCCCAGCGCGCACCGAAGTGGCAGTGCGGCCAGCGCCGACGCCGCTGGCGGGCGAGGCGATCTATCTCGACCGCTGCGCCGCCTGCCATGGCCGGGCAGGGGAGGGGACAGCGGGATTATTCCCCGCGTTGCGCGGCAGTGCCGTGGTGCAGGCGCCACGCCCACAGACGCTGATCCGCGTCGTGCTGGAGGGCGGACGCGCGGCGGCGACCGATGCGGCACCGACGGGAGCGGCGATGCCCGGCTTCGCCAGCCTGCTCGATAACGACGAAATCGCCGCCGTGCTCGCCTATATCCGCAATAGTTGGGGCAACGCGTCGGCGCCGCCGCGCCCGGCGCAGGTGGAGAGGATGCGAGGCAGTCCGGGCTGAAGCGGTTACGCTTCAGCCCGCGACGCCATCGGTTCAGGCGCTGAGAGCGCCGACCTCGGGGCCTTTGGCGCCCTGGACGATCTTCATGGTCACCGTCTGGCCTTCCTGCAGCGGCGGCAGGCCGGCGCGTTCGAGGGCGGTGGCGTGGACGAACACGTCCTTGCCGCCGTCCTGCGGCGTGATGAAGCCGAATCCCTTGTCGGGATTGTACCATTTGACGGTACCGCTCATCTCGACCGCCTGGCTGAGATCGACCGGCCCGCGTGGCGGACGAGGCGCGCGAGGGGCCGAGGAGCGGGCAGCGAAACCACCCCCGTGGCCCCGCTCGGCGGTCGCTTCATCGACCGAGACCACCTGATCGACCTGCCTTCCCTTCTGCCCCTGGCCCACGCGAACCTGGAGCGTGGCCCCTGGACTCACGGTCTGATGGCCGGAAGCCTGGAGCGCGTTGGCGTGCAGGAACACATCCCCCGAGCCATCTGCCAGCTCGACGAAACCGAAACCCTTCTCCGCATTGTACCATTTCACCGTCGCGCGGAGCTCGGGAACCGAGGAGGCGACCCGGAAGCCTGCCAGCGGTGGCGGTGGGGCCGGGGTGTTGCCATAAAAATTGTCGTCGTCGAAACCGCGACGGCGTGGCTGCCGCTGGCGGTCGTTCTTCTGCGATTTCAAGAAAGGCGTCCTCTGTCATGATCCACCGGCGGCTTGCGCCGGGCGGCGGAATTGTTTGTAGCCCGATTAACATATCATCAACGCGGCGGATCAACAATCGTTCTTCGCAGCCGTGCAAAAAGCCGCAACCCCCGCCCTTGCCAGGGACGGGGTGGGGAGCGTATGCGTCCGCCCCGTGCAACGGATAGGAAGACGGCTCTCGTCCTGTCGAGCGAACGGATCGGCGGTTGCGCCGATGTTCCGCTCGGGCCAGCCGCGTTCGCCATCAGGCCAGTGGCCGTGAGCGCGGGGAGCACCACCGGCGACCTCGTCCGCCCGGCCTGGCGTCTCGGCGGGGTGGTAGCCGTGCTCGGCATCGTCTATGGCGACATCGGCCCCAGCCCACTCTACGCGTTCCAAGCCAGCCTGCGGCAGTTTCCGCCCGGCGGCGTCGCCGATCTCGAGATCATGGGCGTGCTCTCGCTCATCTTCTGGTCGCTGATGCTGGTGGTGACGGTGAAATACGTTCTGCTGGTGATGCGGGCCGACAATCGCGGCGAGGGCGGCATTCCGGCGCTGATGGCGCTGGCGCAGCGGGTCTGCTATCGGCCGGCCACAAAGCGCGCGATCGTCATCATCGGCATCACCGGCACCTGCCTGCTGTTCGGCGACGGCACCATCACGCCGGCGATTTCGGTGCTCTCCGCTCTCGAGGGACTCGAGGTCTCCGCGCCAGGGATGCGCGAATACGTCATGCCGCTCGCCGTGCTCGTGGTTCTGGCGCTGTTCTCGGTGCAGGCGCGCGGCATCGGCCACATGGGGCGGCTGTTCGGGCCGGTGATGGCGCTGTGGTTCGCCGCGATCGGCGTGCTCGGCCTGCTCGCCATTCTGCGCCACCCTTTCGTGCTTTACGCGCTCTCGCCAGGCTATGGCGTAGCACTATGCCTGCAGTATCGCGCGCTCGCCTTCATCGTGCTCGGCTCGGTGGTGCTGGCGGTGACCGGGGCGGAGGCGCTCTACGCCGACATGGGGCATTTCGGTGCCAACCCGATCCGCCTCTCCTGGCTGTTTTTCGTCCTTCCCTGCCTCGTGCTGAACTACTTCGGCCAGGGCGCGCTGGTGATTCACGACCACGCGGCGATGGGCAATCCGTTCTTCCTGCTGGTGCCGCAACCGCTGCGTCTGCCGATGGTGATCCTCGCCACGGCGGCGACGGTGATCGCGAGCCAGGCGCTGATCGCCGGTGTGTTTTCGATCGCGCGGCAATGCGTGCAACTGGGCTTCCTGCCGCGGCTCACGGTGCGCCATACCAGCGGCACCGAAGAGGGACAGATCTATCTGCCACAGATCAACGTCATGCTGGCGGTGATGGTGCTGATCCTGGTGCTTTCCTTCAAGACCAGCGGCCATCTTGCCGCAGCCTATGGCATCGCAGTGACCGGCACGTTCATCTGCACCGGGCTGCTGGCGACGGTGGTGTTCCGCCGCCAGTTCGGCTGGTCGCGCGCTGTGACGCTTGCGGTGTTCGCGCCGCTTTTGGCGCTCGATTGCGTCTTCTTCGGCGCCAATTCACTGAAGATCGTGCAGGGCGGCTGGGTGCCGGTGGCGATCGCGTTGGTGCTGCTGGCTTTGATGAGTTCCTGGAATCGCGG
>DAHXNW010000087.1 GCA_027365195.1 Acetobacteraceae bacterium
CCGGCTGCCCACTCAGTATATTGTCGTGGGTGTCCAGGTGCGGGCCGGTGCAGACTAACGCTCTCATGCTCTAGCGGCGGCGCCGGTGAATCATCAGCCGGCATCGATGCCCCTCGCCGCCTCGGCGCAGGCGGGGACCGATCCGCGCGCCGTGCTCCTGCGGGTGTTCGGCTTCCCGGCGTTTCGCGGCCTGCAGGGGGCGGCGGTCGCGCGGGTGATCGGCGGTGGCGATGCGCTGGTGCTGATGCCCACCGGCGGCGGCAAGAGTCTCTGTTATCAGTTGCCCGCGCTGTGCCGCC
Organism: Acetobacteraceae bacterium; assembly: GCA_027365195.1. Classification (GTDB taxonomy): domain Bacteria; phylum Pseudomonadota; class Alphaproteobacteria; order Acetobacterales; family Acetobacteraceae; genus DAHXNW01. The sequence goes on from DAHXNW010000087.1 coordinate 300, forward strand.
CGGGTCTCGCCCTCGTCGTCTCGCCCTTGATCGCGCTGATGGACGATCAGGTGGCGGCGTTGCGGCAGGCCGGCGTCGCCGCCGCCTGCCTGCATTCAGAGCGTGACCCGGCGGAGCTGCGCGCCACCCTGCGCGCGATCGCGGAGGGGCAGCTCGATCTGCTCTATGTCTCGCCCGAGCGGCTGCTCGGCGGTCTGATCGACCGGCTATCGGGTGTCGCGCTGTCGCTGATCGCCATCGACGAGGCGCATTGCGTGTCGCAATGGGGGCATGAGTTCCGCCCGGACTATCGAGGGCTCGCCTGCCTGCCCGAACGTTTCCCCGGCATTCCCCGCATCGCGCTGACGGCGACCGCCGATCCGCGCACCCGCGCCGACATCCTCGAGGCGCTGGCGATGCCGCGCGCAGAGGTGTTCGCGGCGAGCTTCCACCGCGCCAACCTGCATCTCGCCGCCGCGCCGAAACAGGCCGAGACGGCGCAACTGCTGGCCTTCCTTGCCGAGCGGCGCGGCGAGACCGGCATCGTCTATTGCGGCAGCCGGGCGCGCACCGAGCGCACCGCCGCAAGGCTGCAGAAGGAGGGTCTGACGGCCATCGCCTTCCACGCCGGCCTGCCGCCCGAGGCGAAGCGCGCCGGCCTCGCGCGTTTCCGCTCCGGCGAGGCGGTGGTCATGGTCGCGACCATCGCCTTCGGCATGGGTATCGACCGGCCGGACGTGCGCTTCGTCGTGCATCTCGACATGCCGGACAGTCCGGAGGCGTTCTATCAGCAGATCGGCCGCGCCGGGCGCGATGGCGAAGTGGCACAGACGCTGCTGCTGTATGGCGGGGAGGATATCGCGCGCGCGCGCTACTGGCTCGCGCAGTCCACTGCACCCGAGGCGCAGCAGCGCGTCATGCGCGAGCGGCTGGAGGCGATGATCGCGCTCGCCGAGACGGTTGCGTGCCGCACGCGGGGGCTGCTCGCCTGCTTTGGTGAGACGCTGGCCGAGCCCTGCGGTCATTGCGACAATTGCGCGGCGCCACCGGCGGTGTGTGATGGCACCGAGGCGGCGCGGCAGATCCTCTCCGCCGTCTACCGCACCGGCGAACGCTTCGGCGCTGGCCATGTCACCGCCGTGCTGCGTGGCGAGGCGAGCGAGGCGGTGAGCCGCCATCGGCACGACCAACTCGCCCTGTTCGGCATCGGGCGGGATCGGCCGGCGGCGTTCTGGCGCGGTGCCATCCGGCAGTTGATCGCGCGTGGCGCGCTGGCCTGTGCGGAGGGCGATTATGCCACCCTTTCGCTGGTGGCGGAGGTCGCGCGGCCGATCCTGCGTGGCGAGGTGGCGGTGATGCTGCGCGAGGATGCCGCCCCACCGCGGCGGCGGGGCGGGGCGGCACACGTTCCATCCGGGCCGCGCCAGGGCGGGGCTGGATTCGAGGCGCTCCGCCTCTGGCGCAGTGCAGAGGCGCGCGCGCAGAGCCTGCCGCCCTACGTCATCTTCCACGACGCCGTGCTGCACGACATCGCCACGCTGCGCCCGGCCTCGCTCGACGAACTCGGCCGGGTCAAGGGGGTGGGTGCGTCGAAATTGCAGCGCTATGGCGCGCAAGTACTGGCGGCGCTGCGGCTCACGCCGGCATGACGGCGGCATGACGAAACAGCAACGCTCGCATGTCCCGCTTACAATCGGTTTCGCAGCGCATTAAATAAGTGGTTATGGAAGCTTAGACCGGTTGCGACGATTGCCGCGTCATTGGCTCTCCAGGTCGCCTCGGTTTTTCTCTATGACAGGATTATCACCATGAAGTCATTCTTACTCGCGGCCGTGGCCGTCGCCGCTCTGGCGTCCGGCTCGATGGCGCAGGCCGGCCAGGATGGCCTCGGCTGCATCAAGGCGCCGAACCAGACCGCCTCCGCCGACAAGGGTATGTCCAACCAGCAGACCGCTTCCGCCGACAAGGGGCAGGCCAACCAGCAGACCGCTTCCGCCGATAAGGGGCAGGCGAACCAGCAGACGGCCTCCGCCGACAAGGGTCAGGCGAATCAGCAGGTCGCGGCACTCGCGGCCGGGCAGTCCGGCCAGCACAACTGGACGACCGCCTCGGCCGACGAGGGTCAGGCGAACCATCTCGCTTCGGCCAATCTGAACTGCAACCAGTAACTCCGGCGTCTCATAGAGACGACGAGGCGTGCAACCAGGGGTAATACCCCTGGTGTGTACCTCTAGTGTGTTGGGGTTTGTTTGAAAATAAGTGCGGCACCGGCCCGCACCCCCACCCGGCCACCCACGACAGTATGCTGAATGGGTGGCCGGGTGGGGGCGCGGGCCGGTGCCGCACTTATTTCCGAGCGTAACCTTTCCTGGCCTTGCTTGCCAGACTCCTCGCGAACGGTGCAAAACAGCGTTGCAAGTGATGGAGTCCGCTCATGCTGCGCTGCTGTCTCGTCGCCCTGCTGCTGCTTTTCCCGCTCGCCGCGCGGGCGCAGACCAAGCAGCAGGCGCTGGTCGATCGCGCAACCCTCGCCACCCAGGATTTGCTGACCGGCGATAACGTTAACGACCGCATCAGCATGCTCGCCCGCGCCCGCGCAGTGATGGTCTGTCCGCGCATCTTCCGCCTCGGGCTGATCATCGCAGGCTCCGGCGGGGAATGCGTGCTGGTGGCGCGCGATGGCGCCGGTTCCTGGTCCGCGCCGGCGTTCTACAGCATCGGCACCGGCAGCGTCGGGCTGCAGATCGGCCTGCAGGATGGCGAGTTGATGATGATGATCCTCACCGAAAAAGGCCTGAATGCGGTGATGGACAGCCAGTTCAAGGTGGGTGGCGACGCCTCGGTCGCCTTCGCGACCCTTGGTTCGGGAATCGAGGGGGCGACCGCTCTCGCCTTGCACGCCGATATCGTCGCCTATTCCAAAAATCGCGGCCTGTTCGCCGGCGTCTCGCTCAACGGCAGCCTGCTCACCTCCGATACCGACTGGAACCGCGCCTATTACGGGCAGGATCTGGCGGCGCGGCAGATCGTGATGCAGATGCAGGTGAACAACCCCGGCGCCGATCCGCTGCGCGCCATGCTGCAACGCTTCGCCAATGCCGATGCGACCGCGCCTGCCGAGTCGCCGGCCGCCACGCCCTCCGGCTCGACCCATAACACGCCACAGCCGCTCGCGCCGGTGCAGCAGCAGGATCTGGCCGCGCCGGCGAAGCCATGACCGCGCCGATCGCCGATGCGCTGCCGTTCTGGCAGACCAAGACGCTCGAACAGATGAGCCGCGCCGAGTGGGAGTCGCTGTGCGACCGCTGCGGCCGCTGCTGCCTGCACAAGCTGCGTGACGAAGAGAGCGGCGCGCTCGCCTATACCAATGTCGCCTGCCGGTTGCTCGATCTGCATGGTTGCGGCTGCGCCGATTATGCCGGACGACGGCAACAGGTGCCCGATTGCGTGCAACTCACCCCGGCCGCGCTGCGCCGGATCGACTGGCTGCCGCCGTCCTGCGCCTATCGCCGGGTGGCCGAGGGGCGCGGCCTCGCGGCGTGGCATCCGCTGCTGTCGGGCGATCCGGACAGCGTGCACAAGGCCGGTGTTTCGGTGCGCGGCCGCGTGGTGAGCGAGCGCACCGCCGGGGCGTGGGAGGATCACGTCGTCACTTGGCCGCACCGTTCGCCCAGGCCACGCCGAGGCGCGGACAAGCCATGAAAAACGCCTCGCCGCCGGTGTGAGCGCCGCCGCTTCCTCTGCAACGGCCGTCGCCGATGCCCGTGCGCAGGCGCTGCGCGAGCAATTGCAGCGCGCCGAGCAGGCGATGCTCGCCAAACGCATCGGCGAAGCGACCGGCATCTGCCAGGACATGCTGGAGAGCGCGCCCGATCATCCCCCGGCGCTCGCCCTGCTCGGCGCCATCGCCGGCCATCGTGGCGATCTGCCGCGCGGCATCGCGCTGCTGGAGCAGGCGATCGGCGCCGATCGCACGGTTGCATCGTGGTTCGGCAATCTGAGCGGCCTCTACCGGCTGGAGGCGCGGCTGCCCGAGGCGGTCGCCACGGCGCGCGAGGCGTTGCGCTTGCAGCCCGGCCATGCGCGCCACCTCGTCACTCTCGGCAAGGCGCTGATGGACAGCGGCGAGCACACGGAGGCGATGGCGGCTTTCTGCGGCGCCCTGGCGCGTGAGCCGAACCATGCCGAGGCGCATCTCGCGGTCGGCCAGATGCTGCTGGCGCGTGGCGAGTTCCAACCCGGCTGGCGCGAATACGAATGGCGCAACCAACTCGATCAGGCGAAGGGCACACTGCCCGGCATGGTCGCCGCGGCGTGGAACGGCATGCAACTGCCGAACGACCGGCTGCTGCTGATCGCCGATCAGGGGTTCGGCGATTCGCTGCAATTCGCCCGCTTCATCCCGCTCGCCGCCGCGCGCTGCCAGGAGGTGCTGCTCGGCTGTAGCGCTGATCTGATGCCACTGCTCGGGCAACTGCCGGGTGTCGGGCGCAGCTTCAGCCGCTGGAACGAAATCCCCGGCCATGCCGCCTATTGCCTGCTCTCCAGCCTGCCGTTCCTGTTCAACATCGAGCCGGACGATCTGCCCGGAAGGCGCGACTATGTCGCCGCCGACCCCGATCGCATCGCCGCCTGGGCGGCGCGGCTCGGTATCGCGCGCGGCCGCCGGGTCGGCATTGCCTGGGCCGGCCGGCCACGCCACCCGAACGACCGCCGCCGCTCGATGCCGCTCGCCAGCCTCGCCCCGCTCGCGGCATTTGCCGGCTGGCAGTTCATCAGCCTGCAAAAACCGGTTCCGCCGCGGGATCAGGCAGCCTTCGCCGCCTGGCCGGGGCTCGTTGATCACAGCGCCGCCCTCACCGATTTCGGCGAGACGGCGGCATTGCTCGCCAACCTCGATCTGGTGATCAGCGTCGATACCGCCATCCTCCATCTGGCCGGCGCGATGGGCCGTCC
>DAHXNW010000108.1 GCA_027365195.1 Acetobacteraceae bacterium
GAGGCCGATTGGCATGCGGTGCTGGACAGCAACCTCACCAGCGCCTTCCTGCTCAGCCAGGCGGCCTATCCGGCGCTCAAGGTGAAAGGCGGCAAGATCATCAACATCGGCTCGATCATGTCGGTGCTCGGCGCGCCGTACAGCGCCGCCTATGCGGCGAGCAAGGGCGGCATCGTGCAACTCACCAAGGCGCTCGCCGCCGCCTGGGCGCCCGACCACATCCAGGTGAACGCGATCCTGCCCGGCTGGATCGACACCGACATGACGGTGACGGCGCGCGCGCAGGTCGATGGCTTGCACGCTCATGTGCTCGCGCGCACCCCGGCCGGCCGCTGGGGCCGCGCCGAAGATCTCGCTGGTGCTGCGGTATTTCTCGCCAGCGACAACGCCGATTTCGTCACCGGTGCGGCAATCCCGGTGGACGGCGGCTTTCTCGCCAAGGCGTGATGGCCCTATCCGGATTTTTGTGGCTTAGGTAGAACGATAGTGCCATCGAGCGGCGGCAGGGTTGGGGGCACGCCTGCCGGCGTCGTACCCGGCGCCGCACCGGGCGTGCGGCCGCCGGTCTGCTTGAGGATGACCGATTTCACCCCACTCGCCGCCTCCTGCGCCACGACCACGGCGATATCGCCCCAATAACCGCTCACCGAATCGGGCGGCACGTCGTTGAGCTGCACGATGCGGCCGAGTTCGCGCTTGCTGGCGTCGGTCACCACCCATTGGATTTCCACCCGCGTATTGCCCTCGGCGGCGGGGGCGGTGTGCACCTGGCCGGCGACGACGAAATCGGCGCCCTCCGGCGCGTCCTGCACCTGTTCGCCGAGGCGGGGGATTTCGAGCCGCATCTGTCGCGTGAGCGCGCTATCGCCATCGCCGGGCGCGCCTGTCACGTCGATCACCGCGACATGCGCCGGGCGATTGAACAGGCTGTTGGGGTCGCTCGCCTTGCGCTTGGCGTCGATGCTGGTGAGCAGATCGGCGATGCGTGGGCCGGCCTGCGCCGCGCTGGCCGCAAGCGTTGCCGCATCGCCCGCCGCCCAGGCCGCCGCCGGCACCGGGGCGCCCTGTACGCTGCCCTGCGGCGCGCCCTTGGCGTCCTGCACGGTGAACGCCGGCAGTACCACGCCACCCTGCAATTCCGCGCCGATCACCAGCCGCCAGTCGCCCGGGCCGCTCGCATGCGCCACCGCCGGCACTTCCTGCGCGACCAGCGCATCGACCAGAGCGGTCGCGAATTGCGCGCTCGCCTGCCCGCTGAGCAACGCTGCCGTCGGGGCGGGAACCGCGAGGCGCGCGGGCGGCGGCTGCGCGAGCCGCGCGGCGGTGCGGCCGGGATGGCCCTCGAACGGGCGCGGCAGATCGCCGCACCCGGCGAGCAACAGCGTCAATCCCAACAGTGAGCGCGCGAGCCGTCCCGCCGATGCCCACAATCGCATGGTTCAGCGCCAGATGATCGAGAGTTGATGGCCGATCGGCCCGCCCTCGCCGAGCGTGCGCCGGCGGTGCGAGAAAAACCGTTCGGCATCGGCGCAGGTATCGCCGATCAGCCGCCCGACCATGCCGGCGCCGGCATCGGCCAGCCGCGCCTTGCAGTAATTCGCCAGATTGAACTGCCAATGGCCGGGGCGCGCGCCATCGGTGAAAAACCGCCGGTCGGCGCGGTCGCGCGCCAGCACCGCATCGCGCAGGTCGGCGCCGACCTCATAGGATTTCACCCCGATGCAGGGGCCGATGGCGGCGATCACCCGCGCCGGATCGGCGCCGAGTTCGGCCATCGCGGCAAGTGTCGCTTCGAGCACCCCGGCCAGCGCGCCGCGCCAGCCGGCATGGGCGGCGCCGATCACCCCGGCCTGCGGATCGGCGAACAGCACCGGCGCGCAATCGCCGGTGACGATGCCGAGCGCGATGCCGGGCGTTGCCGAGACCATCGCATCGGCGCGCGGCCCGGCGCCGGGCGCCCAGGGCGCCGTGACCCGCACCACCTCGATGCCATGCACCTGGGTCAGCCCGACGAGCATGGCTGGATCGGCGCCGAGCGCGCGGGCGGCGCGGGCGCGATTTTCCGCCACCGCCGCCGGATCGTCGCCGCTCGACAGACTGCAATTCAGGCTGGCGTAGGGGCCTTCGGAGACGCCGCCGCGCCGGGTGAAGAAGCCATGCCGGGTCGGCAGTGCCGCGCAGGCGATGAATTCGGCGCTCATGCGGCAAAGCCGGGTGGCGCCGGCACGCCGGGTGCGGTGAGGGCCAGCGCCTGGAACAGCCGCCCCATCCATTGTGGCTCGGCGAGCCGCTGCACCGCCGCCATCGATGCCGCCGCCCGCGCCGGCTCCTGCCCGCGCGCCAGCGCCCGCGCGCGGGGATAGAGCCCGAGGCGGGTGAGCAGGATGCCCTGCGCCAGCGGCCCGTGCACCGTGGCGCCGGCCGCCCGCGCCACCCGCGCCAGGGCCGCGAAATCGACATGCGCGGTGAGATCCGCCTCACCCGGGGCAGCCAGTGGATCGGCCGGGCGGCCAGCGCGCATCGCCTGAAAACTGTCGCCGACGGCACTCTCGGCCGGGCCATAGTCGAGGAACAGCGCGGCCCCGCCCTGCGCCACCAGCCGCGCGGCGAGGGCTGCCACCAGTTCGCGCGCCGGTTCGCAGCACTCCACCACCTCACCCTCGCCGGCGCTCTGCTCCGGTCCGTCCGTCGGGCGCTCGACGAACCGGCCGTCGGCGACGTAGCGCTCGCACCAGCCGGCGCCACGGCGGACGAACTGGCGGATCGGCAGGGCGTCGAGAAATTCGTTGGCGAGCAGGATCAACGGGCCGTGCGGCAGCGTCTCGATGCGTGCGTGCCATGTCGCTGCCGGCAGCGCCGCCGCCTGGCGCGCGCGCAGGGCAGGGGAGGTTTCCACCAGATGCAGTCGCAGGGCGGCACGAAACGCCGGCATCGCCTGCCCGATGGCGCGCAGCGCGTCGGCCATCAGCGTGCCGCGCCCTGGTCCGGCCTCGGCGAGCAGCACCGGATCGGGCGCGCCGAGACCCTGCCATACCACCGCCGCCCAGAGGCCGAGCAACTCGCCGAACACCTGGCTGATCTCCGGCGCGGTGGTGAAATCGGCGTAGGGATCATGATGGGCGTAATAGGCCGCATTCGCCGCCGCCATGAAATCGTCGAGACGCTGCATCAGGCCGCGAGCACGCGCTGGCGGCGGCTGTGCACAATCAGGCCGATGCCGACGAGCAGCATCGGCAGGCTGAGCAATTGCCCCATCGTCGCCCCCTCCCACAGATAGCCGAGGAAGGGATCGGGCTGGCGGAACATCTCGCCGATGATGCGCGCGATGGCGTAGCCAGCGAGAAAGACGCCGCTGAGCAGGCCGCCATGCGCCCGCACCGCCTCGCGCCGCGACAGCCCATAGAGCAGCGCGAACAGGATCAGCCCCTCCATCAGCGCCTGATAGAGCTGGCTCGGATGGCGCGGCACCGGGCCGCCGTTGGGAAAGATCATCGCCCAGGGCAGCCACGCCGGCGCCGGCCGGCCCCATAATTCGCCGTTGACGAAATTCGCCAGCCGCCCGAGGCCGAGACCGATCGGCACGCACACCACGAGACGATCGGCGAAGCCCAGCAGATCGATCCGCTGGCGGCGCGTGTAGAGCACCAGGGCCGCGATCACGCCGAGCGCGCCGCCGTGAAAGCTCATCCCGCCTTGCCACACCGCGAGCGCCGCCAGCGGATGGTGCAGATAGACCATCGGCTGATAGAACAGCACGTAGCCGAAGCGGCCGCCGAGCACCACGCCCAGGGTCGCCCAGGTGAGGAAATCGTCCACCTGCAACGGCGTCGCGACCGAGGGGCGCGCGGCGGCAAGGCGCAGCAGCAGTCGCCAGCCGAGCAGCAGCGAGGTGATATAGGCGAGCGCATACCATCGAATGCCAAACGGCCCGAGATGCACGGCCACCGGATCGAACCCCGGAAACAGCAGAACCGGTATCACCGGTATGGATCGGGCTGGCGCAGGAAGCCCTGCACGTAACGCGCAATGCCGGCTTCGAGCGTGGTGAACTGACCGTTGAACCCGGCGGCGCGCAGCCGCTCGATCCGCGCCTCGGTGAAGGATTGATACTGTCCGCGCAGCCGCTCCGGCATGTCGATGAAGTCGACCTCCGGCGCCACCCCGGCGGCGGCGCATACGGCGTGCGCGAGATCGAGATAGCTGCGCGCCTGCCCGGTGCCGACGTTGAACAGCCCCTGCGCGCGCGGTGTGTCGAGCAGCCAGAGGAGCACCGCCACCACGTCGTCGATCCAGATGAAATCGCGCGCCTGCGCGCCGTCGGCGAGGCCCGGGCGGTCGGCGCGGAACAGAAGGGGCCGGCCGCCGGCCACGATTTCGTCGTGCTTGACCTTCACCACCGAGATCATCGAGCCTTTGTGGTATTCGTTCGGGCCATAGACGTTGAAGAACTTCAGCCCCGCCCATTGCGGCGGCCGCGCCTCGCCATGGTGCAACTGCCGCGCCACCCAGCAATCGAAGGCGTGCTTGCTCCAGCCGTAGAGGTTCAGCGGGCGCAGTGTCGCCAGATGGGCCGGGCTCGCGTCATCCTCGAACCCCGCCGCGCCATCGCCATAGGTCGCCGCCGAGGAGGCATAGACCAGGCGCACGCTGCGCCCGGTGCACCAGCGCCAAAGCCGCTGCGAGAGGGCGACGTTGGCGCGCCACACCGCATCGCCATCGACCGCCGTGGTCTCGCTCACCGCGCCGAGGTGGAACAGCATCTCGACCGGCGGATGTCCGGCGAGGAAATCGTCGAGATCTTCCGGTGCGATGATCTGGTCCGGCGCGTGCCGGCCGAGATTGCGCCATTTGCCGGCCGCGCCGAGCCAATCCGACACCACCACCGGCTCACCGCGCGCCACCAGCGCCGCGACGAGGTTGGAGCCGATGAAACCCGCGCCACCCGTGACCAATATCATGGCGCGCGTTATACCAACCTCCCGGTTCGCGCGATAGCCGGATTTCAGCCAGAGGATGCCAGCCATGAGCGACCGCCCCCACTTCTTCGACGACCTCGCCGGCATCGCCGGCGGTGCCTTCGCCGCCTTCGCCGGGCTGCGCGAGGAGGCCGAGGCGCTGGTGCGCGCGCAGATCGACGAGGCACTGCGCCGGCTCGATCTGGTGCGCCACGAGGAACTCGACGCGGTGCAGGAACTCGCCGCCAACGCCCATGCCGCCGCCGCGGCGGCGGCGCAGGAAATCCAGGCCCTGCGCGCCGAGATCGCCGCCTTGCGCGCCAGTCCGCCGCCATCCCCGGATTGACGGGCGCGGGCGATGCGTGTTCGATCGGCGCAGAAAAACTCGGGGAGAGAGACCAGCCATGCCGCATCATCACGGCCACAGCCGGTGCCGCGCCGCCCTCGCCGGTCTGCCGCTCGCCGGTTTGGCCCTCATCGGCAGTGTGCTGACATCTACCGCGCGGGCGCAGGACATCCTGATCGGCATGGCGACCCCGCTCACTGGGGCGGCGGCGGAGTCGGGGCGCTATGCGCAATGGGGCGCCGAGATGGCGGTGGCCGAGGTGAACGCGGCCGGCGGCGTGCTCGGCCGCAAGCTGAAGCTGGTGATCGAGGATGACCAGACCAGCAACCCCGGCATCGTCGCCGCCTTCAACCGGCTGGCGAGCGACCCGCAGATCGCGGTCTTTCTCGGCTCGATCCGCTCCACCCAGGTGCATGCGATGGACCCCGACGTGCGCCGAGTCGCCAAGCCGGTGTTCTTCGGCGGCACCGACCCGCTGCTCACCCAGGCGGGCGACCCGTGGCTGTTCCGCGCGCGGCCGAACGACAGCTATTCCGCCAAGGTGATCGCGGCCTTCGGCGTGGAGACGCTGCATTTGCAGAAATGGGCGATCATCAGCTCCTCCGACGCCTTCGGCAGTTCCGGTGCGCGGCTGCTGACCGCCGATCTGGCAGCACTCGGCATCAAGCCGATCACCCAGCAATCCTATCCCAATCAGGCGGCGGATTTCACCCCGGTGGTGCTGTCGGTGAAGAATTCCGGTGCTGACGCGATCGGTAGCTATTTCACCTTCGAGCAGGATCTCGGCGTGTTCGCCCGCCAGGCGCGCCAGTTCGGCCTGCGCACCACCTGGGTCGGCTCGCCTTCGATCGCCGATACGGCGGCGCTGCATCTGGCCGGGCCGGCGCTGTGGGGCACCTATGGGGTGGCCGATTTCAACGCCGATTCGAGCCCCGAGACGCATACATTCGCCGAGAAATACCTCGCCCTGCACCATGTGCCGGCGGATAATTTCGGCGGCTGGACCTATGACTCCATCCATCTCGCGGCGATCGCCATCGCGGCGGCGAAAACGACCGAGCCGGCGAAGTTGCGCGCCGCCATCCTCGCCATCCAGGGCTACAAGGGGGTCGAGGGAACCTATGATTTCGATGCCCAGGGCGACGGCCTGCATGGCTACAACGTGGTGCATAACGACCACGGCAAGATCGTCTTCGTGAAGCGCGTCGATTTCCCCAAGCCTTGATCGACGCGCCGTGAGCATCGCGCTCCAACTGCTGTTCACCGGCATCGGCATCGGCGCGGTCTATGCGCTGGTGGCGCTCGGCTTCGTGCTGATCTATCGCGCCACCAACGTGGTGAATTTCGCCCAAGGCCAGTTCGCCATGCTCGGCGCCTTCGGCATGGTGATCACCACCGAGGGCCTCGGCCTGCCCTATTGGCTCGGCATCCTCCTCACGCTCGCGGCGATGGCGCTCTTTGGCGCGCTGTTCAATCTCGGCGTCTATTACCCGCTGCGCCATCGCTCTTTCCTGCCGGTGGTGATCTCGACCATCGGCGCCTCGATCCTGCTCACCAACGGCGTGCTGGCGACCTACGGGCCGGAGCCGGCGACGCTGCCCGGCCTCACCGATCTGCCCGGGCTGAATTTCGGCGGGCTGTTCCTCGATAGCCAGTATCTCGCCATCATCGCCATCACCCTGGTTCTGGTGGTGCTGCAATATCTGTTCTTCGAGCGCACGCTGCTCGGCAAGAAATTACAGGCGACCTCGCAGGACAAGGAGATGGCGAGCCTGCTCGGCATTCCGGTGGCCGGGATGATCATGCTCACCTTCGTCTATTCCGCGGTCCTCGGCGGCATCGCCGGCATTCTGGTGGCGCCGATCCTGTTCGTCTCGGTCGGCCTCGGCGCGCAGATCGCGCTGAAGGCTTTCGCCGCCAGCATCATCGGCGGCTTCGGCGACATCCCCGGCGCCATCGCGGGCGGGCTTGCGATCGGCGTGATCGAGACCTTCGGCGCCTTCTACATCTCGGTGCCGTATAAGGATGCCTATGCCTTCGTGCTGCTGTTCGCCTTTCTGCTGCTGCGCCCACAGGGGCTGTTCGGCGAGAAAGTGTCGCAAAAAGCATGAAAAATCCGGCTCTCGCACTGCTCGGCGCGGCGGCCTGTGTCGTCCTCGGGCTGGTGGCCCCGCTCGATGACTATCTGATCAAGTTGTTGATGCAGGCGGCGACCTATGCCATCGCCGTGCTCGGCCTCACCATCGTGCTCGGCTACACCGGGCAGATCTCGCTGGCGCAGGCGGCGTTCTTCGGCATCGGCGCCTATGGCGTGGCGCTGGGCAGCACCGGCCTCGGCCTCTCCTTCTTCGCCGCGCTTGCGCTCGGCACGCTGCTCGCAGGCCTCTTCGGCGTGCTGCTCGGCGGTTCCACATTGAAGCTCGGCGGCCATTACCTCGCCATGGTGACGATCAGTTTCCAGGAGATCCTCACCCTGGTGCTCACCAACTGGGTCGGTCTCACGCATGGGCCGGACGGGGTGGCCAACATCCCGCGCCCGACGGGGCTGGTCGCGGCACCGCGCTATCTCGCCCTCTGCCTCCTCGTCCTGTTCGCCACCGCCTGGGCGGTTGGCGCGCTGAAGCGCCGTCCGCTGGGCCTCGCGATGCAAGCGGTGCGCGACAACGAGCTGGCCGCCAGCGTGGTGGGCGTCAACACCTATCGGGTGAAGATCATCGCCTTCGCGCTGAGCGCGCTGCTCGGCGGCCTCGGCGGCGGGCTGTTCGCCGGTGCCTTCCGCTACATCAGCCCGGATCAGTTTTCCTTCGACGATTCCGTCGTGCTGCTCACCATGGCGCTGCTCGGCGGGGTGGAGGCGGCAACCGGCTCGGTGATCGGCACCGCACTCCTGGTGCTGCTGCCGGAGTGGCTGCGTTTCCTGCGGCAGTTCTATCTCGCCGTCTATGGCCTCGCGGTGATCCTGATCATGGTGTTCATGCCGGCCGGCATCTGGGGTTTTCTCGCCGGGCTGCGGCCGCGCCGGGTGGCGATGCCGCAGCCCGGCGGCCTCGTCCTCGGCCGTGCGGCGGGGGAAGGCGCGCTGCTCGAAGTGGTGGGGCTGGCCAAGCATTTCGGCGGGCTGCGGGCGGTGGACGGGGTCGATCTGCGGGTGCTGGCCGGCGAGGTGCATGCGCTGATCGGGCCGAACGGCTCGGGCAAAACGACCACGCTCAATGTGCTGAGTGGCCTCTACCGGCCGACCGGGGGCAGCGTGCGCCTCGCCGGGCGCGAGGTCGCCGGCCACGCGCCGCATCTGCTCGCCGCCGCCGGGTTGGGGCGGACGTTTCAGAACATCCGCCTGTTCCACAGCCTCACCGCCTTCGAGAACGTGCTGATCGGCGCGCAGGCGGCCGGCGGCGCGCAGGCGGCCGAACGGGCGGCGGCCGCGCTCGATTTCGTCGGCCTTGCCGATCGCGCCGGCGCGATCGCCGCCTCGCTGCCCTATGGCCATCAGCGGATGGTGGAGATCGCCCGCGCACTCGCCGGCAACCCCGCGCTGCTGCTGCTCGACGAGCCGGCCGCCGGCCTCAATCTCACCGAGAAACAGGCGCTCGGCCAGTTGCTCGACCGGCTGCGCGGCCTCGGCGTGACGCTGTTGCTGATCGAGCATGACATGGATCTGGTGGAGCAGGTGGCCGATCGCATCACCGTGCTGAATTTCGGCAAGCGCATCGCCGACGGCACGCCGGCCGAGGTGTTGCGCCATCCCGAGGTGGTCGCCGCCTATCTCGGTGAGGAGGCGGGGCATGAGTTTGCTTGAACTGCGCGAGGTGGATGCCGCCTACGGCGCGGTGCAGGCGCTCCGCGGGGTGAGCCTGAGTGTGGCGCGCGGCGAGATCGTCGCCCTGCTCGGCGCCAATGGAGCGGGCAAATCGACCACGCTCCGGGCGATCTCGGGCCTGCTGCGTCCGGCCGGCGGGACCATTTTGTTCGATGGCCAGCCGATCGGCGGGCTGCATCCCGAGCGGGTGGTGCGGCTCGGCATCGCCCATGTGCCGGAGGGGAGGCGGGTGTTTCCCGGCCTCAGCGTGCGCGAGAACATCCTGCTCGGCGCCTCCAACCGCCGCGCCTCGCGCGCCGAGATGGCGCAGGATGCGAGCGCGATGTTCGCGCTGTTCCCCGATCTCGTCCGTTTCGCCGACGCGCCGGGCTGGACGCTCTCGGGCGGCCAGCAGCAGATGCTCGCACTCGCCCGCGGGCTGATGGCGAAACCGACGCTGCTGCTGCTCGACGAGCCCTCGCTCGGCCTCGCGCCGCTGATCGTCCAGCAGGTGTTCCGCATCATCCGCCAGATTCGCGAGACCGGCACGACGGTGCTGCTGGTGGAGCAGAACGCGCGGGTGGCGCTCTCGATCGCCGATCGCGGCTATGTGCTGGAGACCGGGCGGCTCGCGGTTTCCGGCGCGCCGGCGGAATTATGGAACAATGAAGAGGTGCGCGCCGCCTATCTCGGCGGGCGGGTGGCGAAGGCGGGCTGATCCGGGCCGCGCGCGACCCGGATCTTATGCGTTATACGCGCCTCCGCCGACCCACCTGGCGCACAAGCTAGGTTTGCGCGCCGCCGCCGACCAACCCGGCGCGCCGGCTCAACCCGCGAGCTTGGCCGCGAGCTTGGCCACATGCGCGCCCTGGAAGCGGGCGATCTGTAACTCATTGGCCGAAGGCTGGCGCGAGCCGTCGCCGGCGGCGATGGTGGTCGCGCCATAGGGCGTGCCGCCGGAAACCTCGTCGAGCTTGGTCAGGCCCGGTTCCGCATAGGGCACGCCGACGATGATCATGCCGTGATGCAGCAAGGTGGTGTGAAACGAGGTGATGGTGGTCTCCTGCCCGCCGTGCTGGCTCGCGGTGGAGGCGAACACGCTGCCGATCTTGCCGATCAGCTTGCCCTGCGCCCAAAGACCGCCGGTCTGGTCGAGGAAGTTGCGCATCTGCGCAGCCATGTTGCCGAAGCGGGTCGGCGTGCCGAAGATGATCGCGTCATAGGCCGGCAATTCATCGACCGTTGCGATCGGGGCGGCCTGATCGATTTTCATATGCGCTGCCTGCGCCGCCTCGCGCGGCATCAGCTCCGGCACCCG
>DAHXNW010000149.1 GCA_027365195.1 Acetobacteraceae bacterium
TGGGTGTAGATCTGCGTGGTGGCGATATCGGCATGGCCGAGCAGCGTCTGCAGGCTGCGCAGATCGGCGCCATGCGCCAGCAGATGCGAGGCGAAGGCATGCCGCAGCACGTGCGGCGAGAGGCGCTCGGGCGCGATACCCGCCGCCATGGCCAGCGGCTTGAGCAACAGCGCGAAGCCCTGCCGTGTCATCGGCAGGCGTGGATCACGGCCGGGGAACAGCCAGCGTGAACTCTGCTTGCGCCCCGCCAGCAGCAGCGCCACCGCCGCGCGCGCCGGCGCCGAGAGCGGCACCATCCGCTCGCGCCCGCCCTTGCCGCGCACCAGCAGCACCTCCGCATCGCGCGCCAACGCCTCGCGCGGCAAGGCCAGCAGTTCGGACACCCGCAGCCCGGAGGCATAGAGGATCTCCAGCGCCGCGAGCAGCATCGGCCCGCGTGGCCCCGGCATTGCCGCAGCAGCGGCGAGCAGGGCGGCGACCTCCGCCTCGCTCAGATCCTTCGGTAAAGCGGGCCTCACCCGCGGCGCATCGAGCCGCAGCGTCGGGTCGCTCTCTGCCATGCCCTCGCGCAGCAGAAAACGATAGAACTGCCGCATCGCCGACAGCCGCCGCGCCTGCGTGCGGGCCGACAATCCCTGCGCGGCGGCCTCGGCCAGCGCCGCGCGCAATGCCTCCGGCGCGGCACTCTCCAGGCCCTCGCCCCGGGCCGCGAGAAACCCCGCCAGCGCCTGTAGATCGGCGCGATAGGCAGCGATGGTGTTGGCCGCCGCCGCGCGCTCGGCGGCCAGCATTTCGAGAAACGCCTCGAGCCGATGCGCGCCGCTCAGGGTATCAGGGCGTCTTGAACCGGTCATTCGGCAGGATTTCCTGCACCGCGTGGGTATGCGGCTGCGGCGGAAAGGCGCCGAGAAACAACACCCCGCCGGCCGCGACCAACAGCCCGAGCAGAACGACGATCAGCAACGCGGTGCGCATGCGGCTACCTTGGCCATGGCGGAAGATGTTGTGCTAGCTTCCGCCGTCATGACGCGCAACCTTTCCCTCGATCCCGCCTCCCCCGGCACGCTGCCGGCGGCTCTGGCCGGGCGCAGCATCGTGCTGGTCGGCCTGATGGGCGCCGGCAAAACCTGCATCGGCCGCCGGCTCGCCGCGCGACTCGGCCTGGCGTTCCGCGATGCCGATGCCGAGATCGAGCTGGCCGCCGGCTGCACGATCGCCGAGTTGTTTGCCCGCTATGGCGAGCGCGAGTTCCGCGACGGCGAGCGCCGGGTGATCGCGCGGCTGCTCGCCGGCCCGCCGATCGTGCTGGCGAGCGGCGGCGGCGCCTTCATCGACGCCGAGACACGTGCAGCGGTGCGCCGGCAGGCGGTCTCGCTCTGGCTGCGCGCGCCGCTCGCGGTGCTGCTCGCGCGGGTGAGCGGGCGCGAGCACCGTCCGCTGCTCGCCGGCGGCGATGCGGGCGCGATCCTGCAATCCCTCATGACACAGCGCTATCCGTTCTATGCCGAGGCGGATCTGACGGTCGATTGCGAGAACGAGCCACCGGACAAGACCACCGCGCGCGTGCTCGCCGCCCTGCTCGACTGGCGCCCACCGCAGGTTCTGCCGGTGCAACTCACGAGCAGCGCCTATGAGGTCGTGATCGGCCATGGGCTGCTCGCCCGCGCCGGCGCGTGGCTTACCTCGCTCCTTACGCAGCGGCGGGTGATGATCGTGACCGATGCGCAGGTCGGCGCACTGCATCTCGCCCCCCTGCGCGAGAGCCTGGCGACGAGTGGCATCGCCGCACAGGAGATCGTCGTCCCGCCGGGCGAGACCGCCAAGAGTCTGGAGCACTACGGCCAGGTGGTGAACGCGCTGCTGGAGGCCGGCGTCGATCGTGGCACCATGGTGCTCGCCCTTGGCGGCGGGGTGGTGGGCGATCTGGCCGGCTTCGCCGCCGCCACCACGCTGCGCGGCCTGCCCTTCGTGCAACTGCCGACGACGCTGCTGGCGCAGGTGGATTCGAGTGTCGGCGGCAAGACCGGGGTGAACACGCGCCAGGGCAAGAACCTGCTCGGCGCCTTCCATCAGCCGCGCCTGGTGCTGGCCGATACCGCGACGCTCGCCACCCTGCCGGCACGCGAATTGCGCGCCGGCTACGCCGAAATTCTCAAGGCCGCACTGATCGGCGATAAGGCGTTTTTCGACTGGTGCGAGATCAACGGCGCGGCGGTGGTCGGCGGCGCGCGGGAGGCGCAGGCCGAGGCGATCCTGCGGGCCTGCCGCTTCAAGGCCGCGGTGGTCGGCGCCGACGAGCGCGAGGAGCGTGCGAGCGACGGCCGTGCCCTGCTCAATCTCGGCCATACCTTCGGCCATGCGCTGGAGGCCGAGATCGGCTACGGTGGGATTCTGCACGGCGAGGCGGTGGCCGTCGGACTCGGCCTTGCCCTGCGCCTGTCGGCGCGGCTCGGCTACTGCGCTATCGCCGACGCGGAACGGGTGGAGGCGCATCTCGCAGCGGTCGGCCTGCCGGCGGAATTGTCGCAACTGAACCGGCGGTTCTCCGCTGACCGGCTGATCGCGCACATGCGCCGCGACAAGAAAACCCGCGACGGGCGGATGATGTTCGTGCTGGCGCGCGGCATCGGGGCTGCCTTCACCGATCGGGACGTGCCGGTGGAAGCGCTGCATAGCGTGCTGTGCGAGGCAGGCTGCACCGAGTAGAGCGG
>DAHXNW010000337.1 GCA_027365195.1 Acetobacteraceae bacterium
CCCGTTTCCAGCAGCGCAGCGCTGATGGCATAGACGCGCAGCGCGCCCATCCCCGGCAGCCGCTCGCGCGCCATCAGGTTTCTTTCCCCGCCGCGCCGCAGATAGCCGCTGGCCGCAAGCGTGCGGGCAGTTTCGGCATGGTCCAGGCCGGCGGGTGCGCATATCTCGGTGCGCCAGGTATCAGACGGGATCAGGTATTCGTCGCGCTCACCATCGCGCTTGCGCCAGCCGATCCGATTGAGCACCGGGCGATCGGGGTGCCCCTCATACCAACTCCCATCGTCGGAGCGGAACAGCACGGTAAAGCGCGCCGCACCATGCTGCACCAGGGCCGTGCGCACCCGCTCCAACTGCGCGGCCGTCTCGGCGCCTCCCGCACCGCCAAGGCGGCGGGCAAGCCATCCCGCCAGCAGCGTAACGCATGCCGCCTCCGCCTCGGCCGTTGGCCAGGGCACGATGCCCCAGCGTGCGGCGAGTTCCCCCGCCGTCGCCACCAGGGCGCAGCGCCGCGCCACGTCGCGCACCTGCGGATCGGCCGCTTGCGGCAGCCGTGCCGTGAACCTCTCGCGCACGGCCTCCAGGAAGGCCACCAGCCCGGCGGGATCGCGCGCCCGCTCTGTTGCCAGCCGCTCGATGAAGGCGCGGGCGGCGGTGCCGTGCTGGCGGTGCAGCGCCTGATGGATCACGCCACCCAGCGCCGGCAGATCGGCGCGGCCGTGCAACGCGGGCCAAGCTTCTGCCACGTCGCCAACCGGAATGGATGGCAGCCGCACCTCCGCCCCGGCGGGGAGTTTTTGCCCCGCCCGTGCCACCGCCGTTGCCAGATCATGCTCGCCGGTGGAAAGCACGAAGGCGCGCCACGTCCGCCGCCTTGCCGCGCTGGCATCGCGTTTCAGGCGGCCCTTGCCGGCGCCATCGGCCAGCATGTAGCAGGCCGCCGCCACCTCGGCCGGGTTCGCCTGATGCAACTCATCAAGCGTCAGCAGTCCATCCGTGCATTCCTCGCCCGCCGCCTCCAGCGCGTTCGCGGTGCTGCGCCAGTCGCGCAGCGCGCCGCCGGCCTTATACGGTAGCGCCCAAACGGCAAGCCCCATCTGCAACGCCAGCGTCTTGCCGCGCTTCGATCCGCCGTATAGGTGGAAGCCACCTCCGGCATCGCCCGCCAGATGCAGCAGCGGCCCGGCAAGGCCGGCGGCGATGCAGAAGACCGGCAGCGGATTGCCCGCCGCCAGCGCCGCCACCTCGGCCTTCCAGCCCTCCAGCGTGCCGATGAGGCCGCAGCGTTGCGCCGCATCGGCCGCCGGGTTGTGCAGCACCACCGCCTCGGCTGCCTCCCCCAACAGCGTGCCATCGGGCAGCAGGAAGGCGGGCGCCGCCGTATCGCCCTGCCAGCCGGTGGCATAGGCGACGCGCACCCGGCTGCCGGTGCGCACCTCGCCCAAGGCGCGCCGCAGCATCATCCGCGCGGCGGGATCGGCCGAGACGCGCAAGCCCCGGCGCACCAGTTCCGCCTCCAGCCG
>DAHXNW010000339.1 GCA_027365195.1 Acetobacteraceae bacterium
GAGATCGAGCTGCGTCAGCAGCGCGCCGATGGCAGCACTGGCGGCGGCGATGCGCGCCGCGTCGAAATCGAGCAGATCGGCTTTGTTCAGCAGCACGATCACCTGGCGTAGCCCGATCAGACGCAGCAGCATGGCGTGCCGGCGGGTCTGCTCGCGCACCCCTTCGGCGGCATCCACCACCAGCACGGCGGCGGCGGCACCGGCGGCGCCGGTGATCATGTTGCGCAGGAATTGCCGGTGGCCGGGCGCATCGACGATGACGAAAGGACGGTTGTGCAGCACGAAGGGCAGCCGGGTGGCATCGATCGTCACCCCCTGGTCGCGCTCGGCCTGCAACGAATCGAGCAGGAACGACCATTCCATGGCCAGGCCCCGCCGCTCGCTGGAGGCGCGCGCGGCCTCGAGGCGGCCGGCCTGGAGATTGCCGGTCTCATGCAGCAGCCGGCCGATCAAAGTCGATTTGCCATGATCGACATGGCCGACGATGACGATCGGCGTGGGCGTCTCCTCCGCGCCGCGCGGTGGGGAAAACGACTGGTCCATTGCGCCCTCCCTCACAGATAGCCGGTGACGCGCAGACGCTCGAAAGCGTCCTCGGCCTCATGGTCCATCGCGCGGCCGGCGCGCTCCGGCTCCTGCGTGCTGCGCAGTTCGGCGATGATCTCGGCGATCGTCGCGGCCTCGCTCGCGACCGGGAAAGTGATGTCGCGATCACCGAGCGAGCGATAGCGGCGGCCGTCGCGGGCGAAATAGAGATCGACCACCGGGATGCCCTCGCGCTCAATATAGCGCCAGATGTCGATCTCCCGCCAGGCGAGCAGCGGATGCACCCGCACATGCGCGCCGGGTTCCACCGGGGTTGCGAACTGGTCCCAGAATTCCGGCGGCTGGTTACGCACGTCCCAGCGATGGCCGGCGCCACGCGGGCTGAACACCCGTTCCTTGGCGCGCGTCGCCTGCTCGTCGCGGCGGATGCCGGCGATCACGCCAGCGAGGCCGCGGGTCTCGATCAGGGTGGCAAGCCCGGCCGATTTGCGCGCCGCCGAGCGGGCGGCGGGCGGCAGCGAGGGGTCCATCGCCTCGACCGGCGGACAGTCCCCGATCACCAGATCGAGCCCCCATTCGGCGGCGTAGCGGGTGCGAAATTCGTACATTTCGGGGAATTTGCGCCCGGTATCGACATGCATCACCGGGAACGGCAGGCGGCCGAGGAAGGCCTTGCGCGCCAGCCAGACCATCACGTTGGAATCCTTACCGAGCGACCACAGCATCGCCAGCGGACGCAGCCGACGATAGGCCTCGCGCAGAATGAAAATGCTCTGGTGTTCGAGATGGTCGAGATCGTTCATCATGCCAGCGCCCCATGGATGCCGCATTCGCTCTTCGGCCGGCCCGCCCAGCGGCCGGCCCGCTCATCCTCGCCGGCGCCGACCGGATTTGTGCAGGGGGCGCAGCCGATCGACTTATAGCCACGCGCCGCCAGCGGATGCGCCGGCAGCCCCCGGCGCTCTCGCTCCGCTTCGACCATCGCGGCACTCCAGAAGGCGAGCGGGTTGAATTTTATCCGCCCACCTTGCGCCGGATCGGGCGGCTCGACCAGCGGCAGAGCGGCGCGGTTGGCGCTCTGGCGCCGCTTGCGCCCGCTGATCCAGGCGCCGAAGGGCGCGAGGGCGGCAGCAAGCGGGGCAACCTTGCGCAACGCGCAGCATGCATCGGGGTCGAAATACCACAGCGCGCCTTCCGGGTCCGCTGCCGCCAGGGCGGCCGGACCGGGTACGATGTCGCGCACATCCCGCAGCCCGAGACGGTCGGCGAGGGTCGCGCGATAGGCGAGCGTTTCCGGGAAATGCTGGCCGGTTTCGAGGAAGATCACCGGAACGGCCGGATCGATCTCGGCGAGCAGCGCGAGCAGCACGGCGGATTCGGCGCCAAACGAGGCGACGGCGGCGATACGGCCGGGGTGTTCGGCGAGCGCCCGGCGCAGCAGCGCATGCGTCTCGGTGAGAGCGGCGGCGGGATCGGCAAGGCTATCGGGCATGGCGGCATCCGCGATGACAAGGATGGGTTGGGGTAGAGCACCAATTACACGATTCTGCAAAGCTATTTTTTTAATTTACAAATTTTATACGTAATTAATTCCTCCGGCGTCTTCCGACCCTGGTGTAACATGATGCGTGATGACAGGTGTTTAACCTTCCGTTAGAAAGACGATGTAGGATGATCCGATCGCTATCGAGCAGGAACGAAACGCCATGCGCGCACGGAATGTTGGGACAGCGGCCAGGGTGCTGGCGCTGTCGGTTTGTGGCGGCGTGCTGGCGATCTGGGGCAATCCGGCATCGGCGCAGCCGGTGGATGGGTTGTACGTGGCTGGTGGTGCCGGCTATGATCTGTTGCAGAACGAAGATGTGCGCGCGGCCCCGCAACTTGGCCTGGGGTCCAACCGACTCGAATATAATGGCGGCGTGGCCGGCATCGGCAGCGTCGGCTACGGCTTCGGCAACGGCATCCGCCTCGAGGTCGAAGGCGACTATCTCACCAATACCCTGCACGCCCGCAGCAATCAGAGTGTGCTCACCACCTCGGGCGGCAGCCAGCAGGATTTCGGCGGCATGGCGAACGCGCTGTTCGATCTCGATATCGGCTCGCGCTACGTGTTTCCCTATGTCGGCGCGGGCCTCGGCTATCAGTGGACGCAGATGAGCAACATCCACACCTACGCGCCTTCCACCGGCACCAATCTGCGCGCCTCTGGCACCTACGATAATCTCGCCTATCAGGCGATCATCGGCGCCTCGCTGCCGGTGCCGCATCTGCCCGGCCTTTCGCTCACCGCGGAATATCGTTTCATGAGCGTCTTCGGGCCGGAGAATTTC
The DNA here is from genome assembly GCA_027365195.1 of Acetobacteraceae bacterium. Taxonomy (GTDB): domain Bacteria; phylum Pseudomonadota; class Alphaproteobacteria; order Acetobacterales; family Acetobacteraceae; genus DAHXNW01. The sequence goes on from DAHXNW010000339.1 coordinate 2,877, forward strand.
TCCGGCAGTGTTGATCGGCCACCGGGCGGCGTCGTGGCGCTCGGCAATACCAACATCATGGAAAACCTGAACAATCTGTTTTTGCTTGGGGTCCGCTATGCCTTCTATGCGCCGGCCCCACCGGCGCCGCCGGCCCCCTCCCCCGCCCCGAGCGCGATGCCGATGCCGGCGCCGGCGCGGACCTATCTGGTGTTTTTCGACTGGGACAGCACGGATCTGACCGATCGCGCGCGGCAGACGATCGCCGAGGCGGCAACCGCCTCGACGCATATCCACTACACCCGTATCGAGGTGGACGGCTATACCGACCGCAGCGGCTCGCCGCGCTACAATCAGAAGCTCTCGCTCAAGCGCGCCCATACGGTGGCGGCCGAACTGGTGCGCAACGGCGTGCCGCAGAGCGCGATCGACGTCGCCGGTTTCGGCGAAAGCCATCCGCTGGTGCCGACCGCCTCCGGCGTGCGCGAGCCGCAGAACCGGCGTGTTGAAATTGTCGTGAAGTAAGCCCGCCCGGTCTCGCTTTCCCCGACCCGTACTCATAAAACCCCGTTTCAAGCAACTATCCGGCCCCGCGCGCGTTAGCTCGCGGCAGGGTTGTTTGTGCGTTGGTTCTTGCGATCCTGATTGTATCCACCGCCGCGTCATGCCCCGCTCGGTTTTGCGGGCGCGGCTGTCATTGGAAGGAACTCTAATGCGTATTCTGCCCCGCTTCGCCGCGATGGCGCCGATGGCTTTTCTGTTGTTCGCCTGCGCGCAATCGCCGCAGCAACAAGCGATCAACGAGCAGCAGATCGTCGATAGCTCGACGCTCACCGTGCAGCAGATGGAAGCCGCCACCGGGGCGAAAACCGCAAATCTGCTGAAGCGTGCCAAGGCGGTGCTGGTGTTCCCGAGCGTGGTCAAGGGCGGCCTGATCATCGGCGGGGAGAATGGCGAGGGCGTGCTTTCGGCGCATGGCGCGGCGGGCTGGAGCGACCCGGCATTCTATCAGATCTCGGCTATTTCCGTTGGATTGCAGGCTGGCGGCGAGGACAGCCAGGTGGTGATGTTCGTGCTGACGGATAAAGCCTACGCCAGCATCCTGCGCAGCAACTCCTACACGGTGAAGGCCGGCGCGGGCCTCAATCTGGTCGATTTCAATACTGCCAAGGATGTCGATATTTCTGGCGCCGACGTGGTGGTGTGGTCGAAGAATAGCGGCGTGTTCGGCGGGCTGACAGTATCGGGCAGCGATATCAAGCAGCGCTTCGAACACAACGCCGTCTACTATGGCAAGGGCGTGAATGCCGTCGCCATCATTACCGGCAAGGCAACGAACCCGAAGGCAGCGGCACTGCGCAAGGCGCTGGCGGCGGGCTGATCGCGCGTCTTTCAGGGTGTCTAGGAGGCCAGGGGAAAGTTTTGTTTTCCCTGGCCTTGCGCCCATGCGGCCCTGGCGCTAGGGAATGGGTGTTTTCCTCCATATCTCCGAGGCTTTGACATGCGTCCGTCCGGTCGCGCCGCCGACGTGCTGCGCGCAATCACCATCACGCCTGGCTTTGCCCGTCACGCCGAAGGCTCCTGCCTGATCCGCATCGGCGACACCGAAGTGCTCTGCGCGGCGAGCGTGGAGGGACGGGTACCGGGCTTCATGCGCGGCTCGGGCATGGGCTGGATCACCGCCGAATATGGCATGCTGCCACGTGCCACCCATACGCGCGGCGATCGGGAGGCGGCACGCGGCAAGCAATCCGGCCGCACGCAAGAAATCCAGCGGCTGATCGGGCGCAGCCTGCGCGCCGTGGTCGATCGCAAGGTGATGGGCGAGATGAGCATCACTCTCGATTGCGACGTGCTCAACGCCGATGGCGGCACGCGCTGCGCCGCCATCACCGGCGCCTATGTGGCGCTCGACCTCGCGTTCGCGCATCTGCGGCGGATGAACGTCATCGCCGCCTCTCCCTTGCGTGGGCAGGTGGCGGCGGTTTCCTGCGGGCTGATCGGTGGCGAGGCGGTGCTCGATCTCGATTACGCCGAGGATTCCAACGCCGAGGCGGACGCCAATTTCGTGCTCACGGCGCATGGCGGCATCGTCGAGATTCAGGCGACGGCCGAGCGTGAGGCATTCACGGAGAGCCAGTTCGACCAGTTGCTCACCCTCGCGCGCGCTGGCACCAATTCCCTGTTCGCCGCCCAGCGCGCGGCGCTCGAGCGCGTCTGATGGCGCGGCTTCTGGCACAAGACGCGCCATTGGTGCTGGCCAGCCATAATCCCGGCAAGCTCACCGAGATCGCCGATCTGCTGCGCCCGTACCGGCTGGAGGTGATCTCCGCCGCGCACCTCGGTCTGCCCGAGCCGGAGGAGACGGCGGATGATTTCGTCGGCAATGCGCAGATCAAAGCGCTGGCGGCGGCGCGGGGCAGCGGGCGTGTGGCGCTCGCCGACGATTCCGGCTTCTGCACCGCCGCTCTCGATGGCGCGCCCGGCGTGTTCTCGGCGCGCTGGGCCGGACCGACGAAGGATTTCGCTCTCGCCATGGCGGAAGTGGCGCGCCGCATCGGCGATCACCCAGACCGCCGCGCCTGGTTCGCCTGCGCCCTTAGCCTCGCCTGGCCGGACGGCCATACCGAGAGTTTTTTCGCCCGCGCCGAGGGGCAGCTCTGCTGGCCGCCACGCGGGGCACATGGTTTCGGCTACGATCCGATGTTCGTCCCGCTCGGCGCCACGCTGAGCTATGGCGAAATGCCGTCGGCCGAGAAACACGCCGTGAGCCACCGCGCGCGCGCCTTCGCGCAACTGATTGCCGCTTGTTTGCCGTCGATTTGAGCCCCGGCGCCAGCCCTGATATGTTATCGTGTCATTTTCGGGACGGCCCGGCATGCAGCGGCTGATGCGCAATTGCGTTCTGATCTA
>DAHXNW010000052.1 GCA_027365195.1 Acetobacteraceae bacterium
GTCGCGCTGCGCTATGTCGATATGAACGCGATCCCCGACGATCTGCGCGGCTATGATTTCTGCTGGTCGATCTGCGCGCTGGAGCATCTGGGCAGCATCGCGCGCGGCCTCGCCTTCATCGAGAACTCGCTGCGAACGCTACGCCCCGGCGGCATTGCCATCCACACGACGGAGTTCAATTTCCTCGATGACGCGCATACCATCGACAACTGGGGCACCGTGCTGTTCCAGAAGCAGCATTTCCAGGCATTGCACGACCGGCTGACGGCAGAGGGGCATAAAGTGGCGCCGCTCGATTTCGATGTCGGCGTGCGGCCGATGGACCGCTTCATCGATGTGCCCCCCTTCGCCCATGACTGGCCGAAATTCATGGCCGGCCAGTGGGAACAGGGCTCGGTGCATATCAAACTCAGCGTCGATGGCTTCGCCGCCACCTGCTTCGGGCTGATCATCCAGCGCGGCGGAACATGATATTCAGCTGCACCTTCCCGCACCCCTACCCGGCCACCCACGACCGTATGCCGAATGGGTGGCCGGGTGGGGAGCGGGAAGGTGCAGGCTTCAACGCCGAGAGCGTATCAGCCCGAGGTGGTCGGCAACCCGGCTGCCTTCCACGCCTTCAGCCCGCCTTGCAGATGCGTATCCACCTTCACCCCGGCCGCCTGGCATAGCCCCACAGCCTTCGCCGAACGCGCGCCGACGCCACAATGCAGCACCACGGGCCGCCCGGCCGGCAGCGATTTCGGCTCGAATTTCGACAGCGGATGCAGCACCGCGCCGGCGATCCGCTCGGCGGCGTGCTCCGCCGGTTCGCGCACGTCGACCAGATGGATTTCGCCGCGATGCAGCTTTTCCTGCACTTCCGCGGGGGTGAGTTCGTGTAGGGCTGAGTTGGACATCGGCACATCGCCTCCCGATCCGCTATGACGCGTCACGACACATGTCGCGACACTTGCATCAATGCTTATACAACGGCGGCTCACGAGAATGCCAGTCGGTGTCGCGCTGATAGGCATCGGCCACCTGCAACAGGCGCGCCTCGGCGAACGGGCGGCCGGCGATCTGCAGGCCGATCGGGCAGCCATTGGGGTCGAAGCCGCAGTTCAGGCTGATCGCCGGCAGGCCGAGATAGTTGAACGGACGGGTGTTGGCGGAAACCGCCATGAAGCGGTGCTCGGTGCCCGGCGGCCCATGGTCGATATCGGTCGCCGCGAGCGTCGGCAGACAGGTCTTTATCGTCGGCGTCGCCAGCACGTCCACCGCGCCGAACACTGCGCGGGCGAATTCGCGCAGGATCGGCCCACGGCGGCTGAGCGCCTCGACGTAATAGGTGCCGGGGATCGCGTTGCCGCCATAGAGCCGCGCACTCAGATGCACCGCGTAATCGGCCGGGCGCTCACGCATCCATTGCGCGTGGATGGCGGCCCCCTCGACGCGCGAGATGATGCCGCCATAGGCGGCCACCGCATCCATCAGCGGCAGCGGCAGATGGATCACCTCTGCCCCGCGGGCGGCGAGCACCGCGACCGCCGCCTCGATCGCCGCGAGCACCGGGGCATCGGCCCCGTCGTTGAAATAAGTCTGCGGCAGGCCGATGCGCAGGCCGCGCAGATCGCCGTCGAGGGCGGCCTCGTAATCCGGCACCGGCTCGCGCGCGCTGGTCGGGTCGCGCGGATCGTGGCCGGCGATCGCCTGCATCACCCGCGCGCAGTCGCGCGCCGTGCGCGCCAGCGGCCCGACGTTATCGGCGGAAAACGAGAGCGGCATCACCCCGGCGCGGCTCACCCGCGTCTGCGTCGGCTTCAACCCGGTGACACCGCAGGCCGCCGCCGGCAGCCGCACCGAGCCGCCGGTGTCGGAGCCGAGGGCGGCATAGGTGAAGCGCGCCGCGACCGCCGCGCCCGAGCCGCTGGAGGAGCCGCCGGTGATGTAGGGCAGATTCCACGGGTTGTGGCAGTCGCCGTAATGCGCGTTATGCCCGGTCGGGTTCTGCGCGAATTCCGCCATGTTGAGGCCGCCATAGGCATAGGCGCCGGCCGCCGACAGACGCTCGATCACCGTCGCCGTGGTATCCGGCACGAAATCCCGCCGGATCGCCGAGCCGCAGGTGCAGGGCCGTCCGGCCTGGTAATACATATCCTTATGCGCGAGCGGCAGGCCGTGCAGCGGCCCGATCGGGCGCCCGGCGGCGATCGCCGCATCGGCTGCCTCGGCATCGCGCCGCGCCCCCTCGCGGTCGAGCCAGATCGTCGCATTCACCCGCCCTTCCGCCGCGTCGAGCCGGGCGAAGCAGGCGTCCAGCAGATCGACCGCGCGGAGTGCGCGCGTGGCGACGGCCTCTGCGGCTTCGACCAGGGTGAGGCTGGCCGGATCCTCTGCCATCGCCTTAGCCCTTTGCTTCGAGCAATGCGGCCTCGAAGCTCGCCGGCTCGTCCTCGAAGGCGAGCGTGCCGCGCAGCGCCTCGAAGGCAGCGATGCTGGCGGCGAGATCGGCGGCCATCCGACGCGCCGGCTCGTTCGGCGGGGCGATGCCGCTCCAGGCCGCAACCGAAATCTCGATGGTCTCCAACAACGACGCCATCACCCTGCTCCTCCGTGCTCGCCATCAGACAAGCAAACCACGTGCCGGGCTTATACCAACGGCCATATCGAATGACCGTTGGTATCAAAGATAGCCGGCCCCCGCCTCCACCGCGAAGCGCGCCGGCGCACCCTGCCAGACGATGCGTGCATGTTCGAGCACATAGACGCGGTCGGCATGCGGCAAGGCGAAGGTCACGTTCTGCTCGCCGAGCAGGACGCTGATCGACGTCGTTTCGCGCAACAGGTGCAGCGCCTTGGAGAGTTGCTCCAAAATCACCGGGGCGAGGCCGAGGGTGGGTTCGTCGAGGATCAGCAATTGCGGGTTCATCATCAGCGCGCGCGCGATCGCCAGCATCTGCTGCTCGCCACCCGAGAGCGTGGCCGCTGCCTGCGTGGCACGGGTTTTCAGGATCGGGAACAGATCGAGCAGCCAGGCGAGCCGGTCGCGGCTCTCGCCGGGTGGCTGATGCTGGCCGCCGAGATCGAGATTCTCCCGCACGCTCAGCGCGCCGAACAATTCCCGGCTCTCCGGGCATTGCACGATGCCGCCGCGCGCGATCGCCGCCGCACTGCGCCCGGCGAGCGGCCGCTCGCGCCATAGCACGCGCCCCTCGTACGCAAGCAGGCCGGAGATCGCGTTGAACAGCGTCGTCTTGCCCGCCCCGTTCAGCCCGACGACGGAGACGAACTCACCCTCGCGCACCTCGAGGCTCACCTGCTGGAGCGCCTGCGCCTTGGCGTAGAAGACAGTGACATCCTCCACCTGGAGCAGCGGCGCCGCCGGATGGGCGGCATCGGCGGTACGCACCTGCGTCTCGATCGCGCCGCCGATATAGACGCGGCGCACCACCGGGTCGCGCATCACCGCCTCGGCGCTGCCCTCGGCGATGCGCTCGCCGAGATACATCGCCAGCACCCGATCGACCAAAGCAGCGACACTTTTCACATTATGATCGACCAGCAGCACCGCCCTGCCCTCGGCGCGGAAGCCGTCGATCAGGCGCGAGAAGGTGCCCACCTCGGCGGCGGTGAGGCCGGCGAAGGGTTCATCGACGAGCACGAGCTTGGGGTCGCGCGCGATCGCCTTGGCCATCTCCAGCCGGCGCAGGTCGGCGAACGGCAAGGTGTTGGGGTAGCGATGCAGCACGGCGCCGAGGCCGACGCGCTCGCCGATCGCATGGGCGCGCGCGATCAGCGCACGATCGGCGCGCAGCCGCCACAGACTATCGGGCAGCAGCGCCAGCATGATGTTCTCGAGCATCGTCTGCCGGTGCAGCGGGCGGGAGTGTTGAAAGACGATGCCGACACCCTGGCGCGCGATGCGATGCGCGGGCCAGCCGGCGACATCGACGCCGCCGAGGCGAATCGCGCCGGCATTCGGCCGCTCGATCCCCATGATCAGCTTCATCGCGGTGGATTTGCCCGAGCCATTCGGTCCGATCAGCCCGAGGATCTCGCCCGGATGGATGCTCAGCGCGAGTTCCTTCACCGCGACCAGCCCGCCGAAGCGCTTGCTCAGTCCCTGCACGTCGAGCCAGGGGGTATTGCTCATGGCGTGCGTCCGCGATGCAGCAGATAGCCGACCACGCCATCGGGCAGGAACAGGATCGCGAGCAGGGCGACGGCCGAGACGACGAGGGTAGAGAGCTGGCCGAGCGGGCGCAGCGCCTCGGCGGCGATGATCAGGAAAATCGCCCCGATCGCCGCCCCCACGATGGTGCGCCGCCCGCCCAGCACGGCAGCGATGATCACCTGCACGCCAACCGCGATATCGACCACGGTGCCGACCGAGGCGGTGCCGAGATAGAATACCAAAAGCGCACCGGCGAGGCCGGAGAACAGCGCGCTGATGCAAAAGGCGGCGAGCTTGTGCTTGGTGACGTTGAAGCCGAGGGCCGCCGCCTCTACCGCGTCCTGCCCGCTCGCCTGCAGGATCAGCCCGACCGGGGAACGCGCGAGGCCGAACAGCAAAAACCCGCTGATCGCCATGAAACCGAGCGCGATCCAGTAATTCACCCCGGCATCGACCGAAATCACGTCGGGGATGGTCAGCCCGATCTCGCCTCCGGTCACGCCGGCGAAGATCACGATCGCCTGCTGCAACAAGAGCACCGCGACCAGGGTGATCAGACCGAAATACGGCCCGCGCAGGCGGAGCGCGGGCAATGCGAGCAGCACGCCGCCGAGCACCGCCGCCAGGGCGCCGGCGAGAATGCAGAGCGGGATCGGCCAGCCCGCCGTGTTCAGCAGACCCGCCGCATAGGCGCCGAGGCCGATCAGGAAGGTGGGACCGAAATTGACCTCGCCGGCGAAGCCGAACAGCAGATCCCACGCCATCGAGAACACGCCGAAGTAATAGGCGAGCGTCAGCACGCCGAGGATATAGCCCGAGACCGCGAGCGGCAGTGCCGCCAGCAGCACCAGCGCAAGCAGCACCAGCCAGAGCCAGGAGCCGGTCCGTCGCATGCCCGTCTCCCTCAGCGCCGGCCCAGCAGGCCCTGCGGACGCAGATAAACCACGAGCACCAGCAACAGCAGCGCCGGGATGGTGCGCAAGGTGGGTGAGACAGTGTAGGCGGTGATCGTCTCCAGATAGCCCACCACATAGGCGGCGATCAGCGAGCCGGAGACGCTGCCCAGACCGCCGAGCACCACGATGGAAAACGCGCTTGCGGTCAACTGCCCGATATTGGCCGAGCTGGTGCCGAGAAAACTCGCCAGCAACACGCCGGCGAGTGCCGCCAGCACGCCATAGATGGCCCACACCAGCAGATAGATGCGTGAAAGCTCGAAGCCGAGCAGGGTGAGCGCGCGCGGATTGATCGAAGCGGCAAGCAGCGTGCGCCCGGCACGGGTGCGATTGACCAGCAGCCACAGCAGCCCGATCGAGACCCAGCTGATCACCGCGATCAGCAATTCGTTGCGTGGCGTGCGCACGCCGAACACCTGCACCACCCCGCCGATCAGCGGCTGCACCGTCACCGGATTGTCGGAGAACAGATAGGCGATCGCCACCTGCAGCATGATGCCCCAGAGCAGCGTGCCGGTGAGCACGAAAATCTCCGTCTCGTCGCGCGGAATGGCGCGGGAACGCTGGATCGGGCGCACCACCAGCCCATAGGTGGCGAAGGCGGTGAGCACGCCGGCCGCCACCCCGGCCAGCGCGCCGAGATAGGGGCCTGCGTGCAGGTCGCCGGCGACCGCCCAGGCGGCGACGCCGGAGACGACCATGATGCCGCCATGCGCCAGATTGAGCACCCCAGAGACGCCGAAGATCAGCGTGAAGCCGATCGCCCCGAGGCCATAGAGCGCGCTGATCGCAAAGCCATCGACCAGAATTTGTAGCGTGAACATGCGGCGCGCGCGATCAGTTGGCGGCGTGCATCTGCGGCAGCTTGATGAAGGCGGGGAACTTCAGCGTGCCATTGGCCACCGCCTTCGGCCACACCGCCACCTGCTTGCCGTCCTGCCACTGCACCATCAGCCCGGTTGCGAAACCTGCACCATAGATCAACCCATGGGTGAACGGATCGTCCTTGCCGTAGAAGCCGATGCGGCCGATGGTGCCGACGTAGTCGGTTTTCTCCATGGCACTCACCAGCTTGTCGGCATCGGTGGAGCCGGCGGCCTGTACCGCGAGGGCGATGATGTTGACGTCATCCGCCGCCGTATAGCCGGCATAGCCCGGCGAGACGCCGAAGCGCTTCAGATACGCCTCTGCGAAGGGGATGGTCTTGGCCGTCGTCGCCACATCCGGGGCCGCATCTTCCTGCAGGATCACCCCCTGTGCCGCGCCATTGGTATCGCGCCAGAAAGTGGTGGTGGTGGCTTGCGAACTGATGCCGGTCATCGCGATCGGCACCTGCTGGCTCGCCCATTGCACCGTCGGCTGCACTCCCACATGGCTGATGCCGGTGGTGATGATATCCGGATGCAGGCTCTCGATACGATTGAAAATCGGCGTGAAATCGGTGGTGTCGGGCGAGAAGCGGATGTGGTCGAGCACCTTGATGCCGGCCTTCGGCAGGCACTCCAGATAGGTCGCATCGAGCGGTGTGGTCCATGCCGCATCCTCGCTCATCACGACCGAGGTATGCACGCCGAATTGCGGCACCAGAATGTCATGCGCGAAATCGCAGGACGCCTGGGCAATCTCGCTCGAGGTGAAATACCCGTGGAAACTATATTTGAAATGCGCGTAATCGGCGTGGATGCGCCGGGTGATCTCGTTGCTCGACGCGCCGGGGGTGATGAAGGGCATGTGCAGCCGCGCCGCCCAAGGCTCCAGAGCCAGGGCGACCTCGCTCATATAGCTACCGATCACCGCGACCGCATGGTCCTGCGTTGCGGCGCGCTGGAAGGCGCGCACCGCGTCGGTCGCCGAATTATGATCGTCATAGGTGATGATCTCGATCTTGCGGCCGCCGACGCCGCCGGCGGCGTTGAGCTGATCGGCGGCGAGCTGCGCCCCGTTGGTGATGGCGATGCCGCCGATCGCCGAATTCTCGGCGATCACCGCGATGCGGATCGGCTCGGCGGCGCGCGCCTGGCTCGCGGCGATGGGCGCGGCAACGCAGAGGCCCAGCGCGAGATGCTGTGTGAAGCGACGCGCCGGGCGCGCCCGTGATGACTGCGACATGACCCCTCCCAAGGATACCGCGCCGCTGAGCGCGACGATTGGACGCATGTTCGCTCAAATCACCGCCGAGTAACAGGGGGAATCTGCGCTCAGCGCCCGCGCCGCTCACCGATCGCCTGCATCACCCGCCAGGCGGTGGCGGCCGCGCCGTCGCGCCGCAGGCCGCGCAGCACGGCGGCGATCGGCAGACCGGCGCGGGCCGGCGAAGCCGCCGTGCGCGGCGGCGTGGCCGGCGAGAGGATCGGCGCGGCACCGGGCGGCGGCTCGACGATCGCGCGCAGTTGGGCGGCGAACACCGCCGGATCGCAATCCTGCGCCAACCGCGCGAGCGCCTGCGCGCGCAGGCGCGACCACAGGGCGTCGTCCCGATACAGCCGCGCGCAGGCGGCGGCGAAAGCCTCGGCACTCTCGCCGGTCAGCAACGCCTCTCTATCCTGCCAGCCGAGTTGGTCCGCCAGCAGCGGCGTCACCACCGCCGGCAGGCCGTGCGCAGCCGCCTCATGCACTTTGTGCGGAATACCGGCGGCATAGCGCGTCGGTGCCACGAACACCCGCGCGGTGTCATAGAGCGGGGTGAGATCCTCCACCTGGCGCAGCAATTGCACGCGTGGGCCGGCGAGCAGCCGGATGCGCTCGGCGCGGCAGCGGCCGGCGACCAGCAGACGCCACTCGGTGCCGATCAGCCGGTCGAGCCGGGGCATCACCTCGGCGGTGAACCAGAGCAGCGAGTCCACATTCGGCGAGGGATCGACCTCGAGCGCGCCGACGAACAGCAAATCGGCCCGGCCGGCCGGCTCGGCCGGCCCCGGCCGCGGGCTGAGCGCGTGGCCGAGCACCCGCACATCGGCGCAGCCGCCGGCGCGGAACAGCGCCGCCTCGGCCTCGGCAACGGTTGCGATGGTCTGCGCGCCACGCGCAAGGCGCATCTCCCTTTGCAGCATCGCTGCCTGCGCCTCCGCGCCGAGCGGCTTACCGGCCAGGGCGCGGCGCTGGATCTCGCGCGGCGCCACCAGCGCCTCGGCATCGTAGATCAGCCGCCGCGCCGCAAGCCCACGCGCGGCGAGATGAAACAGGCGCAGATTATGCGGCCGGCTGATCAGCACCAGATCGTACAGCGCCAGCCGCTCGAGCAGAAACCGGCGCAGCCCGGCCGGCCCCAACCCCAGCATCACCTCCATCTCCCGCGGGAAGGCGGCCTCGACGGCAGGCCGGCTATCTTCTGGAAATTGCAGCGGATAATGCGTCAGCAGCCAGCCGTCGGCAATCAACTGGCGCAGCATCATCGCGGCGCGCGGATTGCCGCCGCCGAGTTCGGGATACGGCACGCGGTCATCGATCACCAGCACCCGGCCGCGCGGCGTGCCATGCGAGCGGGCGAGCAGCGGCGCACTGCCGGCGGGCCAATGCGCGCGGTCGAGAGCGACCCGATGCCGCTCGGCGAACTGCGCCCGATGCGCGCGTTGCAGCGCCAGCGCCGCCTCCGGCTTGGCCGCACTGGCGAATTCATAATGATCGACCACGGCGCGCGGCTCGTAGAGGACGCGGTAGCCAGCGGCGCGCAACCGCATGCAGTAATCCGTCTCCTCGTAATAAGCCGGGGCGAAGGCCGGATCCAGGCCGCCGAGCGTGCGAAAGACGTCATGGCGCAGCAGCAGGAAGGCGCCGGAGCAATAATCCACCGGGCGGGGGAACTGGAACGCCGCCGCCGCCGAATCACCACCTCGGCCATAGCCGAGACAATTGCCGTCGCGCCAGACGATGCTGCCGGCCTCCTGCAGCCGGCCGTCGGGTAGCACGATCGGGCCGCCGACGGCCGCGATGTCCGCCGCCGAGAACAGCGTCTCGCCGGCCGCCCGCAGGCTACCCGGGCGCAGACAGGCATCGTTATTGAGCAGCAACAACGCCCGCCCGCGCGCCAGCGCCGCCGCCTGGTTCACGCCATGCAGATAGTGCCGGTTCGCCTCGTTGCGGCGGACGATGGCGCCGTCGAGCCGGTCGAGCAGC
>DAHXNW010000341.1 GCA_027365195.1 Acetobacteraceae bacterium
CCCGGGCGCAGACAGGCATCGTTATTGAGCAGCAACAACGCCCGCCCGCGCGCCAGCGCCGCCGCCTGGTTCACGCCATGCAGATAGTGCCGGTTCGCCTCGTTGCGGCGGACGATGGCGCCGTCGAGCCGGTCGAGCAGCGCGCCGGTCGCATCGCTCGATGCGTTATCGACGATGATCACCTCCACCGGCTGCTGCACGGTGGCGGCGATCGCGCGCAGGCAGGCGAGGGTGAGCGGCGCCTGATTGAACAGCACGATCAGAATGGACACCTCCGGCGCCGTCGAGGTGGGCAAGGCGAGGCGCGCATCACTCGCCAGGAAGTTTGCGAGTTCGCCCTCCATCTGCGTGCGCAGCGCCGCCTTCGCCTGCGCCAGCGGCGGGCCGGGCGATCGCGCGGGCCGTCGGCCGATGCCGGTGAGCAGGCTCAGGCGCAGTGCGCGGCCGAGCAGCCGGCGCACCGGCGCGGTGATCCGCCAGGAGGTGGACCGATAGACCGCTTGCAATTCCGCCTCGACCTGGGCCAATTGCTGCAGCAGCACATGTTCGCGGGCGCGGGCCCGCTCGGCAGCCTCGGACGGCGGCGCAAGCGCGCTGAGAGAGGTGGGGTGTTCGCTCATCGCGCGCCCTCAACCGGCGCGAGGGCGCCCGCTGGCGTGACCCGAGCCGGCAAACCGATTGGAGTAGCGTCATGGATGAAGTTCGACTGCCGACAGCACCGGCGGCCGGCGAAAGCGACGGGGCGGGTTTGACGCCGGATGGCGGCGGAATCGAACGACTGCATCGTCTCGTTCTCGCGCGCCATCTCTGCGCCGGCAAGGATGCCTGCTGGATCGTCTCCGCCATGGCCGGCCAGACGGACGATGTGGCGGCACTGCGCCCATTCGCCCGTTCGCTGCGCGAGGTTTATCTTTCCGCCGCCGGTTTGGATGCAGGAGAGGGCAGCGCGGATATCGTCATTGCATTCGGCGTGCTCGAACATTGTATTGAGTCTGTACCCGTCATTGCTGAATTCAAGCGTGTGCTGCGCCCCGACGGTCTGCTGCTGCTGAGCGCCGCCGATGGCGACAGCTTCCAGCCAGCCGATTTTCCCACCACGGCGTCCCTCTTCAACGTGCTGTCACGCCGAACGTTGCAGAAGCTGCTGGGCGGCAGCTTTCGCCACCACACGGGCTTCGGCCAGCGCGCCCTGCTCGGCTCGGCGCTGCTGCGCGACGAGCCCGCCACCACTCCGGCGCTGGTGTTCGAGCGGCGCGGGCGCGGGCTGATCGCCGCCTCGGAGGGACTCGCGCATCCCGCGAGCCTGCTCTACCTCGCCTCGGATGCGCCGTTGCCGCCGCTGGCGGACAGTTTGTTCATCCATAGCGGACGTATCGAACCCTATCTGCGCGATCATGCAACGGCGGAGGCGGCACGCGCCAGTGCTGCCGCCGCCACGGCGGAGGTGGCACGGCTGAACCAGGCGCTGGCCGAAGCCCGGCTGCGCACGGCAGCGCTGCAACAGGCGCGCGCCGGTGCCGAGGCGGCGCGCGATGCGATGCAGGCCGATCTCGGCCACGCGCTGGCCGGCCTCGCCCGGCGTCGGCAGGATCAGGACAGCGTCGAGGCGCAGGCGCGCAGCCTGATCGACTATTACATGTTTCCCGCTCTGCTGCGCCGGCTGCGCCGCGAGCCGGCGCTGCGCCGGCTGCTCGGCCTGCCGCGGCGGCGCGCGCGGCAACGGCAGAGTGCCGCGATCGTGCGCACCAGCGCCGCCTTCGATGCCGCCTGGTATCTGGAGCACAATCAGGACGTGCGCGAGCGTGGGCTTGACCCGGCGCTGCATTACGTGCGTTTCGGCGCCGACGAGGGGCGCGATCCGGGGCCGGATTTCTCCACGCTATATTACCTGCGCCGCTACCCCGATGTCACCGCCCTCGGCCTCAATCCGCTCGAACATTTCGAACTGTTCGGCCGCGCCGAGGGCCGCGAGGCCAAGCGCACGGCACCGCTGCTCGCCACCGGGGCGCTCGCCATCGGGGCACTCGCGCCGGCGCCGGAACGACGCGACGGCGAGGGGCCGGTGCGCATCCTCTACGTCTCCGGCGCGCCGGAGACGCAGGGGCATAGCTATCGCGTGCTGCGCTACGCCGAGGCGGCACGTCGGCTCGGTGCGCTGGTCGACACGATGACCGTCGCCGAGGCGGCGAGCGATCTCGGCCTCGCGGCGCGTGCCCATCTCGTGGTGCTATGGCGCGCCGAATGGAGCGGCGATGTCGCGATGATCGTCAATGCGGCGCATGAGGCCGGCGCGATGCTGATCTGCGATGCCGACGATCTGATCTTCGACCCGGCGCTGGCGCGGATCGAGATCATCGATGGCATCCGCAGCGACGGTCATACCGAAATGGGCACCGCCGCGCATTTCAACCGCATGCAGCAGACCATGATGGCGGCCGATTTCTGCACCGCCACCACCCGCACACTGGCGAGCCAGATGCGGCGCTGGCAGAAGCCCACCTTCGTGCTGCCGAACGGCTTCGATGCAGCCTTCTGGCGCCGCGCCCGGCTGGCGCTGCGCCGGCGGCGCAGCGAAGCGCCGGACGGGCTGCTGCGCATCGGCTATGCCGGCGGCAGCCGCACGCATCAGCGCGATTTCGCCCCGATCGCCGGCGCCGTCGCGCGCGTGCTGCGGGCGCGGCCGGAGTGCCGGCTGGTGCTGTTTCGCCGCGAGACGCTCACCGTGCTCGATATCGGCGAATTCCCCGAACTCGCCGAATGCGCCGATCAGATCGAATGGCGCGAGATGGTGCCGGTCGATGAACTTGCCGACGAATTGGTGCGCTTCGATGTCAATCTGGCGCCGTTGCAGACGGGCAATATCTTCTGCGAGGCGAAAAGCGAGCTGAAATTCTTCGAGGCAGCCATGGCCGGTGTCGCCTCGGTGTGCTCGCCGACCCAGCCGTTCCGCGATGCGATGCGCGCGGGGCAGACCGGCCTGCTGGCCGATACGCCGGAGGCATGGCACGCGGCGATCGAGCTTCTCCTGGCGGAGCCGGCGCGGCGCGAGAGCATGGCGCATGCGGCCTATCTGGACAGCCTCTGGTTCTACGGGCCGGAGCGGCGCAGCGAACGCATGGCCTCGGTGCTGGAGCAAACGCTGCGGCGCGGCCGGCGCGCGGCTCGCGCCTTCGCCCTCGACCGCGCGGAGGAAGCAGCCCCCCGCCCGCCGCTGGTCGAGGTGCCGCCGGGCGAGACGATCCTCGCCTATGACACGCTGCTGGCGGCCGAGGTCACGGTGGTGATCCCGCTCTACAACTATGCCGCCTTCGTGGTCGAGGCGCTCGACTCCGTGCTGGCGCAGAGCCTCGCGGTGATCGATCTGGTCGTGGTCGACGATGCCTCGACCGATGACAGCCTGGCGGTGGCACGGCAGTGGATCGAGCAGCACCACAGCCGCTTCGGGCGGGTGGTGCTGCGGCGCAACCACGTCAATGCCGGTCTCGCGCTCACCCGCAACGCCGGCTTCGCCATGGCGGAGAGCCGCTTCGTCCTGCCGCTCGATGCCGATAACGCGCTGCTGGCAAATTGCGCCGAACGGCTGCTGGCCGCCATCGAGACTTCGGGCGCCGCCTTCGTCTATCCGATTCTGCAAAAATTCGGCAGCGAGCACGACACTTTCGGCGTCATGCCATACGATCCGGCGACCCTCGCCGCCGGCAATTTCATCGATGCGATGGCGCTGATCCGCCTGGCCTGCTGGGCGGGTGTCGGCGGCTATCATCACATCCGCCATGGCTGGGAGGATTACGATCTATGGTGCCGCTTCGCCGAGCACGGCCTGTTCGGCCAGCACGTGGCGGAAATCCTGGCGATGTATCGCGTCCATGCCGGCTCGATGCTGCGCACCGAAACCGATCTCGCGCGCAACAAGCAGGAACTGCTCGCCGACATGCGCACCCGCCATCCCTGGGCGTTGGA
>DAHXNW010000343.1 GCA_027365195.1 Acetobacteraceae bacterium
CGTGACTAGGGGCGCGCGTTTCTTCCTCCTCGCCGGCCTGCTGCGCCAGTTCGGGCCGCCGGTACAGGCGTTCGTCGAACGCCGGCTCACGCTGGTCACCACGGCGCTCGCCATCGGCCTCGTGCTTGGCTTCCTGGTGCTACGGTTTGTGTAGCGCGATTGGTTTGCAGTCCGGCGCTGGCCCGCACCCCCACCCGGCCACCCATTCAGTATACTGTCGTGGGTGGCCGGGTGGGGGCGCGGGCCGGTGCCGGACTGCAAACCAATACAGCGCCAGATTGACACGCAACGACCGAACGCTTTAGCTGAGGGCCGACGGTGCTTTCTTTCCGCGTCGGGGAGAAAGTTAAAAGGGAATGCGGTGCGGAGGAAACTCCCATGCCGCAGCTGCCCTCGCAACTGTAAGCGGAGAGCCGCGCGCCGACACGCCACTGGAGTGCGCTCCGGGAAGGCGGCGCGAGGTGATCGATCCGTGAGCCAGGAGACCTGCCGTCACGCCTGAAAGCCTGTCGGGCGGGGTGCCCCGATGGTGCGCGTTCGACCGGCCGCCGCGGCATCCGTCGCGGCTGGTTGCATCCCATGGCCGTGGCCTGCGAAGCGCATGGGGTTGCCGATGATCGCCGACAAAATTCCCGCAACCATCATCACCGGCTTTCTCGGTGCCGGCAAAACCACCCTGCTGCGCCATCTGCTGCGCACGGCGGCGGGCCGGCGCATCGCGGTGATCGTCAATGAATTCGGCAGCCTCGGCATCGACGGCGAGACGTTGCGCGCGTGCGGCATTCCAGGCTGCACCGATGATGCGATCGTCGAGCTGGCGAACGGCTGTCTGTGCTGCACCGTCGCCGAGGATTTCATCCCCACCATGCAGGCGCTGCTGGCGCGCGATCCGCCGCCCGAGCACATCCTGATCGAGACCAGCGGCCTCGCCCTGCCGAAGCCGCTGCTGCGCGCCTTTCACTGGCCGCAGTTGCGCTCGCGCGTCACCGTCGATGGGGTGATCGCGGTGATCGACGCGCCGGCGGTGGCCGATGGCCGCTTCGCCGACGATCCCGCAGCCGTCGCCGCGCAGCGCGCCGCCGATGCCGCCCTCGATCACGACAACCCACTCGCCGAGGTGTTCGAGGATCAGCTCGACGCCTGCGATCTGGTGGTGCTGAACAAGACCGACCTGCTCGACGCCGCCGCGCTCTCGCGGGTGAGCGAGACCATCACCGCCCGCCTGCCGCGCGCGGTGCGGCTGATCCCGGCGCGCGAGGGGCGGATCGACGCGGCGGTGCTGCTCGGCCTCGCCAGCGCCGCGGAGGACGATCTCGCCGCCCGCCCCTCGCACCACGATGCGCTCGACGGGGCGCATGAGCACGACGATTTCGAGAGTTTCGTCGTCGACCTGCCAGAGACCGCATCGGTGGAGGCACTGGCCGGGCGGCTGCGCGGCGTGGCCGATGCCCATGCGGTGCTGCGAATGAAAGGATTTGCGGCGGTGCGCGACCGGAAGCTGCGCCTTGCGCTACAGGCGGTGGGCGCGCGGGTGCGACAGGATTTCGATCGCCCCTTCGCCCCTGGCGAGGCGCGGGCCGGGCAACTCGTGGTGATCGGCCTGCGTGGGCTGGACCGCGACGCGATCACCGCTGCCCTGCGCGGGTGAGCGTGATGCGTTCAAGTTCAGTCTGCACCTTCCCGCACCCCCACCCGGCCACCCACGCACGTATACTAACGTGGGTGGCCGGGTGGGGGTGCGGGAAGGTGCAGACTGACGTCATCAAGTTGTAATTCATGCATCTGCTGGCGATCGAGACGCATCATCTGGACGCCGAGGCGGCGGCGGTCGATCTCGGCCAGAGTCCGGCCGATCTGGTGTTGCTGTCCTTCTCCGACAGCGATCTCGGCGCCGCCGCCCAAGCCTGGAGCGAGATGGGCGCCGGGCGGCCGGGGCTGCGATTGGCCAATCTGGCACGGCTCGCGCACCCGATGTCGGTCGATCTCTATGTCGATCAGGTGATCGCCACGGCGCGCTGCGTGCTCATCCGCCTGCTCGGCGGCATCGACTACTGGCGCTATGGGGTGGAGGAAGTGGCGGCGGCCTGCGCGCGCAGCGGTGCGGCGCTCGCCGTGCTGCCGGGTGACGGGCGGGCGGATGCGGCGCTGCGCGCGCTCTCCAGCGTCGATGCGGCGCAATACGCGCGGCTCGATGCGCTGCTGCACGCCGGCGGGGTGGAAAATCTCGCCCGCGCGCTGCGGCTCGCCGCCCATTGCGGCGGGCTTTGCGAGGATGCCGTCGAGCCGGCGCTCGCCATGCCCGCCTGGGGCGAATACCGCCTGCAGCCGGCGCCGCGCGGGCGGCCGCTCGCGGCGATCGTGTTCTATCGTTCGCATCTGCTGGCCGGCGATTGCGCGCCCATCCCGGCGCTGGCGGCAGCGCTCGATGCCGCCGGCCTCGATGCCCGCGCGCTGTTCGCCGACAGTCTGAAAGTGCCCGAGACCGCCGCCGGCATCGCGGCGACACTGCACCGCTGGCGTCCTTCGGTGGTGCTGAATGCGACGTTTTTCGCCTCCCGGACGGAGCCGGCCGGCTCGCCGCTCGATGCGCCGGGCGTGCCGGTGCTGCAACTGCTGCTCTCCGGCGCGCCCCGCGCGGCCTGGGAAGCCTCCCCTCGCGGACTCTCGCCGGCCGATCTGGCGATGCAGGTGGCGCTGCCGGAGGCCGATGGCAGGCTGCTCGGCGGGCTGATCGGCTGCAAGGCGGCGAGTGAGGCCCTCCCCGGCCTCGAATTCACCCGCATGGTGCAGCAGCCGGAACCCGCCGGTCTGGCGCAGGTCGCCGCGCGCGCCGCCGGCTGGGCGCAACTCGCCGCCGCACCGCGCGCGGCGCGGCGCATCGCGCTGGTGCTGTCCGATTACCCCGGCGGCGGCCAAGTGGGCCACGCCGTCGGGCTCGATAGTTTCGCAAGTGCCGCGAGCATCCTGCATCTGCTGCGCGACGCCGGCTACACGCTCGGCGCCGGCCCCACCGATGCCGCAACGCTCTCTGCGGCGCTGACCGAGGCACCCCCCGCGCCGATCCTCTCGCTCGATGCCTATGCGGCGCTGTTCGCCACGCTGCCGGCGTCCGTGCGGGAAGCGATCCTCGCCGCCTGGGGCGCGCCGGAGGCGGATCCCTCCGTGCGCGCGGGGCATTTCACCCTGCGCCATATCCGCATCGGCCGTCTGCTCGCGCTGGTGCAGCCGGATCGCGGCCATCGGCTGGATCGTCGGGCGCGCTATCACGACCCGGCGCTGCCGCCCTGCCACGGCTTCGTCGCCTTTCATCTCTGGCTGCGCCATGTCGAGGCGGTGCAGGCGCTGCTGCAACTGGGCGCGCATGGCAGCCTCGAATGGCTGCCCGGCAAGGCGGTGGCGCTGAGCGAGGCGTGTTTTCCCGCCGCCCTGCTCGGCGGCCTGCCGGTGATCTATCCGTTCATCTGCAACGATCCGGGCGAGGCGATGGCGGCGAAGCGCCGGCTCGGCGCGGTGACGATCGGCCATCTCACCCCCCCGCTCGCCACCGCCGGCAGTTTCGGCGCGGCGGCGGAGTTGGAGCGGCTGATCGATGACTACACCGCCGCCGACGGTCTCGACCGGCGCCGCGCGGATCTGCTGCGCCGGGAAATTCTCGACCGCGCCGGCGCCACCGGGCTGCTCGCCGAGAGCGGGGTTGCCGCCGATGCCCCGCCGGCCGAGGCGCTCGCCCGGCTCGATGCCTATCTTTGTGATGTCAAGGCGTTGCAGATGCGTGACGGGTTGCATGTGTTCGCCAAACCGCCCACCGGGCGCGCCGCCCTGCTCGACGGGCTGCGGCGCAGCAATGCGGGGATCGATGCGGGCGAACTCGCGGCGCGGCTCGATGCCTGCGCGGCGGCCGAGGCGGCCGGGCTGCTCGCCGCGCTCGACGGCCGCTTCGTGCCGCCCGGCCCGGCCGGCGCCCCCTCGCGCGGGCGGGCCGATGTGCTGCCGACCGGGCGCAACCTCACCACGCTCGACCCGCGCGCGCTGCCCACCCGCGCCGCCGTGACGCTGGCCGCCCGCGCCGCCGAGGAAGTGCTGCGCCGGCATGTGCAGGAGCGTGGCTGCTGGCCGCGCCATCTGGTGCTCGATCTCTGGGGCAGCACCACGCTGCGCACCGGCGGCGAGGATGTGGCGCTCGCGCTGCTGCTGCTCGGCGCGCGGCCGGTGTGGGATGCCGGCTCGAACCGGGTGAGTGCGGTGGAAATCCTCCCGCTCGCCGCCCTCGGCCGGCCGCGCGTCGATGTCACCTTGCGCATCTCCGGCCTGTTCCGCGACGGGTTCGAGGGGCTGATCACGCTGTTCGACGCCGCCGTGCGCGCTGTCATGCAGCGTGAGGAGAGCGAGGAAGACAATCCGCTGCTTGCCACGCCATTGGGCGCGCGAGTCTTCGGGCCGCCGGCAGGCGCTTACGGCGCCGGGGTGGCGGCGCTGCTGCAACGTGGCGCCTGGCAATCCGCCGAGGTGCTGGGCCGCGACTACCTCGCCGCCTCGGCGCAGCCCTATGGCGCCCTGCCGGTGGGCGATTTCGCCGCCGCCGTGCGCCGCGCCGACGGCTTCGTGCATCAGCAGGACCAGCGCGAGAGCGATCTGCTCGACGGTCTGGACACCGCCGCCCATTGCGGTGGTTTTGCCGCCGCGGCGCGCTCGCTCGGTGCCGATCCGCTGCTCCATCACACCGACATCACCGACCCGGCGGCACCGCGCGCGCGGCTGCTCGGCGAGGAGATCGCCCGCGTGCTGCGCGGCCGCGCCGCCAATCCGGCCTGGATCGCCGGCATGATGCGGCATGGCTATCGGGGTGCGGCCGACATCGCCCGCCCGCTGGAGGCGCTGTTCGGCTTCGCCGCCACTTTGCCCGGCCGGCTCGATGCGCAGTTCGATCTGCTGTTCGCCGCGACCCTCGCCGAACCCGAGGTGGCCGCCTTCCTGCGCGCGCAGAACCCGGCCGCGCATGCGGCGATGGCGGCGCGCTTCGCCGAGGCGCGCGCGCGCGATCTCTGGCGCAGCCGGCGCAACGATGTCGCGGAGATCCTCGGCGCATGACCCGGCGCGGCGCCTGCCCCGATCTATTCGCCCCGATGGCCGCCGCCGATGGATTGCTGGCGCGGGTGAAGCCGCCGGCCGGGCTGCTCGCGGCACCGGCGGCGCGCGCGCTGGCAGAGGCGGCGGCACGGTGCGGCAATGGCGCGATCGAACTCACCGCGCGCGGCAGCCTGCAATTCCGTGGCCTCACGCCGGCGAGCCTCTCGCCCTTTGCCGAGATCGTGCTCGCCCTCGGCCTCGCCGCCGCCGACCCGGCGGCGGAGCGGCGGCGCCGCGTGCTCGCCTGCGCGCTGCATCCCGCCGCCGCCGCCCTGCCGCTGGCGATCGAGGCGAGGCTCTGCGCCGATGCCACGCTCGATACGCTGCCGGTGAAATTCTGCGTCCGCGTCGAGGGTGACGGGCTGCTGCCGCTCGCCGGCATCGGCGCCGATATTGTGGTGCGCTTGGCCGGCGAGACGGCGCACATCGCCGCCGATGGCGTCGCATGGTCCTGCGCGGTGGCGGATGCGCCGGCGCTGCTCGCCACCCTCGCACGCGCCGCCGCCGGGCCGGAGGCAAGCAGCCTGCGTATCCGCGCCCTCATCCGCCACCAGCCGGAGCGCCGCGCCGCGCCGCCGATCGGGAAGCAGGCCGAGGGATTGTTCGGCATCGGCATCCCCTTCGGCGCAATCACGCCAGCCTGCCTCGCCACATTGGCCACGTGGGCAGAGGCAAGCGACGGGCTGCTGCGGCTCACGCCCCATCGCGCCGTGCTGCTCGCCGGCGAGGTCGATGCCGCGACGATCGCGCAACAGGGCCTGATCGCCGATCCGGCCGATCCTCGCCTGCGTCTCAGCGCCTGCGTCGGCAGCCCTGGCTGTGCCGCCGCCGAGGTGCCGGCGCGCGCCGATGCCGCCTGGTTCGCCGCTCTGCATCCGCCGATGCCGATCCATCTCGCCGGCTGCGCCAAGGGCTGCGCGCGGCCGGAGGATGCCGAGGTCACATTGATCGGCCGCGCCGGGGGCTATGATCTGACGCGCGCCGGCGCGCCCACCCTCGCCGGCTTGTCGCGCGAGGCGGCGGCGCGCGCGCTCGGACTGCTGCCATGACCTACGAGCGCGACGCGGCGGCGATCTATCGGCACTCCTTCGCCACCATCCGCGCCGAGGCCGATCTGGCGCGCTTCGATCCGGTGCAGGCGCGCATCGCGGTGCGAATCATCCATGCCTGCGGCATGGTCGATGTCGCCGCCGATCTCGCCTTCGCGCCCGATTTCGCGCCCGCCGCGCGCGCCGCCCTGCTCGCCGGGGCGCCGATTTTCTGCGATTCGCGCATGCTGGCGCACGGCATCACCCGCGCCCGGCTGCCGGCCGACAACGCCGTGCTCTGCACCCTCGATGCGCCAGAAACGCCGGCACTCGCCGCACGCCTCGCCACCACCCGCTCGGCGGCGGCGCTCGAACTCTGGGGCGCGCGTCTGCCGGGCGCGGTGGTCGCCATCGGCAACGCGCCGACCGCGCTGTTCCGCCTGCTGGAGATGATCGAGGCCGGCGCGCGGCCGGCGGCGGTGATCGGCATGCCGGTCGGTTTCGTCGGCGCGGCGGAGAGCAAGGAGGCCCTCGCCGCGCAGCGCCTCGTACCCTGGGCGATCGTGCGCGGCCGGCGCGGCGGCAGCGCGATGGCCGCCGCCGCCTGCAACGCGCTCGCGAGCGAGGCGGAATGAACGGCATGGAGACGCGCGCCGGCCGGCTGTTCGGCGTCGGCGTCGGGCCGGGCGATCCGGAGTTGCTGACGTTGAAGGCGGCGCGGGTCATTGCCGCCGCCGGGGTGGTGGCCTATTTCGCCAAACGCGGCCGCCCCGGCCACGCCCGCCGCGCCGCCGATGCCGCGATCGCCCCAGGGGCGGCGGAGATCCGGCTGGAATATCCCTACACCACCGAGATGGCCGCCGATGACCCGCGCTACCGTGCGGCGATGGCGGCGTTTTACGATGCCGCCGCCGCGACCCTCGCCGACCGGCTGCGCGACGGGGTGGATGTGGCGCTGCTGTGCGAGGGCGATCCGCTGTTCTACGGCTCCTACATGCATCTGCACGCGAGGCTTGCGCGTGATTTTCCCGCCACCGTCATCCCCGGCGTGAGCGGCATGAGTGCCGCCTGGTCGCTCGCGGGCCTGCCGATGACGCAGGGGAACGAGGCGCTCGCGGTGCTCCCCGGCACCTTGCCCGAGGCGGTGCTGACCGCGCGGCTCCGCGCGGCGGAGGCGGTGGTGATCATGAAGATCGGCCGCAATCTGGCGAAAATCCGCGCCGCACTCACCGCCGCCGACCGGCTCGACGAGGCGGTCTATGTCGAGCGCGCCAGCATGGCGGGCGAGCGCTGCCTGCGGCTCGCCGCGTTCACGGGCGCGCCGGCGCCGTATTTCTCGCTCATTCTGCTGCCTGGGGCGTGGGGCCGGTCATGAGGGGATGGCTGCGGGTGATCGGCCTCGGGCCGGGGGCGGAGGATCTGCTGGCGCCGCGCGCGGCGGCGGCGCTGGCGGCGGCGAGCGACATTGCCGGCTATCACGCCTATCTCGACCGCGTGCCGGCGCGCGCGGGCCAGCGCCGGCACGCCAGCGACAATGGCGACGAATTGGCGCGCGCCCGCGCCTCTCTCGCCCGCGCCGCCGCCGGCGGCCGCGTGGCGCTGGTCTCGGGCGGCGATGCCGGGGTGTTCGGCATGGCGAGCGCGGTGTTCGAGGCGATCGAACAGGGCGAGGCCGGCTGGCGCACGCTCGATGTCGAAATAATCCCCGGCGTCTCGGCGCTGCTCGCCGCCGCCGCCGCGATCGGCGCGCCGCTCGGCCATGATTTCTGCGTGATCTCGCTCTCCGACCGGCTGAAACCCTGGGACAGCATCGCCCGCCGGCTCGCCGCCGCCGCGGCGGCGGGCTTCGTCATCGTGCTCTACAATCCGGCATCGCGCGCGCGGCGCGAGCAGTTTCCCGCCGCCCTCGCCCTGCTGCGCGACATCCTGCCGGGCGCGGTGCCGGTCGCCTTCGCCAGCGCGATCAGCCGGCCAGAGCAGCGGCTCGATCTCACCACCCTCGCGGAGGCCGACCCGGCGCGCGCCGACATGCGCACGCTGGTGATGATCGGCTCGGCGGCAACCCGGCGGCTCGACCATGCGGCGGGCGCCTGGCTCTACACCCCGCGCGCCGAGCGCTCCGCATGAAGCCGCGCGAGCCAGGCGAGCGCCGCCTCGGCATCCGCCACCAGCGGCGGCGGCGGCGCGGGCGGACGCGCGATCAGCAGCACCTCGATGCCGAGCAGCCGCGCCGCTTCGAGCTTGGCGGCGGTCGCCGCCCCACCGGAATTCTTCGCCACCAGCGTATCGATGCGGTGCGACCGCAGCAGGTCGATCTCATCGGCCAGCGCGAACGGGCCGCGCCCCAGCAGGCTGCGCGCGCCCGGCGGCAGCAGCGCCGGATCGGGCGGCTCGATGCTGCGGATCAGATAGAAATGCCCGGGCGGCAAAGCGGCACGCGCCGCTTCCTGCTGGCCGATGGCGAGGAACACCCGGCGCGGCGGGCCGGCCAGGGCGCCAGCCAGGGCGGTGGAATCGGCGAGGTGCGTCCAGCGGTCGCCCAACTCCGCACGCCACGGCGGGCGCAGGATGGCGAGGCGCGGCACGCGCGCCTGCTCGGCCGCCTCTGCCGCATGGGCGCGCATCCGCGCGGCGAAGGGGTGGGTCGCGTCCACCAGAGCGGCGATGCCGGTGGCGCGCAGATGATCCACCAGCCCCGCCACGCCGCCGAAACCGCCGAGACGCAGCGCAACCGGCGGGGTGGCCGGCGCGCTCGTGCGCCCGGCGAGCGAGAGCGTGGCGGCGAAGCGTGCGTCACCGGCAAGCGCGCGCGCCAGCGCCGAGGCTTCCGTGCTGCCGCCCAAAATCAGGATGTCGAGCGATGAGCGCATGGCTCGCCATCCTCGGCATCAACGAGGACGGTGTCGAGGGGCTGGGTGCCATCGCACGCCAACGTCTGGCATCGGCGCGGCTGGTGGTGGGCGGTGCGCGGCATCTGGCGCTCGCCGCTCCGCTGATCACCGGCGAGACCCTGGCCTGGCCGCGCCCGATGGATGCCGCCTATCCGGCGATTCTGGCCCGGCGCGGCGAGCCGGTGGTGGTGCTGGCCTCGGGCGACCCCTATCACTACGGGGTCGGCGCCGCGCTCGCCGCGCTGTTGCCAGGCGAAGACATTCTCTGCCTGCCGCAGCCCTCTGCGGTCTCGCTCGCCTGCGCCCGGCTCGGCTGGCCGCTCGCCGAGGTCGCCGTGCTCTCGGCCTGCGGCCGGCCGCTCGCGGCGCTGCGGCCGCTGTTGCAGCCGGGGGCGCGCATCGTGCTGCTCTCGGCCGACCAACACACGCCGGCGGCGGCGGCGGCGCTGCTGTGCCGGCACGGCTTCGGCGGCTCGCGGCTGCATCTGCTCGAAGCGCTCGGCGGCCCGCGCGCGCGGCATCGGGTGCTCGCCGCCGAGGCGCCGCTGCCGGACGATATCGACCCGCTCAATCTGCTGGCGATCGAGGTCGCGAGCGGCCCACGGGCGGCGGTGATGCCGCTCGCCAGCGGCCTCGCGGATGGCTTCTTCGCGCATGACGGGCAGTTCAGCCGGCAGGAGGCGCGGGCGCTGGCGCTCGCCGCCCTGGCGCCACGACGCGGCGAGGTGCTGTGGGATATCGGCTGCGGCGCAGGGTCGGTGGCGATCGAATGGGCGCTGCGCCATCCGGCGAATCGCGCCTTCGGCATCGAGGCGCGGGCGGATCGCGCGGCGCGGGCCGCCGCCAATGCCGAGGCTCTGGGGGCGGTGCAGGCGCGCATCAGCGTCGGGCACGCACCGGCGGCGCTCGCCGACCTCCCGCCGCCCGATGCGGTGTTCATCGGCGGCGGCGGGCATGATCCGGCGGTACTGGCGGCTTCCTGGGCGGCGCTGGCGCCGGGCGGGCGGCTGGTCGCGCATGCGGTGACGGTGGAGACCGAGGCGGTGCTGCTCGCCGCGCGCGCCCCGCTCGGCGCCACGCTCACCCGCATCGCGGTGCAGCGGCTGGAGCCGGTCGGCGGGCTGCACGGCTGGCGGCCGGCGATGCCGCTCACGCAGTTTCTCGCGGTGAAGCCGTATGATTGAGGGTATTATCTCTGTCTCGCGCGCCGCCGCCGGCCAACCCGGCGCGCATACCAGGGGCCTTTGATCTTGGAAGAGTCAAGATCAACGGCCCCTGGTATCATCATCGCCGGCGTGGGGTTTCGGCGCGACTGTCCGCCGGCCGCGCTGCTCTCCCTCATCGCGCAAGCCGAGCGACGGGCCGGGGTGCGCGCGACGGCGCTGGCGACGCCGGCGGAAAAGGCCGCAGCCCTGCGCGTGCTCACCGCATCGCTCGCCCTGCCGGTGCTCGCCATCGCCGCGCCGGCATTGCGCGCGGTGCAGCCGCGCTGCCCGACCCGCTCGGCGGCGGCGCTGCGCAGGATCGGCGTCGCTTCGGTCGCCGAGGGCGCGGCGCTGGCAGCGGCGGGCTTGGGTGCCAAGCTCATTCTGCCGCGCATCGCCAACCCCCAAGCCACTTGCGCCATCGCGGTCGCATCATGACCATCCATTTCATCGGCGCCGGGCCGGGGGCGGCGGATTTGATCACGCTGCGCGGGCGCGATCTGCTGGCGCGCTGCCCGATCTGTCTCTATGCCGGCTCGACCGTCGCCCCGGCTTTGCTCGCGCATTGCCCGCCCGGCGTGCGCGCGGTGGACACCGCGCCGCTCAGCCTCGATGCGATCGAGGCGGAATTCATCGCCGCCGAGGCCGCCGGGCAGGATGTGGCGCGGCTGCATTCGGGCGATCTGTCACTCTATTCGGCGCTCGGCGAACAGTTGCGCCGGCTGCGCGGGCGCGGCATCGCCTACACCCTCACCCCTGGCGTGCCGGCTTTCGCCGCCGCCGCCGCCAGCCTCGGGGTCGAACTGACCTTGCCGGGGGTGGCGCAGTCAGTGGTGCTCACGCGCATGCCGGGGCGTGCCTCGGCGATGCCGCCGGGCGAGACGCTCGCCGCCTTCGCCGCCACCGGGGCGACGCTCGCGATCCATCTGGCGATCGGCCAGAGTGCGCGCATCGTCGCGGCCCTGGAACCGTTCTATGGGCCCGAATGTCCGGTCGCCGTGGTGCTGCGGGCGAGCTGGCCGGATGAACGGATCACGCGCGCGACACTCGCCACATTGGAGCAGGCCGCCGAGGGCATCGCCCGCTCGGCGCTGATTCTGGTCGGCCCGGCGCTGGGTGCCGAGGGGTTCGCCGAGAGCGCGCTCTACAGCGCGGATTACGTCCGCCGCTTTCGCGGCATGCCGCCATGACCGACCGGGGCAGAGCCGCTGCTGGCCAGCAGGGTGCCGTCGCGGTCGAACAGCAGCACCTCGAGCGCGATCCCACTGCCCGCCAGCACGCCGGCGGCGACCTCCCAGGCGGCGCGCGCGACCGGGACAGCGAGCGCCGGCGCGCGCGCGAAGGCCTCGGCCGCCGTGGTTGCGGTCGCGATCGCGGCGGCATCGATGCCCTCTGCCTCGGCCAGCGCCGCGAGGGCGGCGAGATCGACGGCGCCGCGCGCGCTGTGCAGATCGAGCCGGCCCTGCGCCAGCTTGGCCATTTTCGCCACCCCGCCGGCGAGGCTGAGCCGTGCCACGGGATGGCGGCGCAGGTATTTCAGCAGCCCGCCGACGAAATCGCCCATCTCGATCAGCGCGACCTCGGGCAGGGCGTAATGGCCCTGCACCGCCGCCTCCGACACCCGACCGGTGGCGGCGGCGATGTGAGAAAGGCCGGCGGCGCGGGCGACGTCGATGCCGCGATGGATGGAATCGATCCAGGCGGCGCAGGAATACGGCACCACGATGCCGGTGGTGCCGAGGATCGACAGCCCGCCGAGAATGCCGAGGCGCGCATTCAGCGTGCGCGTGGCGATGGCCGCACCGCCGGGGATGGCGATTTCCACCTCCAGATCGCCAACCGGCGCGATCTCCGCCAGTGCGGCACGGATCATCGCGCGCGGTGCGGGATTGATCGCCGGCTCGCCGGGCGGCAGCGGCAGGCCGGCGCGGGTGACGGTGCCCACCCCCTCGCCGGCGCGGAAGATCAACCCGCTGCCCGGCGGCGCGCGGCGGACGGTCGCGCGGATCAGCGCGCCATGCGTCACGTCTGGATCGTCCCCGGCATCCTTCACCACCGCAGCACTGGCGCTGCCGCCATCGCGGCGATGCTCGGCGAGGGCGAAAGCCGGGCGCTCGCCGCGCGGCAGGGTGATGCCGACCGGATCGGGGAAACTGCCGGTGAGCAGCCCGGCATAGGCCGCCTTCGCCGCTGCGGCGGCGCAGGCGCCGGTGGTCCAGCCACGACGCAATGGGGGTTGGAGCGGGGGTTTGCCCATCGGCTTCCCTATACATCGTGGCGGGCGGCGGCGCG
>DAHXNW010000256.1 GCA_027365195.1 Acetobacteraceae bacterium
AGATTGCCCGCGCGACGGCGGGGCTGGCCTCGAACAGATGCGGATCCTGGTTGGGATTGCTCAGGATGCTGTCCACCTGCACCTCGGCGCCGCCGATCTGCTGTGCGATGTCGCCATAAAAATTCTCGGCCGCGACGATGCTGACCGGCGCCCCCGCCCACGCCTGCGAAGCGGCAGCGGTGCAGGCGGCCAAGGCGACGAGGAGGGGAAAGACGCGCATGTTCATCTCCAGAAGGATGGTTGCCGACGGCTAGAATGATATAACATATCATTTTATGGTCAAGCAACGGTTTGCGCAGGTAGTGTCTCAGTTTGAATTATTCCGCCTCAGCGTGATAGAGAACCTTCATGTCTGGAGCTGAGTAGGCTGATAAATTGCGCAAGAAGCGTAAGTCTGGAATTCCGTCCGGCAACGCGGGGGAATATTTTGTAATGGGCGAACTGCTAAGGCGAGGCTTCGATGCCCAACTCGCTGACCGCAATACCGCGAGCTATGATCTCTTGGTCGGTCGACAAGACGAGGAGGCACTGCACAAAGTACAGATCAAGACGGTACGAAGTGTGCCTTGGTACGTGAAGGTGGCGGACTTCAAAGGAGATATGAACGGGGTTACGATTTACGTCTTGCTCGGCGACGAACGGGCATTAAAGGCAGTTCGATATTTTGTCACGTTCAATCGCGATCTAGCTGATTACATTCACCTTCCGCCCAGATGGCTGAAAAACGCGTTCATGCCATTGAAGGCTGTAGAGCAATACGAGAACCGCTGGGATCTTCTTGAGCAGCTTGATTCTTCCGGTTAGGCTATCCAGACTGTCTCAAACGGCGACACTACCGACGCGCAGACTACACGAGGCGCGCGTAGCGCCCGATGGCGAAATCCTCATAGGCGATATCCGGCGCGCGCCCGCTGATCAGATCGGCGAGCAGCCGGCCGGAGCCGCACGACATCGTCCAGCCGAGCGTGCCATGGCCGGTGTTGAGGAACAGCCCTTCGATCGGCGTCGCACCGATCAGCGGCGTGCCATCCGGCGTCATCGGCCGCAGCCCGGTCCAGAATTGTGCCTTGGCGAGGTCGCAGCCGTCGGGGAACAGATCATGGGCGGAGAAGGCGAGCGTGGCGCGGCGTGGCTCGGAGAGCACTGCGCTGAAACCGGCGAGTTCGGCGGTGCCGCCGATGCGCATCCGCTCGCCGAGCCGGGTGATCGCGACCTTATAGGTCTCGTCCATCACCGTGGAGACCGGCGCACCGGCGGGATCGGCGATCGGCACGGTAAGCGAATAGCCCTTCACCGGATAGACCGGCAGATCGATGCCGAGCGGGGCGAGCAATCGGCGCGAAAAGCTGCCCATCGCCACCACCACCCGATCCGCCGTGTGGGCGATGCCGCCAGCCTGCACACCGCTCACCCGGCCGCCCTCGGCGAGCAGCCGCTCGATGGTCGCGCCGTAATGGAACACCACCCCCATGCCGGCCGCGATGGCGGCGAGCCGCTGGGTGAACTGGTGCGCATCGCCGGTCTCATCGCCCGGCAGACGCAGGCCGCCGAGGAATTTGCCCGCACTGCGCGCGAGCGCCGGCTCGGCAGCGATGCAGCCGGCGCGGTCGAGCACCTCGTAGGCGACGCCGCCCGCGTCGAGCACGCGCGTATCCTCGGGCACATGGTCGAGCTGCTTCTGCGTGCGGAACAATTGCAGCGTGCCGCGCTGGCGCGCGTCATAGGCGATGCCGGTCTCCTCGCGCAGCGCGCGCAGGCAATCGCGCGCATATTCGGCGAGCCGCACCATGCGCGACTTGTTCACCTGATAGGCCGCCTCGGAGCAGTTGCGCAGCATCAGCGCCATCCAGCGCCACATGAACGGGTCGAGCAGCGGGCGGATCACCAGCGGGCGATGCGTCATCAGCATCCATTTCATCGCCTTCAGCGGAATGCCCGGCCCCGCCCAGGGTGCGGAATAGCCGGGCGAGACCTGCCCGGCGTTGGCGAAGCTGGTCTCCATGCCGGCGGCCGGCTGGCGGTCGATCACGTCCACCTGATGACCGGCGCGGGCGAGGTAATAGGCCGTGGTGGTGCCGACGACGCCGGCCCCGAGGACGATGATTTTCACGCCTGCTCCTTCACCCCCCGACATAAACCCGTCGCAGCCTCGGCCCGAGGGTGCAGAGCAGTTCATAGCCGATGGTGCCGGCGGCGGCGGCGAGCGCGTCCACCCCGCCATGCGGCCCGAGCAGATCGACCATCGCGCCTTGCGCCAAGGCTTCGGGCGGTAGCGCGCTCACATCCAGCGTGATGCTGTCCATCGACACCCGCCCGACCAGCGGCAGCCGCGTCGCGCCGAACCACGCGCAGCCCCGATTGCCGAGGCTGCGCGGCAGCCCGTCGGCATAGCCGATGGCAATGGTCGCGATGCGCCCCGGTGCCGCCGCCTGCCAGGTTTGCCCATACCCCACCGCGTCGCCGGGGGCGACCGCGCGGCACTGGATCACCGGTGCCGACAGCCGCACCACCGGGTGCAGCGGATTGGCGCCCGGGCCAGGCGCGATGCCGAAGAGCGCGGCGCCGGGACGCACCAGATCGAGATGAAACTCCGGCCCGAGGAAAATCCCGGACGAGGCGGCCAAACTCGCCGGCACGCCGGGCAATCGCGCGCGGCAAGCGGCAAAAGCGGCGCGTTGCCGCGCATTCGCCGGATGCGCCGGCGTATCGGCGCAGGCCAGATGGCTCATCAGCAGCCGGGGGGCGAGGTCGTCGAGCGCACTCAGTTCCGCCGGCGGCAGGCCGAGCCGGTGCATGCCGGTATCGACCTGCACCGCCGCCGGCAACACGCCTCCGCGCGCCAGGGTGAGCGCCCGCCAGCCAGCGATCTGCGCCGCGCTGTTCAGCACCGGGCAGAGATCATGCGCCGGCAAGGCCGCCTCCTCGCCCGGCGGCGGCCCGTGCAGCACATAAATCACCGGCCCCGGCCCGAGCACGCGGCGCAAGGCGATGCCCTCGGCGAGATGGGCGACGAAGAAGTGTTCGCATCCGGCGGCGGCGAGCGCCGGCGCCACGAACGCCATGCCGAGGCCATAGGCGTTCGCCTTCACCACCGCCGCGCAGACCGCCGGCGCCGCGCGCGCCGCGAGCAGACGGTAGTTTCGCACGATCGCGGCGAGATCGATGCTGAGCACCCCGCCATCGCCGGATGGCGCGCTTTCGGGCATTATGGCAGCCCACCGAGCGCACAGAGATGCGCCCATTCCGCCGCCGTCACCGGGGAGACCGACAGGCGCGACTGGCGCAGCAGGGCCATGCCGGCGAGCGCCGGATCGGCCTTGATCGCCGCCAGCGTCACCGGCCGGGGCAGGGTTTGGCGCGCGCGCACATCGACGCACACCCAGTCACCCGATTCGGCGGTCGGGTCCGGATAGGCTTCGCGCACCACCTCGACGATGCCGACGATCTCGCGGCCGGTGTTGGAGTGGTAGAAGAACGCCAGATCGCCGAGCCGCATGGCGCGCAGATGCTGCTTCGCCAGATGGTTGCGCACGCCGGTCCAGGGCTCCACGCCACGCGCCTGCTGCTCGGTCCAGGAAAACGCCTCCGGCTCGGATTTCAGCAGCCAGTGGCGGCTCACTCCACCAATACCCCGTCGCGGAACACGGTGCGCAGCGGACGGATGACGCAGCTCTCGAACAGCCCGGCCTTGGCATAGGGATCGCCGGCGGCGAAAGCCTCGGCGGCGGCGCGGTCGGCGGCCTCGAACAACAGCAGGCTACCGCAGGGCTTCCCCTCGGGATCGAGCAGCGGGCCGCCATGCACCAGCGGCGCGCCCAGCCCGCGCAGATACTCCAGATGCGCCGGGCGGGTCGCCATGCGTAGCGCGAGGCTCGCTGGTTTGTCGGTGCAATGGATGGCAAACAGCATCGGACACTCCTGGTTTTGGTTACACTCGGGAATAAGTGCGGGCAGGTGCAGCACTTATTTTCAAACAAACTCCTGGTGGAAACCGATCGGGATGACAATACGGTAAGCCGCGGCCGCTTCAAACCTTGGCGCAAGTGATATATGAAGCTGAGCGATGACCCCAGCGGACTCCCTGGTGCCGGCGAGCCGCCGCAATTCCGGCTTCACCCTGCACCGCTTCGCCAATCCCGGGCGCTTCCTGCGCCTGTCGGGCGCGGTGTTGCCGTGGGTCGCCATCCCCGGCATCGGGCTGACGGTGGCGGGGCTGATCTGGGGGCTCGCGTTCGCCCCGGCCGACTGGCAGCAGGGCGAGACGGTGCGGATCATCTATGTGCACGTGCCGGCGGCATGGCTCGCCTCGGCGGGCTATGCGATGCTCGCCCTCTGCGCGCTGCTCTCGCTGGTCTGGCGCCATCCGCTGGCCGATCTGGCGGCCGCCGAGATCAGCCCGGTGGGGGCAGTGTTCACCGCCATCTGCCTCGCCTCCGGCAGTCTGTGGGGGCGGCCGACCTGGGGTACCTGGTGGGTGTGGGATGCGCGGCTCACCTCCGTGCTGGTGCTGTTTTTTCTCTATCTCGGCCATATCGCCCTGGTGCATGCCTTCGACGATCCACAGCGCGGCTATCGCGCCGGCGCCATCCTCGCGCTGGTCGGCGTGGTCAATCTGCCGATCATCAAGTTCAGCGTGAACTGGTGGAACACACTGCATCAGCCGGCCACCATCTCGCTGTTCGGCGCGCCAACCATGTCGCTCGCCATGCTCTGGCCGCTGCTGATCGCAGCACTTGGCTACACGCTGGTGTTCGTGGCGCTCGTGCTCGCGCGCACTCGGGCGGCGGTGATGGAGCGGCGCATCCGCGCCCTGCTGATGGCGCGCGCGGAGCTGGCGGCATGATCCATTGGCCCTTCATCGCCGCCGCCTATGCGCTCGCCACCCTGCTGCCGGCGGGCCTCGGCATCGCCGCCACGCGGCGGCTCGCGCGTGCGCGGATGCGGCTCGCCGCACTCGATACCGAACGCAGGGAGGGACGGCGGCAATGACACGCAAGCGGCGGCGGCTGTGGATCGTGCTGGCCTGCGGGCTGAGCCTAGGCGTCGCGGCGACGCTCAGCCTGCTCGCCCTCAGCCCGGGGATGGAGTTGTTCGTGCTGCCGGCCGATCTGGCGCAGCGCACGCCGACCCCCGGGCGCGTCTTCCGCCTCGGTGGGCTGGTGCAGGCCGGCAGCGTGCAAAAGACGCTGATCGGCCGCGAGCCGGCGGTGAGCTTTCGCGTGACCGACGGCAAGGCGAGCATTCCCGTCACCTACGTCGGCATCCTGCCCGATCTGTTCCGCGAGGGGCAGGGCGTCGTCACCCTCGGCGAAGTGCAGCCGGACGGCAGTTTCCGCGCCTCGGAAGTGCTCGCCAAGCATGACGAGACCTACATGCCGAAGGACGTGGCGGAGGCGCTGAAGCGCAACGGGCTGTGGAACCCCGCCGCCGGCCCACCGCCGCCAGCCTCGACGTGGAATACGCTGAACGCCAGGCAACTGGACACCAAACAGACCGGGCAGACCGGAAAGGCAGGCGGATGATCCCCGAACTCGGCCATTTCGCCCTCGCTCTCGCGGTGGTGTTCGCGACCGCGCAGGCGGTGCTGCCGCTCTGGGGTGCCGCGCGCGGCGATGCACGGCTGATGGCCGCCGCCCCGGCGCTGGCACTCGGCCAGTTGCTGGCGCTCGCGACCGCCTTCGCCGCCCTGATATGGAGCAACGTCGTCTCCGATTTCTCGGTGCTGAACGTGGTGCAGAACAGCCAGAGCTTAAAGCCGCTGCTGTTCAAGATCACCGGCACCTGGGGCAATCATGAAGGCTCGATCCTGCTCTGGTGTCTGATCCTCTCGCTCTGCGGCGGCGCGGTGGCGGCGTTCGGCGGCGGGCTGCCCTCGGCACTGCGCGCGCGGGTGATCGGCGTGCTCGGCGCCACCTCGGCGGGTTTCGTGCTGTTCGCGCTGACCGAGAGCAACCCGTTCCTGCGCGTCTGGCCGCCGCCGATGGAAGGCCAGGGGATGAATCCGCTGCTCGAAGACCCCGGCCTCGCCATCCATCCACCGATTCTCTACGCCGGCTATGTCGGCTTCGCGATCCCCTTCGCCTTTGCCGTCGCGGCCCTGTTGGAGGGGCGGATCGATGCCGCCTGGGGCCGCTGGGTGCGGCCGTGGACGCTCGCCTCCTGGTGCTTCCTCACCGGCGGCATCGCGCTCGGCTCTTGGTGGGCGTATTACGATCTCGGCTGGGGCGGCTATTGGTTCTGGGATCCGACGGAGAACGCCTCGCTGCTGCCCTGGCTCACCGGCACCGCCCTGCTGCACTCGGCGATCGTGGTGGAAAAGCGCGAGGCGCTGAAGCTATGGACCGTGCTGCTGGCGATCGCCACCTTCTCGCTCAGCCTCTCCGGCACCTTCATGGTGCGCTCGGGCATTCTCAACAGCGTGCATTCCTTCGCCAACGATCCGGCGCGCGGCGTGTTCATCCTCGCTCTGCTCGCCCTGGTGATCGGCAGCGCGCTGCTGTTGTTCGCGCTCCGCGCGCCGGTGATGACGGCGACCGGGCTGTTCGCGCCGCTCTCGCGTGAGGGCGCGCTGGTGCTCAACAACATCCTGCTCTGCTCGATCGCCGCCGTGGTGTTCACCGGCACCACCTATCCGCTGTTCGCCGAATTGCTGGCCGGGGCGAAGATCAGCGTCGGCGCGCCGTTCTTCAACGCGACGGTGCTGCCGCTCGCGCTGCCGCTGTTCGCCGCGATGTCGGTGGGCCCGGTGCTGTCGTGGAAGCGCGCGGTGCTCGGCCCGGCGCTGCTGCGGCTGTGGTGGGCGGCGCTGGCGGCGCTGGCGGTGGGGCTGATCAGCAGCCTGCACGCACGGCTGTTGCCCGCGCTCGCCTTCGCCGCCGCGGCCTGGCTCGTCTTCGGTGCTGCGGCGGAGATCATCGAGCGCGTGCGGCTGTTTCGCATCCCCCTCGCCGACAGCCTCGTCCGCGCCCGCAGCCTGCCGCGCGCGGTGTTCGGCAGCGCCATCGCCCATGCCGGCATGGGCGTGACCATTGCCGGCATCGCCGGCATGTCACTCGCCGTGCATACCATCGTCGCCCTGCATCCCGGCCAGAGCACCGAGCTTGCCGGCTATCGCTGGACATTGACCGATATCCACGATGCGCAGGGGCCGAATTACGTCGCGCGGGTGGCCACCATTCTGGTCAGCCGCGATGGCCGGCCGGTGGTGACGATGACCCCTTCGCGTCGCTCCTACCCGCTCCAGCAACAGAGCACCACGGATACCGCGATCCATACCAATCTGCTGTTCGACCTCTACGCCGTGCTCGGCGAGGAGCGGGACGGGGCGGCGGTGCTGCGGTTGCATGTCAATCCGCTGGCGCCGTGGATCTGGCTCGGCGGGCTGGTGATGGCACTCGGCGGCGGCGTTTCGCTCTCCGATCGCAGGCTGCGGGTGGGCGCGCCTCGGCGCGCGCCGGCGGCCGGGTTGAAGCCGGCATGAGCGGCGAGAATCTCGCCCGCCGCCGCCTGCTGCTGCTGGCGCCGCTCGCGCTCGCGAGTGCCGCCGGAGCCGGCTTCCTCGTGGTGCTGGATCGCATGAAGCGCGGCGCGTACGACCCGCACACCCTCGCCAATCCGCTGCTCGGCGCGCCGGTGCCCGATTTCTCCCTGCCGGCGCAGCCACCGGCCACCACCGGCTTCGACAGCGCCGCGCTGCGCGCCGCCGGCGGTCCGGTGCTGGTGAATTTCTTCGCCTCCTGGTGCGTGCCCTGCGAAATGGAGCATCCGCAACTGATCGCACTGCAACGCGGCGGGGCGCAGATCTGGGGGATCGCCTATAAGGACAGCAGCGCCGCCGCCGCCGGGCTGCTAAGCCGGAATGGCAATCCCTATGCCCGCCTCGCGCGCGACGAGCCGGGGCGGGTTGCCATCGATTGGGGTGTGTATGGCGTGCCGGAGACGTTTCTGGTCGATCGCACCGGCATCATCCGCTGGCATCAGGCCGGGCCGATCATGCCGGAGACCATCACCGAGACGCTGCAACCGCTGCTGCGC
Organism: Acetobacteraceae bacterium; assembly: GCA_027365195.1. GTDB lineage: Bacteria > Pseudomonadota > Alphaproteobacteria > Acetobacterales > Acetobacteraceae > DAHXNW01. The sequence goes on from DAHXNW010000256.1 coordinate 8,035, forward strand.
CGCTACGCATGAAACCGCTATGGCTCGCTTTGCTGTTTGCCCTCGCGCTCGCCGGGCCGGCCCGCGCGGTGAGCGATCCCGCCGAGATGCTGCCCGACCGGGCGCAGGAACTGCGCGCCGAGGCGGTGGGGCAACAACTGCGCTGCCTGGTGTGTCAGAACGAGAGCGTGGAGGATTCGGATGCCGATCTGGCGCGCGATCTGCGCCGCATCATCCGCACCCGCGTGCAGGCTGGCGACAGCAATAAGCAGGTGATCGCCTGGATGGTGGCGCGCTATGGCGATTTCGTGCGGCTCCGCCCGCCGCTGCGCCCGCTCACCTGGGTGCTGTGGTTCTCGCCGCTGCTCGCGCTGCTGATCGGCGGCGGGGCCGCCGGGCTGGCGCTGCGCCGCAAGCCGGCGGCTGCGCCACCGCTTTCGCCGGCCGAGCGCAAGGCGCTGGCGGATCTGCTGCGCTGATGCTCGCCCTCGCTCTGGCCGCCCTGGCGCTGTCGCTCGCCGCCCTCGCGCCGCTGCTCTGGACCCTGCGTGCCGCGAACAGCAGCCGAGGCCGGCGGGAGGCGGCGCTTGCCTTGCACCGCGCGCAACTCGCCGAACTCGACCGCGATCTCGCCGAGGGCAGACTGCTGGCCAGCGAGCACGCGAGCGCGGTGCTGGAAGTGCAGCGCCGCCTGCTCGCCGTCGCCGCAACACCCGATGCCGCCGGCGATACCCCTTCCGCGCGCGCGCCGCTGATCGCCGCCGCCGTTTTGCTGCCGCTCGCCGCGCTCGCGCTCTATCTGCCCGGCGGCGTACCCGGCATGCCTGCCGCCCCCCTGGCGCCACGCCTCGCCGATGCCGACCGGCAGGCGCGGGATGCGGCGCAGGTGATCGGCGAATTGCGCCAGAAGATCGCCACCCTCGACCCGGCCTCACCCGAGGCGCGGCGCGGTTTCATGCTGCTCGGCCGGGCGGAGGCCGAGCGTGGCGACATGGCCGCCGCCGCCGCCGCGTGGCAGAGCGCGCTCGCCGTGCAGTTCGACCCGACGCTCGCGGCGATGACGGCCGAGGCGATGACACTCGCGCAAGGCCACATGTCGCCAGAGGCCGCCGGCCTGTTCCGCAAGGCCCTCGCCACAGCCCCGGCGGATGCGCCCTGGCGGCAGATGGCGGAGAAGCAGTTGCAAGGCCAGCCGTAGCGACGACGCCGAGCATGCTCATTCCAGCGTGACGATGTGATTTTGCAAGCAGCGATCGCGTGTTTGTTCACATCAATTTGTTCACATCACGCTCTAATGAAAACTCGCCGCCTTGAGAAAACGCCGGCGATCGCCGGTAATGACGGTGATATGCAACTGCCGGCTCTCGCGTTCGATGACCAGTCGCAGCGCTTCGCCCGCCGGGCCGGAGGCCCATACCCGGCGCCAGAGCGTCGCCAGATCGGCGACCGGCTCATCCCCCACGGCAACGATCTGATCGCCGGGCTGCAACCCCGCGCGCTCGGCCGGGCCGCCGGCGGCCAGTTCGCCAACTATCAATGCCTCTTCGGTCTCGACCGCATAGAGGCCGAGCCAGGGCCGTGGTGGGCGATTGAGATGGCCGTAGCGCAGCAGATCGTCGAGCACGGGCAGCAGCCGGTCGATCGGCACCACCATGTTCATGTCGAGCCGCCGCCCCGCGGCATCACCGCGCTGCAGGATCAGCGAGGCGATCCCGAGCAGCCTGCCGTCGGCGCCGATCAGCGCGGCCCCACCCCAGAACGGGTGCGCGGGTGCCGTGAACAGCGCATCGTCGAGCACGTATTCCCATGAGCCGGCGAATTCCTGCCGGGCGATCAGCCGTGTCTCGATCGCCCGCGCCCGTCCGCCATAGGCCGCGAGGATCGCCGAGTCGCCGATTTTGAACGCGGCGGCGGAGCCGCAGTCGAGCGCCGGCGCGGCGAGCCGACCGAGCGGCTGGACCAGGCCGAAACCGCTCTCCGGCTCATAGGCGAGCGCATGGCCGGGGATGGCGCCCCCATCGGCGGAGGTGATCCACAGGCTCTCGGCCTCCATGATCAGATAGCCCATGGTGAGCACTAGCCCGTTGTCGCGGATCACCACGCCGCTGCCGGCGCGTTCGGTGCCGAGGCTCGATGCGGTGGACGCATCGGCCGGGATACCGGCGCGCAGCCCGACCACCGCGCGCAGAGTGGCGTCGAGATCCATTGCGTAATCGCTCGGATCGGGCTGCAGATTGCGCGAGATCTTGCCTTCGGGTTCCTGCATCGGGCGGTCGCTTTCTCCATTCCATGCGGCCAGAGCGGGCCGGTGCAGCCCCACTTTGAACATATCATAGTCTAGCCCATTCCAATCCCGATTGGTGGTCGGTGGCAAGAGGCGGCGATGAGGCAATGCGCCAGCTCGCCCTCGGGAAGCCAGCCCCTCGGGTCGGGCGGAAGAAGATCGAACGCAATGAACCTGGCCATGAACGCAGTCCGACGCAGGCGAACCAAATTGGCAGTCCGACAGACGGCTAGCGCGGGCGCAGAGGGCTGCTACAGCATGATCGGCGCGCTTGCATTGGTTGCGAGTTCGGCGGCGAGGGAGAGGAGGGCAGCGTCATCCATTACAGGGTGATAGCGTCGCCACGTCCTGGTTGCCAAGCCATGCGCTCGTTTGGGAGTGCCTCAGTTTGAATTTCCGGTTATGATCAGCCCCCGTCCTCACCAATACCCTCAAGGATCATCCTTGGAAATTCTACTTATCCCGGGCTTCATGCTCGATAGCGACCTGTGGACCGATATTCGTAATGGACTGAACGAGTTTGGTCGCCTTGTCGATGTTGATATAACCCTTGACACATCGATTGAGGCCATCGTCGAGCGCGCCGTATCGGCGTTGCATGACCGAGCGATAGCCATTGGATTCTCGATGGGCGGGTATGTGGCGAGAGCGATTACCTATCGAGCACCGGAAAAGATAGCCGCGTTAGCGCAGATCGCGACGTCATCGCGCGATGATATCACTTCGCTGTCGAGCGCAAGGGCCGCTGCGGCAAATCCAGGGCAATCGCTTGAAGGTCTGTCATGCTGATTGGCGGAGCAAAGCCTCGAGATAGGCGGTATCCCATGCGGCTGATTTCCGCCTGACCTTCAGGCTATGTTT
>DAHXNW010000345.1 GCA_027365195.1 Acetobacteraceae bacterium
GGATAGAGCAGCAGGAACTCGCGCGACACCTGCGCGAGGCAGTGCCCCGGCACGACCAGCATGGCCTTGCCGATCAGGCCGAGGCGCTTCTGCTCCATGATGGCGCCGGCAATGGCGTAGGATTTGCCAGCGCCGACCGCGTGGGCGATGTAGGTCGAGCCGGCGGCGACGATGCGCCAGATCACCCGCTTCTGATGCTCATAGAGCCGGATGATGCCGCTGGCGCCGGGCAGGGTCAGGTGCCGCCCATCGAAGCGGCGCGGCACCAGGTTGTTGAAGCGATCGTTGTAGAGCCGCGCCAGCCGGTCGGCGCGGTCGGGATCGGTCCACACCCAATCGCTGAACGCGGCCTTGATCCTGGCGAGCTTCTCCTTGGCGGCCTCGGTCGCCTCGCTGTTGAGGACGCGCTTTTCCACCCCATCCTCGACCACGGTATCGAAGATCTGTGGTGTCGCGCTGTTCAGGGAGTCCTGCAAAAGCCAGCCGGCGTTGCGCCGCGCGGTGCCCCATTCGGAGGTGCCGGCGGCGGTCCAGGCGAATGGCGCGGCGTCCACGGACCAGGAGGCGATTTCGACGGTGTGGCGCACCGTCGTCGCGGTGCCCATCACCTCGGCCGCGAATGCCTCGATATCGGCGACCGGAATCCACGGCGCGCCGAGCCGCGCGGTGATGTCCGAGGGAAGCAGGTCCTCGGGCTGCACCCGCCGCAGGGCGGCGACGTTGCGCGCATAGCGCGGGTCGCGTTCCGCCGCCGCCACGGCGCGCGCCAGCTTGGTGCGGACCGCCCCCGAAAGATAAGCGTCGTCGGTCTCCCAGGCCTCGGTCTCCGGATCGCGGAACACGGCCTCGCCGAGCTGGGCGAGGGCGGACTCCGAATCCCGGTCCAGAAGCTCGGCCAGATGGTCGATATCGACGCGACCGGTCTCGTTGAGGGTGACGGCGAGCGCGTCGGCGGCGGTCGCGATCAGCGGCATGGCTGGCGGTGCGATCACCCGCTCGCGGAAGATCGGCCCCATGCGCGCGAGGCCACTTTCGAGGTCGTAATCCTCGATGCTGGCGACCAGCCAGCAATCGGGGTCATCGGCGAACGGGGCGAGGTTCGGCCGGCGATGGGTCTCTCGCTCCTCGCCGGTCTCGGGATCGGCGGTGACCGAGACGACGGTGTGGTTGATCGGCCCGAAGCCGCGCAGGAAATTGCCGTAGGCGATGCGCAGCTGGGTTTGCGCCTCGGCCCAGGGCAGGTCGGCGGCTTGGGCGCGGAGCACCGCGCGCACCGCGTCACGGATCGGGATCAGGGCGCGGATGATCCTCGCGTCACGCGCCAGGATGCCATCGCTGGCCCTGCCCTGCCTGATCGCGACGGACCGCGTCACGCCGTCCACGACCTGCATCAGCCGGTTGTCCTCGCCGATGCGGTAGGAGCCTTCCTTGGCCGTGGCGCCGTCGGCGGCGCTGCCGGCGCGCTCTCCGGCCTCCTCGTCACCGTCCGCCAAGGGCGTCGCCGACGCGATGAAGATGCCGGCGGGCAAGCGCTCGAGTGCCGTGGTCAGCAGGGTCGCAAGGGGCGTGCGGTCCTGGCGCGGGCGGCAGGTATAGGCCGGGGCCGCGCCATGGATGCCGCGCCGCCACGCGTGATCGCCGAGCACCATTTCGGGATGCTCGGCGAAATAGCGGTTCACCTGGATGGCTTCGGCTTCATCATCATCGGCCGCGGCCGCAACCGGAGCGAGGTCGATCCAGGCCGCACCGGCTGCGCCGGCCGCGCCGGTCGGGGGCTGGCCGGGCTCCCGGCGCTGAAACACCAGCACGTCGATCACCACGTCGGTGCCCGCGCTGGCCCGCAGGCTGCCCTCGGGCAAACGCACCGCGCCGACCAGGTCGGC
>DAHXNW010000270.1 GCA_027365195.1 Acetobacteraceae bacterium
CGGATTTCGCGCCCGTCTGCTCGCGCACCTCGCGGGGGCTGCGAAAGGCCGTCTCATCGTCGAGATGACCGAAACCGCCGAGATCGAGGATCTCGACGGGGTGCGTGCAGGGGCCGAGGCGCTGCGCGGGCTCGAAATTCCGTTCTGTCTCGATGATTTCGGCGCCGGCTCGGCCGATATGCGCATCCTGCGCGCGGTACCGGCGGATTACGTCAAGCTCGACGGCTCCTATGTTCCCGGCATCGTGCAGCCGGGGCGGGAGCGTGATTTCGTCGCCGCGATAGCCGAAATCGCCCGTGCCGCCGGCTGCGCGGTGGTCGCCGAGCGGATCGAGAGCGAAGCCGAGGCCGAGATCCTGCGCGGCCTCGGCATCACCTATGGCCAAGGCTGGCTGTTTGGCCGCCCCGGAGCGCTGCCCGAAAAGGCGAGCGGTGTTGGCCGCCGCCGCGGCGCGAGCACCGGACAATGGGAATGATCGCCGTCATGCGCGGGTGATGCCCGCCGTCGCCTCCCCGCCGCAGGGCGATGGCGTGAACGCGGAGGTATCTTCCGGCGCGGCTGAAAATACGATTCGTGGCAGGCCTCACCATGGAGGGCCTCCTGATCCCAGCGGTTCAGACCCGAGCTGACCGATGCGGCGCAGTCCATGGACCATAGGATGCTTTACAAAGCATCCATCACCCGATTTTGCCGCTGTCCAATCGTGTCAAAGCACATTATGTGCAGACCCGAGGGGTTGAATGTACGGGGTCAAATGAGTGGGGAGAAGCAAGCCGCCGCGGCTTGGCTGAAAGTGCAATCCGCGCGCGGCCGCCGCGCCGCCGCGCCGGTGGTGGGTTTGGCATTGCTCGGCACCCTGCTCGCCATCGGTCAGGCGTGGTGTGCCGGCAGCCTGCTCGCGATTGCCCTCGGTGGCCGGCCGCGCCCGATCGCTTGGTTCCTCGTCTTTTTCGCGCTCGCCGCCCTCCTGCGTGCCACGCTCGGCGTGCTCGGCGAGCAGGCGGCCCAGCGCGCTGGTGCCGCTGCCCGCGCGCGGCTGCGCGACGATGCGCTGACGCGACTGCTCGCCGCCGGGCCGGCGCTGCTGCGGCAAAGCCATTCCGGTGCCCTCGGACTCGTGCTGGTCGATCGTATCGAGGCGTTGGAGGGGTTGTTCGCCCGCTGGCTGCCGGCCTCGATGCTGGCGCTGGCAGTGCCGGCGCTGGTGCTGCTCGCCGCAGTCTGGGTCGACCCGTTCAGCGCCGGCGTGCTGCTCGGTGCCGGGCTCTTGGTGCCGCTGGCGATGGCGCTCTCCGGCATCGGCGCCGCGCGCGCCGCGCGCCGGCAGTTCGTCGCGCTTGCGCGATTGCAGGCCCGGTTTCTCGACCGCGTGCGCGGCATCGCCACCATCGTGCTCTATGGCCGCGCCGAGGACGAGGCGCGCGCCCTGGCGCGGGCGGCGGACGAGTTGCGCCGTCGCACCCTGCGCGTGCTGCGCATGGCCTTCCTCTCTTCGGCCGCGCTCGATCTGGCGATGGCGGCGTCGATCGTCGCACTGGCCCTGCATTTCGGCCGCGCTTTGGCCGGCGGCCGGCTGGTGCTGCCGGCGCTGTTCTCGCTGCTGCTGGTGCCGGAGTTCTTCGCCCCGCTGCGCGCTTTCGCCGCCGCCTATCAGGACCGCATGCAGGCGATCGGCGCGGCCGAGGCGCTGCTCGCCCTCCCGCCGGCCCCTGCGCCGACGCCCGCCCTGCCGATCCGCACGGTGGAGGCGAGCGGGCTGAGCGTTGCCTTCGAGGGCGTCGGCCTGACCTGGGATCCGGCGCGTGGCCGCGCGCTCGACGACCTCAGCTTTCGCCTGCGTGCCGGCGAGACGCTGATCCTCGCCGGGCCATCCGGTGCCGGTAAGTCGAGCGTGCTCGAAATCCTGCTCGGCTTCGTCCGCCCCGACGCCGGCCGGGTGACGCTGAACGGCGCCGATATCGCGAGCATCGTGCCGGCGGCCCTCACCCGCATGGTCGGCTGGGTCGGCCAGCACCCGATGCTGTTCGCCGGCACGCTCGCCGACAACATCCGCTTCGCCCGCCCCGAGGCGAGCGAGGCCGAGGTGGCCGAGGCGGCGCGCCTCGCGCGCGTCGCGGATTTTGCCGCTGCCCTGCCGCAGGGGCTTGCCACACCGGTCGGCGAGGGCGGCTTCGGCCTCTCCGGCGGCGAGGCACAGCGGGTGGCGATCGCGCGCGCTTTTCTCAAGGGCGCGCCATTACTGCTGCTCGACGAGCCGACCGCGCATCTCGACCCGGCGACCGAGGCGGAAGTGCTCGACAGCCTGCGCCGTCTGGCGCTCGGGCGCACCGTGATCATCGCGAGCCACGCGGCGGCGGTGCATGCCTTCGCCGGGCGACGGCTCGATCTGCGCGACGGGCGCGCCGTCGCGCCGGTGGCGGCCAGCGCGCGCGGGGCGGCGTGATGGCGGCATTGCTGCGTATCCTCGCCCTCTGGCGCGGCCGCTGGCGCAGTCTCGGCCTCGGTCTGCTGGTCTCGCTCGCCGCCGTCGCCGCGGCCGTCGCGTTGATGGCGACTGCCGGGCGGACGGTCGCCATGGCGGTGCTCGCCGGCGGTCTCGTGGCCGGGCTGCTGCTGCGTCTGATCGGGGTCGCGCGCGTCGTGTTGCGCTATGGCGAGCGGTTGCTGACGCATGATGCGACGTTTCGCGCGCTCGCCGATCTCAGGGTGTGGTTCTTTCGTGGCCTCGCCGCGCGTGCCGCCGGCGGCCTCGGCTTTCGCCGTGGCGGCGACATGCTCTCCCGCCTGGTCAACGACGTCGAGGCGCTGGACGGACTCTATCTGCGCATCCTGGTGCCGCTCGCGGCGGTCGTTTTGTTGCTGCCGGTGCTGCTGTGGTGGTTCGGCCGCAGCACACCCTGGCTCGCGGCGATCGAGGTCGCACTGTTCCTGCTCGCTGGGCTGCTGTTGCCGTGGCTGTCCGCGCGCGGTGCGATGGCCGGCGGTGGGCGGCTCGCCGAGGCGACGGCGGGCTTGCGCATCGCCGCCCTCGATGCGGTGAGCGGCCTGCGCGAAATCCGCGCCTTCGGCGCCGAGACGCGCATGGTTGAGCGCATCGGGCAGCGGCAATCGGCGCTGTTTCGCGCGCAGCGGGCGCTGGCGCGGCATGGCGCGATCAC
>DAHXNW010000277.1 GCA_027365195.1 Acetobacteraceae bacterium
CGAGGAAATTGGCGATCGCGGTGTTGCGCAGCAGCAGGCCATTGACGCGTAGATAGGCCGCATCGTCGGCCAGATCGTCGATGCGCGGCGGCAAGAGCGGCACCGTGGGCATCACCAGCGCGTCATACGGCGCGCTCGCCCGGTTCATCGCCGCGATCACCCGTGCGCGGGCGGCCAGCACATCGAGATAATCCGCCGCGCTCTGCCGGCTGCCGCGCTCGATGCGGGTGCGGATGCGCGGGTCGTACGCCTCGCCCCGCTCGGCGATGAGGGCGCGATGCCAGGCGAAGGATTCCGCCGTCGTCAGCCCACCGCCGGCGTTGATGACAGCGAGTTCATCGAGGACGGGAAACGCCATCCGCTCGATCCGCGCGCCGGCGCCCGAGAGCACCCCGAGTGCGCGCTCGAAGGCATCGGCCACGGCGGGGTCGAGCGCGTCGAGCACCAGATTGGTGGGGAGGGCGAGGCGCAGCCCGGCAAGTGCCGCCGGTTGCAGCAACGGCGGTGGTTCGCCGGCCAGAATCGCATCGATCGCCGCACAACAGGCGACACTCGGCGCCAGCGGCCCAACCGAATCGAGGCTCGGCGAGAGCGGCAGCACGCCGGCGATCGGCACGCGCCGTGCGGTCGGCTTGTAGCCGACGACACCGCACAGGGCCGCCGGGATGCGGCAGGAGCCGCCGGTATCGGTGCCGAGTGCCACCGGCGCCATGCGATCGGCGACGGCGACCGCGGAGCCCGAGGAACTGCCACCCGGCGCATGCCCGCCCGCTTGGCCCGCCGGCCGCTGCCACGGGCTGCGCGGGGTGGCGAAATGCGGGTTGAGGCCGATGCCGGAGAAGGCGAACTCACTCATGTTCACCCGCCCGAGCGGCACCATCCCGGCGGCGAGCATGCGCGCGATGACCGGCGCGTGCGCGCTGGCCGGTGGGGCGGCCAGCAAAGCGCGCGAGCCGGCCGGCGTCGGCTGCCCGGCGACATCGAACAAATCTTTCAGCGCGAAGGGGATGCCGGCATAGGGCGAGGGCGCCAGCCCGGCGCGCCGCAGCCCATCCATCGCCTCCGCCATCGCCCGCGCCGGCGCGGCATCGACGCGCAAAAACACCCGCGCCCCTTCGCCCGCCGGATCGGCAATGCGCGCGAGAGACTGCTCGACGAGATCGCGCGAGGTGATGGTACCGGCGGCCAGCGCCGCCGCATGATCGGCCAGGGTTTCCATGGAGCGAGAGTGCCGCGTTCGCTCGCGGTAGACAAGGAGGTTGGGGTGTTGGTTGATTTGAATTTGCTGTCTGGGGCGGGAAGCTGGCGCGGAAGCCCCTGCATCTCGACCGCAGATTTGCCGCTCGTTTCGGGCACTATCATGGCCTGCCCAGCCTCCCTGAGAGCAGACGAAGCGCCTCGGGATTCGACCGGCTAAGTTGGATGGGGAGCTGCCTGTGTGGTTCTGGGCAAGCGCCATGGGATATCGGACATTGAGCGGCCGCCAGGATTGGTCCGAATGTTCGGTTCGTTATTTCCCAGCCGGAAAGCGGGCTGGCAGACCGCCACCCTACCAGGACATTCGTAGTCGCATAAAATGTGGGTTTTACGGCATTGTTGATCGCCGTAAATCAATTTATCGAACGCATGATCGTGGCCGGGAGGATCGACGTGTCGCACGCGGAGTTGATAGACGAGTGGTTTAGCTTTGCCTCTGACTTAAGGTGTGCTTGCCTTTCGCTCCTGCCTAAAACTCCGGTTCAAACCGCCTGCTCACTTGAAGAAAGTCCAGATCTATTTGCTGTCCTGCTGTTCTGCCGTACGATCACGAACTTCAAGGGAGCCATCAGCCTTTTCCGCCAAGGGCTCATAATCGAAGCCCAGACGCTCCAGCGTTCTTGCTTTGAAAATTCTCTGTGGCTCCGACGATTAGCGCATGAAGGGACGGCGTTCGCGAAGGCAATCTCGGATGACGGCCTATTCAACGAAGCCAGCTTCGTAACTCTGCTCATCCCCGCGGTTACGGACAAGAATACGCTGGCGCAGCTCGAAGGGATTAGAGATCTGCGCAAAGGACAGAAACGGATTAATATGGGGGGTTCCTCAACACTCGATGGTGCCACCGAGGACTACACCGAGTTTCGTCGCCTTAGCATGAGTGCCGCGCACCCATCTTCAACGTCCCTGCTGCGGCATCTCGTGAAAAATCCCGAAACGGGCGACTTTGAAATTGCCGTTGAAGTGGCGGAAGATAGTCAGGAACTTCTCACGAATCTATTTTTTACCATCGCCGCGATGATGCACACGCTGAACTCCTTCATCGAATGCGTATCTCCCCTAGACGGGGAAAGAATTCGGAACGTGATGGCGACGCGCATTGTTGCTTTGCAAGCAATCTCTGCCAGTTGAAGCGGGGTTGCGACAAGCCGCCCTAAGACCCCCCGAACCCGGTAATCCAAACTCCCCCATGACGGCTGCTTGCCCGCCCACCGCACGCAATGCAGGATCGCCGCCGAAAGGCGATACGGCATTATACTACGTCCAGGCGCTCCGAAGGGTATGCGCGAGCCAAGCATGCCAGGGCGCCGGCCGGTCTTAATCAGCGGCGAGCCGCTACCAATACCACTGTCTGACAGCCGGTCCGAAGGTGCCAATGCTCTCTATCATCATTCCGACACTGAATGCCGCACCAACGCTGGCGGTGACGCTGGATGGACTATCGGAGGCCGAGGGTGCCGAGATCGTCATCGCCGATGGCGGCAGCAGTTTTATGGTCGTCAACACAGTTGAAACGCAGGTCGGCGTTAGCGGGGGTGGTACAGCCGCTGGCGGCAGCGGTCAGAGCGACTACAGTGCTGGCGAAAGAGGGACTCCATTAGGACGCAGGCGCAGACCCGCTGCTGATCGCTGGCGCAGATCGTGGCCGTGGCGGCTTTGATGGCGGTTACGGGTTAGAACCCGGCTAGGCAGAAGCGATTCGAGTTGAGGCTTGATCCGATAGGGATTCCGGCGCGGCGGTGCGGTGGCGATGATGGGCGGATGATCGATGAAAATGCTATCCGCGCGCGGTTGCAGCCATCAAAGGCCAGTCGGATGAAAGAGGCTGCCGCAGGCTATGGCGGATCAGCCGCCTTCTATCGGGTGAGCGGTATTGCGCGCGGCACGATCATGCGTGGCGCGAAGGATGAGGCTGGTTGCCTGCGCGATGCTCGCCGGAGCAACCGCAAGGCGATCCGCGCCAGTGCTGGAGGGGGGCGGGCCGGTGCGGTGCCAGCCGCTCTGTCACGGATTTTGTTGTGCGCCGGCCCGCGCGTGCCTATGTCTGTGTCAAGAGACGTAGCCAGGAGTGGTTTGGGCATGTTTTCGGCGCTGAGCGGCAAGGGCGGGTTTCCGATCGACATCGTCCTGTTCGGGATGATCGCGGTGTTTCTGGTGCTGCGCCTGCGCAGCGTGCTCGGGCGCCGTGGCGGATTCGAGCCGCCGCCGGGGGCGCCGAAAGGCGTTCCATCGGCGCCGAAGCCGGGTGGCTTCGCGGCACTGCGCCGAGCCTTGCCGGGCGGCGGGCTGAACGCCGGGCAGACCATCGAGAGCAAGGCGGAGCCAGCGATGCCGGGTGGGGCGAAAGCCCAGGCGCCGGCGCGCGAGCCGGTGGCGACCAGCCGGGTGCTCCCCGATCCGGCCAGCGCCTGCGGGCAGAGCCTGCAAGCGCTGCGCGAAGCCGATCGCGGCTTCGATCCGGCGCGGTTTCTCGATACCGCCGAGGCGAATTTTCGCGTCATCGTCGCGGCCTACGCGGCCGGGGAGCGCGACCGGCTGCGCCCGCTGCTGACCGAGGAAGCCTTCGCTGCCTTCGATGCGGCGATCACCGCGCGCACCACCGCCGGCGAGACCGTGCGCTGTGACTTGCGCGCGATCTCCAGCATCGGCATCGACGCGGTGGAGCGTCGCGGCAGCATCGGCGTGATCACCGTGCGCATCGTCTCCGATCAGATCAACGTCACCACCGGCGCCGACGGCCTGCCGGTGGCGGGGGCGGACGCAGTGACCGAGATCGTCGATTTGTGGCAGTTCGAGCGGGATTTCGACGCTGCCACGCCGCTCTGGCGCCTCGCCGGCTCGCGCAGCGGCTGAGTTGACCATGCCGCGATGCGCCGCGCGGTCCGCCGCGGCGGCGCTGCTCGCCTGCAGCCTTGCTCTGGCCGGCTGCGTGGTGCCACCGCAGGCAACGCCCGTTGCCGCCTCGGCGCTCACCCTCACCCCGGCCGGCTTCGACCAGCTCCCCGGCTGGACGCAGGACGATCTGCTGCCCGCCATGGCCGCCTTCGATGCGAGTTGCGCCCGCCTGCTGCTGATGCCGCCGGACGAGGCACTCGGCGGGGATGGTCTGGCGGCGCAGCGCGGTGGCAAGGCGGGTGACTGGACCGCCGTCTGCACCGCCGCGCGCGCCCTGCCGCCGGACGATCAAACCGCCGCGCGGCAATTCCTCGTGCAGTATCTACAGCCCTATGCGCTGAGCGGCGGCACGGCGCTGGTCTCCGGCTACGACGAGCCGGAGGTGGATGGCGCGCGCAGCCCGGGTGGCGCCTATCGCGTCCCGCTGCTCGGCCGGCCGCTCGATCTGGTGCAGGCCGATCTCGGCGCCTTCAAGCCCTCGCTCGCCGGCACGCGCATCGCCGGCCGCCTGCGTGCCGGCCAATTGATCCCCTACTACAGCCGCGCCGAGATCGATCAGGGGGTGCTGGAAAGCCAGCGCCTGGCGATTTTGTGGCTGCGCAGCCCGATCGACCTGTTCTTCCTGCAAATCCAGGGCGCCGGACGGGTGCGGCTCGCGGATGGGCGCATCGTGCGCGTGGGCTATGCGGCGCAGAACGGGCTGCCTTACGTGCCGATCGGGCGGCTCTTGGTGCAGCGTGGGGCGCTGACCGCCGATCAGGTCTCCGAGGCGAGCATCCGCGCCTGGCTCATTGCCCATCCGGCGGAGGCGCAGGCGGTGATGGAGGAAAACCCATCCTATGTGTTCTTTCGCGAACTGCCGCCGCTCGCCGACGATAAGGGGCCGCCGGGTGCGCTCGGCGTCAGCCTGACACCGGGGCGGTCGGTGGCGATCGACCGCCATTTCCTCCCGCTCGGCGCGCCGCTCTGGCTCGCCACCACCGATCCGGTGGACGGCAGCGCGCTGCGCCGGCTGATGGTCGCGCAGGATCTCGGCAGCGCGATCACCGGCCCGCTGCGCGTCGATATCTTCTTCGGCTGGGGCGAGGCGGCGGTGGCGCGGGCCGGGCGGATGCATGCGGATGGACAGGAATATGTGCTGCTGCCGCGTGGATCCCCCTAAATCCTGTCGGCAAGGCGCCACCGGCTCACTGCAGCCCTCGTTTTTTTCTGGCGACCGAGTAGAGTGGAGCCATGCTACAATCCCGCCCGCGCGTCGCGCTGTTCGTCACCTGCCTGGTCGATCTGCATCGGCCGAGCGTGGGTTTCGCCGCCCTCAAGCTGCTCACCGCCGCCGGCTGTCAGGTGGAGGTGCCACGGGCGCAGACCTGCTGCGGGCAG
>DAHXNW010000295.1 GCA_027365195.1 Acetobacteraceae bacterium
CCGGCCATGCGGGCGCAGGCGCTGGTGCCGGCGAGCATGGGCAGCAGCAGCACGCAGGCCACGAGGCAGACCCGCCGGGCCGCGGCGGTCGGATCGGGCGCGCCGCCGAGAAGGGTCATCGCAGTGCCTTTGCTCCGAGTCTCGACATCAGCCTCTAGCATATGGCGTTTTCGCCGGGCGGCGGCAAGCTTTGCGCGGTGGGGACTGATCTACGCGCGCCGCAACTCCCGCCCGATGGCTTCGGCGGCGTCGCGCACGCGGGTGGCGCCGTGCTGGCGTTCCAGCCGGCGCAGGGTGAAGTGGACGCGGGCGAGCACCGTGTAGTGGTCGAGGAACAGGCTGTTGATCGCCGCGCCGCCGGCGGCACCCACCAGCGGGATGGCCTGGAGCGCCAGTTTTTCCGAGATGTGCAGCCCGTAGCGGGTGGCGACGTCGGCGAACAGGCGCACCAGCGGGCGGCCCTGGAGCAGGAGACGCGCGGTCCAGTAACCGGTGTCGGGCGTTTCGGCGATGCTGCTGGTGGGGCCGTTCGGCGGGCCGCCGAAGGCGAACACTTCGAGGCAGGCGGCACGGCTCGCTTCCTGCGTGAGGTCTTCGCCCTCGGCGACGGCGATGGCGGCGATCGCGCGCATGATCAGCAGGGTGGTGAAGCCGGCATCGGGCAGGAAGCCGGGTAGGCCGGCGAGGCCGCCGAGCGTGCCGGAGAACACGGCCAGCAGCCGGGTGCGCAGCAGCGGCTGTCGCGCCAGACCTCCGCCCGGTCTCGGCAGGCCGAGGATGGCGATGCCGAAGGCGCGGCGCAGCGCGGCCTCGGCGATGCCCTGCATGCGTGGCGAGGCGGTGGGGGAGAGGTTCAGCCGGCGTATCGCCTGGCTCGCCGCCCCGCCGATCAGGCCGCCCAGCAGATCGGCCGCGCGCACCAGCACGCCCCGGCTCGCGCGCAGGCGGGTGATGGTGTCGCGCAGTTCGGCAAGCTCCGCCGCGGAGAAATCCGCCATGGGGGAGCTCACCTGTGGGCTGGTGAGCGGGGCGCGTGTCGGTTGCGGCCGCGTGACGGGTGGGCGTGCGGTGCTTGGGGGGATGATGTGGAATTCGGACATGCACTCTCTCTCAATCGATGGCAGCCGGCGTGGTGTCAGCGCGTGTCGGGCGATGACTGGCTGCGGGCGAGGCGACGGGCGAGTTGCAGCAGAGCCTGACGGTCCTCCGGCGCGCATTCCCGATACAGGCGCAGCAGCGCCAGCTCGTCGCCGGTGGCGGCCTGCGTGGGGGCGCGTTTGTCGTCGCCATGCAGCAGGTATTCGACCGAAACGCCGAGCGCCTCGCAGAGTTGCCGCAGATGCGCCTGTACCTGCCCGGCGCGATCGGTCTCCCATTGCGCGATGGCGCTGCGGCTCACGTGCAAGGTGTCGGCGAGGGAATGCTGGGTGAAGCCGCAGGCGATGCGCGCGGCGCGCAGGCGGCTGCCTGGGGTGGATGGGGCCGGGGTGGAGGGAGTGGGTTCGGGTTCGATCATGGAACGACCTTAACACCCAAAAACTAACAGAGCGATGTTATTTTTGTTGACGAAGTTAGTTAGTTAAACTAACACTCTGGCGTCACCCACAAAAGGACGCCCGCCATGCCGCACAAACGCCCCTGGACCCCGGCGCTCGATGCCCAATTGCGCCGCCTGCGCGCCGAGGGCGCCACCTGGGATGGCATCGCCGCCCTCATGGCGATCAGCCGCAATGCCGCGATCGAGCGCGGCCGGCGCATCGGCGCGCGCCGT
>DAHXNW010000010.1 GCA_027365195.1 Acetobacteraceae bacterium
CCCGGTCTGCACTTCACCCGGCTGGTCGCTCCCTTCCGGCTACTCGGCGAGCGGCTCGAATTGCACAATGCGCGCGCCTTCAGCCCGGCGCTCGGCTTCACCGCGGCGGGCAGCGTCGATCTGGCGAGCCGGCGCAGCGACCTCAACGGCACCATCGTGCCGCTGTATTTCTTCAACACGCTGCTCGGCGACCTGCCGCTGATCGGGCGGATGTTCAGCCCGGAGAAGGGCGGTGGTCTGTTCGCCGCCAACTACAGCGTGCGCGGGCCGCTCGCCAACCCGACCATCGCCGTCAATCCGCTGAGCGCGCTGACGCCGGGCTTCCTGCGCGGCCTGTTCACCCTGTTCCAGGGCGATACCGCCGCCGGCCCGGACAGCAGCGCCGCCACGCATGGGCGGTAGAGGGAGCATGCTTGAAGTTCCAATGGATCACCCGCGCAGGAACACCGGCGGCGGCAAGCTCGCGAGCAGGCTCGCCAGCAGCACGACGAGCAGGCCGATCAGGGTTTCCAGCCGGATCGCCCGGCGCAGCGCCATCGGTGCGTCCGGCAGGCGGGGCATCAGCAGGAAACGGTTGCGCGCGGCGAGCAGCAGCAGCACGGCGAACAGCGCCATTTTGCCGAGCGCCACCGCGCCATAGGCGCTGCGAAACAGCGCCGATAAGCCGCCGAGCAGTGCGCCCGCGAGAAGCGGCGCGGTGATCGCCAGCGTGGCGACCGCGAGCATCGCCAGCGTCGAGAAGCGCCGCGCGATCGCAACCATCGCCGGCCCGCGCAGCAGCAGCGCGAGCGGTGCGAGGCCGCCGAGCCAGGCGCCGGCCGCCAGCAGATGCAGGCACTGCGCGAGCCACGCCCAGGCGCCGATTTCGCTCGCGTGCTGCACCCCGGCGTGCAGCCCGATGGCCAAGGCACTGAGCCAACTCGCCGGCCGCCACCGGCGGCATTCGGCGAGCAGCCCGCTCGCCAGCAGCGCGAGCAGGCAGAGGGCGAGCCGGTGGCCGAAGCGCGTCTGCATCATCAGCCCCGCCGCCGTCGCCAGCACCGCCCGTGCGCTCGTGGCCTCGATATCGCTATAGGCGCCCTGCACCAGCCAGCCGACGCCGCCGAGCAGCGCCAGCAGCAAGCTTGCGCGGCCGAGCCGGCGCAGCGCGCGCCGCTGCTCCGGTGTGGCGCCGAGCGGTGCGAGCCAGCAGCGGGCGAACAGCGTGCCGAACAGCGAGAGCATGCCCGCCACATGCACGAAACGCCAGACGGCGGCAGCCCAATCGAGACCGGCCATCATTCATTTCTACCGCGTGGGCATTTCTACCGCGTGGGTATTTCTACCGCGTGGGCGCGATGGTGAAGTGGTATTGCCCCTCGGTATGATGCCCGTCATCGGCCGCGACCGCATGCCAGAGCACTTGATAGGTGCCCGGCGGCAGCGGCGGCAGATCGACGCGCATGTGGGTGTCGGCGGTGTCGATGGCCTTCGCGTCGGCCTTGTCCACCTGGCGCCCAGCGGCATCGCGCACCACGATGCCGCTCAGGCCCGGCGCCACCGCTTCGGTGAAGGTGATGTCGACGGCGGCGGGGGCGGCGCGCAGCTTGGCGCCGGGTGCGGGCGTGCCATACTTCATATACGCATGGGCCAGGGCCGGGGCGGCGAGGCCGGTCGCTAGGGCGAGGGTGAGCGCGATGCGGGTGATGCTCATGGCGGATGACTCCTGCGTTGGAAGGAATGGGCCGGCCGCGATCACGGCGCGCTCACCCGCGCCGGGCCTTCGCGATAGGCGATCAGCGCCCGCTCCGGCCCGAAGCGGCGGCGTAACTGCATCAGATAGGCGGTGCCGGCGAAAATATTGTCGCGCGGGTCGTAGGGGTTGCGGCCGAGGCCGTATTGCCGGCGCATCTCGGCATAGGTGCCGGGCTTGAGCTGCATCAGCCCGATCGCGCCATGGTTGGAGAGGGCGCGCGGATTGCCGCCCGATTCGCGGTGCATCACCTGGCGGATCACCGCCTCCGGCACATCGAAACGCGCCGCCGCCTGGCGGATATACGGCCCCCACGGGTCGCCCGCCGGGCCGGGCGCGCCATACGGGTGAAAACCGGCGCGAGAGCCGGAGGAGGGTGCCGCGCAGGCGGCAAGGCTTGCCAACGCCAGGGCGATGCAGGCGAGCCGCAGCCAGCCCACCCGGCGGCTCATCGCGCACCATGCACGCGGTCGCCGAGCCAGTCGGCGAGGAGCGGCTCGATCGCCGCCGCCATCCGCGCCTGACCCTCCGCATCCGGATGCAGAGGGGGCTCCGGCGGCGTGAGCTTGGGGTCGAGGAACAACGCCGTGTCCAGCGCGCCGTCGTGCTCGAACAGCGCCGAGAGGTCGCGAAAGCGCACCATCGGATCATGCGCATAGGCCGCCGCGAGGGCGTGGTTGACGGTCGCGGTATTGGCACTCACCCACGCCGAACGCCCGCTCGGCAGGATCCCGAGCAGCAGGATGCGGGTGCTCGGCAGATGGCGCCGGATGGCGGCCACATCGGCATCGATGCCGAGCAGCGTATCGGCCGCCGACCAGTGCGGCCGGCCGAAATCATTGGCGCCGATCAGCACCACGGCAACACGCGGATGGATGCCGCTCGCCTCGCCATGCTCGAGCCGCCAGAGCAGGCTCGCCGTGGTATCGCCCTTGAAGCCGAGGTTCGCGGCGTGGCGGTCGCCATAGAACCGCTGCCAGACGGGGCGGAAATTGCGCCACGCCGGCGGCCCGGCGCGCTCGTAATCCTCGGTGATCGAATCGCCGTAGAACACCAGATCGGGGGGTGCCGCGCGCAGTTCGGCGGCTTTCGCGGCAAACCGCGCCCGCCACCAGGGCAGATCGAGCCGCGCGATCGGCAGTGCGGCGAGCACCGGGTGCGGCGCCACCTGGGCCGCCACTTGGGCCGCCGCCGGCAGAGCCAGCAGGAGCGCCACCAGCGCCGCCGCCAGCCGGCGCATCAGAAATCGAGCACCAGCGCCGCCGCCCCCACCACCCCCACGCCGATACAGTAATAGGCGAAGGGATTGAGCGCCCAGGCGTCGTTGCGGCGGAAATAGCGCATCAGGAAGGCGGTGCTGAGAAAGGCGGTGATCCCGGCGACCACCGCCGCCACGGCGGCGAGGGAAAACACCCCCGGCGCGATATCGGCATGGCGCAGCTTCGGCACCTCCAGCACCACCGCGCCGAGGATGATGGGGGTGGCGATCAGGAAGGAGAAATGCGCCGAGCCCTCATGGTCGATGCCGCGCAGCAGGCCGCCCACGATGGTCGCCCCGGAACGCGAGATGCCGGGGATGAGGGCGGCGCATTGCCACACCCCGATGCTCAGCGCATCACGCCAAGCGAGGCTCGCGAGCGGGCGCGAGGCATCCCCGCGCGCGCGCAGCCGCTCGCCGAACAGCAGCAGCACGCCATTCACCGCGAGGAACAGGGCGGCGATCACCGGCGCGCCGAACAGATGCCGCAGCGGACGCTCCAGCACGAAACCGACGATCACCGCCGGGATGGTGGCGATGACGATGAGCATGAACCCCCGCCGGCTCTCGGCCACCCGATGCGCATCGGCAAGCCCCAGAACCCCGCGCGCGAGAGCGAACCAGTCGCGCCAGAAATACAGCAGCAGCGCGGCGGCGGTGCCCAGATGCAGCATCACCAGAAACGGCAGGAACGCCGGGCCGGACTGGTCGAGCGGCCAGCGCAGCAGCGCCGGCAGCACCACCGCGTGGCCGAGGCTGCTGACGGGAAACAGCTCGGTCGCACCTTGCAGCACCGCGATGAACAGGGCCTGAATCGCGGTCATGCAAGCTCTCTCCGAGGGGGCAATGGCGCAGTCCTGGCCGAAGCGGCGCGATTTGGCAAGCGGGCCGTGGGATGGGTAATGTATCGCTCGAATGACAGAACACTGCGCATGCGCGCGTAACGTGCATTGGGAGGGCATCGATGATCGACAAGATCGTGGCCGGCATGGCGGAGGCGATGGCCGGGGTGGCCGATGGCGCGGTGGTGCTGGTCGGCGGCTTCGGCGCGGTGGGGCAGCCGGATGCGCTGATCGAGGGGTTGCTCGAACAGGGCGCGCGCGACCTCACCATCGTCGCCAACAACGCGGGCGGCGGCGAGGGCGGGCTGTCGCGGCTGATGCGGCATGGGCGGGTGCGCAAGCTCGTCTGCTCCTTCCCGCGCAGCAATACGGGGCCGACGATTTTCGATGAACTCTATCGCGCCGGCAAGATCGAGCTGGAGATCGTGCCGCAAGGCACGCTGGCCGAGCGGATGCGCGCCGCCGGCGCCGGGATTCCGGCGTTTTTCACCCCCACCGGCTATGGCACCCAACTCACCGAGGGTAAGGAGAGCCGCGAGATCGCCGGCCGCCCCTGCGTGCTGGAGCACGCGCTGTTCGGCGATCTGGCGCTGGTCGAGGCATGGGCGGCGGATCGCTGGGGCAATCTCACCTACCGGCAATCGGGGCGCAATTTCAACCCGGTGATGGCGACCGCCGCACGGCTCACCGTGGTGCAGAGCCAGCATGTGGTGGCGCTCGGCGCGCTCGATCCGGAGGCGATCGTCACCCCCGGCATCTATGTGGACCGCGTGGTGCATGTGCCTTACGGTGATCCGCAAATCTGACGGGAGGAGAGGATGCAGGAGAGCAAGCCACTCGCGCGCACCGCCATGGCGGCGCGGCTCGCGCGCGATATTCCCGACGGCTGGGCGGTCAATCTCGGCATCGGCATCCCCACCCTGGTCGCCGATTACGTGCCGGTGGAGCGCGAGGTGCTGTTCCACTCGGAGAACGGCATCCTCGGCATGGGTCCGGCGCCGCCGCCGGAGGCGATCGAGCCGTGGCTGATCAATGCCGGCAAGCAGCACGTGACGCTCCGCACCGGCGGCAGCTATTTCCACCATGCCGACAGCTTCGCGATGATCCGTGGCGGCCATCTCGACCTCTGCGTGCTCGGCGCCTTCGAGGTGGCGGAAAATGGCGACATCGCCAACTGGGCGACCGGCGGCAATGAGACCGCCCCCGCCGTCGGCGGGGCGATGGACCTCGCCGCCGGAGCGAAGCAGCTCTGGGCGATCATGGAGCACACGACGAAAGACGGCAGGGCGCGGCTGGTGCGGCGATGCAGCTATCCGCTCACCGCCCTCGGCGTGGTGCGCCGGGTGTATACCAATCTCGGCGTGTTCGACATCACCGAGCGCGGCTTTGTCGTGCGCGAGCTGATCGAGGGTCTGCGGCTCCCGGAGGCGCAGGCGCGCAGTGCGGCGACGCTGCTGGCCGACTAGGCGATGACGACACCCATCCCGTTGGACGACGAGGCGATCCGCCTGCTGCGCGACAGCGCGGCGGCCATCGCCCCGCCCGGCGGCGATTTCCGCCGCATCCGCGCGCTCCGCTATCACCTCCCCGGCATCGATCCCGCGGTGTGGCGGCAGATCGGCGAACTCGGCTGGCTCGGGCTGCGCGTCGCCGAGGCGGCCGGCGGCGCCGGCCTCGGCGTGCAGGCGCTCTGCGCACTCGCGCGCGAACTCGGCGCCGGGCTGGTGCCGGAACCCATCCTCGCCGCCGCCGTCATCGCCCCGCTGCTGCCGCCGGCGACGCTGGCCGCGGTGCTCGACGGCACGCGCATCATCCTGCCGGCCTGGCAGGAGCGTGCGAACAGCCTCGATGCCGCATCCGCCAGCGTGCTGCACGACGGGCGGCTCTCGGCGCACAAGGTTTTCGTGCCGATGGCAGCGTGTGCGCACGGCTTTCTGGTCAGCACGCGCGACGGGCTGGCGCTGCTCGCCGCCGACGCCGAAGGGGTCTCGCTCACGACCGAGCCGACGCAGGACGGCGGCCATTTCGGCACGCTGCGTGCGACCAAGGCGCTGTCCACGCCGGTCGCCGGCGCGCTCGGCCCGGCGCTGGAGGAAGCAACGCTCGCGACGGCGGCCTATCTGCTCGGCGTGATGGACCGCGTGTTCGCCCTCACCCTCGATTATCTGCGCACGCGCGAGCAGTTCGGCCGCAAGATCGGCAGTTTCCAGGCATTGCAGCACAGGGCAGCGGATTTGCACCTGCAGATCGAACTCACCCGCGCCAGCATCGATGCCGCCGCCGCGACGCTCGACGCAGGAGCCTCCGCCACGGTTGCCGCCTGCGCGGTCTCCCGCGCCAAGGCGCGGGCGGCAGAGGCGGCGCTGCTGGTGACGCGCCAGGCGATCCAGTTGCACGGCGGCATCGCCTATACGGATGAGTACGACGCCGGGCTGTTCCTGCGCAAGGCGATGGTGCTGGCCAATCTGCATGGCTCGGCGGCGCTGCACCGCGCCCGCTACGCCCGCCTCGCCCCTCCGGAGGATGCCGACGATGACTGACCCCCACGCGGCGCTCGACCAATTGGACGATGCCGGCTTTCGCGCCCTTGTGCGCGGCTGGCTGCGGGCGAACTACCCGCCGGAATTGCGCAATCCGCCGCACCGGCTGCATCTGGCGGCGGCGCGGCCGTGGTACGACCGGCTCGCGGCACAGGGCTGGCTCGCCCCCGGCTGGCCGCGCGAACACGGCGGCATGGGCCTCTCCGCGGCGCGGCAGATGATCATGATCGAGGAATTCGAGCGCCACGGCTGCGCCCGGCTGCCCGACCACGGCATCGTCATGGTCGGCCCGCTGCTGATCCAGCACGGCAGCGAGGCGCAGCGGGCGCGGTTCCTGCCGAAAATCCTCTCCGGCGACCATATCTGGTGCCAGGGCTACAGCGAGCCGAACGCCGGCTCCGACCTCGCCTCGCTGCGCACCGAGGCGGTGCTGGAGGGCGCGCACTGGGTGGTGAACGGGCAGAAAACCTGGACCACGCTTGCCACCGACGCCAACTGGATTTTCCTGCTCGCGCGCACCGATAAAACCGCGCGCAAGCAGGACGGCATCAGCTTTCTGCTGGTGCCGATGGACAGCCCCGGCATCAGCGTGCGCCCGATCGTCAATCTCGAACTGCAGGACGAGTTCTGCGAGGTGTTCTTCGATAACGTGCGTGTGCCGCGGGAGAATCTGGTCGGCGCGGTCAACCGGGGCTGGAGCATGGCGAAGGCGCTACTCGGCTTCGAGCGCATCTTTCTCGGCTCGCCGCGCCAATCCGCCTATGCCCTCGCACGGCTGCGCCGGCTCGCCGAGCACGTGGGGGTGGCCGAGGAGGCCGGCTTCATCGAGCGCCACACCCGCCTTCGCCTCGATCTCGCCGATCATCAGGCCCTCTATGAGGTATTCGCCGCCCGGCTGCGGCGCGGCGAGGTGCTGGGGGCGGAGGTCTCGATGCTGAAGCTGCATCAGAGCGAGCTGTTCCAGCGCATCACCGAGGCGATGCTCGAGATCGCCGGCGAGGCGGCCGGGCTGCTGGAGCCGATGGCGGGCAATCGCGATCTGCATCCCTCGGGGCTGTTCATCCAGGCGCGCCCGACCAGCATCTATGGCGGCAGCAACGAAATCCAGCGCAACATCCTCGCGCGCGACGTGCTGCGCCTGCCGGGGTAGGAGCTTGGCAGCCGCACCTTATGCCCGCACCCGCCTCGATGCGCTGGCGATCGTCACCATGGTGCTGCTCTGCGCCGCCTGGGGGGTGCAGCAGGCGCTGGTGAAACTGGCGGTGGCCGATGGCATGGCGCCGACATGGCAGGCCGCCCTGCGCTCGCTGATCGCCGCCCCGCTGCTGATGGTTTTCGTGGCGCGCCGGGCGGGCGGTTTGCGCGCGCTGTTCGCGATCGATGCGGCGCTGCTACCCGGGCTGCTGCTCGGCGCCGTCTTTACACTCGAATTTCTCTGCGTCTATGGCGGCATCGCGCGCACCACCGCCTCGCGCGCGGTGCTGTTTCTCTATACCGCGCCGTTCTTCGTCGCCCTCGGCGTGCATCTGTGGGTGCCGGCCGAGCGGCTGCGCCCGGTGCAGGGGGTGGGGCTGCTCTGCGCCTTCGCCGGCATCGCCGTCGCGGTGGCCGACGGGGTGCGCCATCCCGCCGGCGCGGGCCTCGGCAATACGCTGCCCGGCGATGCGCTGGTGATCGTCGCGGCGATGCTGTGGGCGAGCCTCACGGTGCTGACCAAGGCGCATCCCGTGCTGCGCCGCACGCCGGCGGAGCGGCTGCTGTTCTATCAGCTCGCCGGCTCCGCCGCCCCGCTGCTCGCGGTCGCCTTCCTCGGCGGCCATGGCGGCCATGGCGGCGAGATTTGGCACGCCGGCTGGATCGCCTATGGCAGCCTCGCCTATCAGGCGCTGGTGGTGGCGTTCGCCAGCTATCTGGCATGGTATTGGCTTATTCTGCGCTACCCGGCGGGGCGGCTCGCGGCGTTCTCCTTTCTCACGCCGCTGTTCGGCATGCTGGCCGGTGCGGCGCTGCTCGGCGAGACGATCACCCCGGCGCTGCTGCTGGCGCTGCTGTGCGTCGCCGCCGGGCTGCTGCTGGTCAACCGCCGCGCGGCCACGCCGCCGCAAACCCAGGAGACTGACGATGGAGCGCCTGCCGATCCTGACCCAGCGCCGCATCGAGGCGGCCTTCGCCAAAGGCGTCTATGACGAAATGGCCGGCGAACTCGGCGCCGAGACCGCGCGGCGCATCCTCTCCGCCGCCGTGATCAAGATGGCCCGCGCGACGGCGGCCGAGATGGCCACCGAGGCGCCCGGCGGCACACCGAGCCTCGATCATTTCCGCGCGTTGCAGGCGCACTGGACCGCCGAGGACGCGCTGCGCACCGAGGTGATCCGCTCGACCGAGCACGAATTCCACTTCAACGTGGTGCGCTGCCGTTATGCCGAGATGTATCGGGCGATGGGGCTCGCCGAGCTGGGCGCCATCCTCTCCTGCAACCGCGACGGCGCGTTCAGCGAGGGCTACGACCCGCACCTGCGCTTGAACCGCACGCAGACCCTGATGCAGGGCGCCACCCATTGCGATTTTCGCTATCGCATGACGCCGGAGGGGGGCGAGCCGGCATGAAACTGTTCATGGCGACCCTCGCAACCGAGACCAACACCTTCTCCCCGATCCCGACCGGCCAGGCCGCCTTCATGGGCGAGCGTGCCTGGTTTCGCGGCGACGGCAGCCGCCAGCCAGCGCAGATCGCCAACATCCCGCTGATCGCCTGGCGCCGGCTCGCCGCCGCCGACGGCCACGCGATCGCCGAGAGCCTCTGTACCTTCGCCCAGCCCGGCGGCACCACGGTGCGCGCGGTCTACGAGGCACTGCGCGAGATGCTGCTCGCCGATCTGCGCGCCGCCATGCCGGTGGAGGGGGTGCTGCTGTTCCTGCATGGCGCGATGGTCGCCGAGGGCTATGACGATTGCGAGGGCGACACGCTCGAACGGGTGCGCGCGATCGTGGGGCCGGACTGCGTGATCGGCGTGGAGCTCGATCTGCACTGCCATCTCACCGAGGCGATGCGGCGGGCGGCGGATATCATCGTCACCTTCAAGGAATATCCGCATGTCGATATCGCGGCGCGCGCCGAGGAAGTGTATCGGCTGAGCCTGCGGCGGGCGGCGGGCGAGATCCGCCCGGTGATGGCGCTGCATGATTGTCGGATGATCAGCCTATGGCGCACGCCGATGCAGCCGATGCGCGATTTCGTCGATCGGATGAGCGCGCTGGAGGGACATGACGGCATCCTCTCGGTCTCCTTCGGCC
The DNA here is from genome assembly GCA_027365195.1 of Acetobacteraceae bacterium. GTDB lineage: Bacteria > Pseudomonadota > Alphaproteobacteria > Acetobacterales > Acetobacteraceae > DAHXNW01. The sequence goes on from DAHXNW010000010.1 coordinate 9,667, forward strand.
ATGGCTTTCCCTGGGGCGATGTCGCCGATGTCGGCGCCAGGATGCTGGTGATCGCCGATGGCGACGCGGCGCGGGCGCAGGCGCTCGCCGAGACCCTCGGGCGCGAACTCTGGGCGATGCGCGAGGCGACCAGCACGCCGTATGAGACGATCGATGGCGCGATCGATCTGGCGCTGCTATCCGAGGGCGGCCCGCTGGTGCTCGCCGATGTCGCCGACAATGCCGGCGCCGGCGCGCCATCGGACAGTACCGCCATCCTGCGCCGGCTGGTGGAGCGCGGCATCGAGGGCGCGGTGAGCGGCTGCTACTGGGATCCGCAGGCGGTGGGTTTTTGCGTCGAGGCGGGCGAGGGAGCAACCTTTACGCTGCGCATCGGCGGCAAATGCGGCGTGGCCTCCGGCGCGCCGCTCGATCTGGAGGTGCGGGTCCGCCGGCTCGCCGAGAGCCACAGCCAGGCCGGGCTGAGCGGCGGGCGCGCGAGCTTCGGGCCGAGCGCCTGGGTGTCGGCGCAGGGCATCGATATCGTCCTGGTCAGCCAGCGCCAGCAGACCTTCGCCCCCGACGCCTTCACGGGCCTTGGCATCACCCTCGATGACAAACGGCTCGTGGTGGTGAAATCGATGCAGCATTTCCACGCCGCCTTCGCGCCGATCGCGCGCGCCATACGCTATGTCGCAGCACCCGGCGCGGTGCCGCCGGATTATGCCGCGATCGGCTTCACCAAGCGCCGGCTGCCCTACTGGCCGCGCGATGCCGACCCGTTTGCGGTGTAATTTGGATAAGCCTCCACCTTCCCCTCCCCCACCCGCGCCGTTAGCCGAGAGTTAAGCAAATCCTGCCACACTCGCCCCGTGTCTGCAGCACGGAAGCGAGAGCGATGAGCAAAAACAGCGACAAATCGGGCAATGCGCGCCCGATCATCATCCGCAAGGAGGAGGTGGTCGCCGG
>DAHXNW010000015.1 GCA_027365195.1 Acetobacteraceae bacterium
GGGCTGGTGGAAGAGATGGGCGGGCCGGCAACGCCGGCGGTCGGCTGGGCGGCGGGGATCGAGCGGCTGGCGATGCTGCTGGCGCAACCGCCCGCGCCCACCGCACCGATCGCGGTCATCCCGGCCGACGAGGCGGGCGAGGCCGAGGCGATATCGGTGCTGCAAACCCTGCGCGCGGCCGGGATTGCCGCCGAGATGGGCTATCGCGGCAATTTGAAGCGCCGGCTCGAGCGCGCCAATCGGATCGGCGCCCGTGCCGCCGTCATTCTCGGCGCGCAGGAGCTGGCCCGCGGCGTCGTGCAGGTCAAAGACCTCGCGAGCGGCGCGCAGAGCGAGATGGCGATCGCGGAGTTGCCCGCGCATTTCCAATGAGCGGCTTCGCTCAAAAACTCGACCGCATCGTCGACCACGCCGAGGAATTGCGCGCCGGGTTGAGCGGCGGCCTCTCCGGCGAGGCGTTCGTGCGCGCCTCGAAGGAGCTGGCCGAGTTGGAGCCGCTGGTCGCCCGCGTCGGTGAACTGCGCGCCGCCGAACAGGCACTCGCCGAGGCCGAGGCACTGCGCGCCGATCCAGAGATGCGCGAGCTGGCAGAGGGCGAGATCGCCAGCCTGAGCGCGCGTATCCCGGCCCTCACCCAGGAAATCCGCCTCGCTCTGCTGCCGCGCGATGCCGCCGATGCGCGCGCCGCCATCTTGGAGGTGCGCCCGGCCGCCGGCGGCGACGAGGCCGCTCTGTTCGCCGCTGCCCTGTTCGGCATGTATCAGCGCTATGCCGAGGCGCGCGGCTGGCGCTTCGAGATCCTCGAATACGCCGATACCGGCCTCGGCGGGCTGAAGGAGGGCATCGCCGAGATCAACGGCCGCGGCGTGTTCGCCCGGCTGAAATACGAATCGGGCGTGCATCGGGTGCAGCGCGTGCCGGAGACCGAGAGCCAGGGGCGCATCCACACCTCCACCGTGACGGTCGCGGTGCTGCCCGAGGCGGAGGAGGTGGATGTGGCGATCGACGAGGGTGATCTGCGCATCGACGTCTATCGCGCCTCCGGCGCCGGCGGCCAGCATGTGAATAAAACCGAGAGCGCGGTGCGCATCACCCATCTGCTGAGCGGCATCGTCGTCGCGATGCAGGAGGAGCGCAGCCAGCACAAGAACCGCGCCAAGGCGATGAAATTGCTGCGCGCCCGCCTCTACGACCAGCAGCGCGCCAGCCTGCACGCAACCCGCGCCGCCGACCGGCGCGCGCAGGTCGGCACCGGCGATCGCAGCGAGCGCATTCGCACCTACAACTTCCCGCAGGGCCGCGTCTCGGACCACCGGATCAATCTCACCCTCTATAAAATCGACCGCGTGATGCAGGGCGATCTCGACGAGTTCATCGATGCGCTGACCGCCGAAGATCAAGCCGCCCTGTTGGCGGCGGAGGCGTAGCTGCCCATCCCGATCCGCGCCCTGCTGGCCGAAGCCTCGGCGCGGCTCGCGGCGGCGGGAATCGAGCGGGCGCGGCTGGAGGCGCGGCTGTTGCTCGGCTTCTCCCTCGGCTGCGCGCAGGAGGCGCTGCTGCGCGATCTCGATGCACCGGCCGAGGCGCCGGGTTTCGCGGGGCTGCTGGCGCGGCGGGCGGCGCGCGAGCCGCTGGCGCTGATCCTCGGTGAGCGGGAATTCTGGGGCATGGCCTTCGCCGTCTCGCCGGCGACGCTGATCCCGCGCCCGGAGAGCGAGACGCTGATCGAGGCGGCGCTGGCGGCCTTCCCCGACCGCGCGGCGGTACGCCAAGTGCTCGATCTGGGCACCGGCACCGGCTGCCTGCTGCTCGCGGCGCTGGCGGAGTTTCCCGCCGCCTGGGGGCTCGGCATCGACCGCGTGCCGGCCGCCGCCACGCTCGCCGCGGCGAATGCGCGCCGACTCGGTCTCGCCGGACGCGCCATGTTTCTCTGCGCCGACTGGGCGGCGCCGATCGCGATGACGGATGGCTTCGATCTGCTGCTGTGCAACCCGCCCTATATCGCACACGACGAGATCGCCGGGCTGATGCCGGAGGTCGCGCGCCACGAGCCGGCCTCGGCGCTGGATGGCGGCGCCGACGGGCTAGACGGCTACCGGCTGATACTGCCTGCCATCGCCGCCCTGCTGGCGCCGGGCGGGGTTGGCGTGGTCGAGCTTGGCGCCGGGCAGGCCGTGGCGGTCGCGGCGCTGGCGCGTGCCGCCGGCCTCGAACCGGCGGTGCCGCGCGCGGATCTGGCCGGCATCGCGCGCGCCTTGCCGCTGCACCGGCCGGCCCGAACGAAAAAATCATTTGGCGGCAAGCCCGATGATGACTAAGGTGCGTGCGGTGATGGATGTGGCTGGATTCGGCGATATGCCGATACAGGCTGCACGACTGGCGGATGGGCTGATCTGGCCTGACCGATCATTCATCGCGCAAGACGCCAACGAGACTGACGTGCCCCGGCTGGGGTTGGCAGCGGTCGGCAAAACGCCCCGCAATCCGGCCAGGGAAAGCTGCGAACAGGAAAGCATAGCGACAGACGCATGAACATCAAACGTATGCGCGGGCGCAACCATCGCCCCAGCGGAACCGGCGGTTCCATGATCCGCCACCAGAGCGGCAACATCCCCCTCAATCGCAACCATGTCTTCGACAGCAGCGGCCCCGATCTGCGGGTGCGCGGCACGGCGCAACAATTATTCGAACGCTATCTGCAACTCGGCCGCGATGCGACCGTCTCCGGCGACCGGGTGGCGGCCGAAGGTTATTACCAGCACGCCGAGCATTATTTCCGCATCACCAACGCGATGATCCAGGCCGCGCAGCAGAGTGCGCAGAGCGCACCGCAGCAAGGCAATGGCCAGAACGGCAACGGCAATTATCAGCCGCGCCGCTCGAACAGCCTCGAGGCGGAACTCGAGGAAGCCGAAGCCAGCCACAACGGCCTCGGCGAGCAGCCGGAGGAGCCATCGCCACGCGATATCCCGATCGGCGCCGCACCGCCCGAAGCCTGATCGGAGACACGGACGGCAATGCGTTGATTCTTCGTTGATTAGTAAAAATAAATGGACAGCCAGGGTGGATTTTGCTGATTATGTCATGAATTTTTCACGATAGAATCATCGTCCCAGGCCAAGTCATGTCAGATCGCACCGTATCTGGTCTCACTCCGCCGCCGATCACCCGTGCCGACCACGTCTTCCTGCGCGCCGCCCGCGAGACGCCGGACAGCCCTGCGCTGATCGAGGCGCGACGGCGCTGGACCTACGCCGAACTCGCCGCCGCCGTCACCGCCGCCCGCGTCTGGCTCGCTGCACAGGGCATCCGCCCGGGCGATCGGGTGGTGATCGTCAACGACAACACCGCCGAGGCGGTGGTGTTGTTCTTCGCCACCCTCAATCTCGATGCGTGGCCCACGCTGGTGAACGCCCGGCTCTCCACGCGCGAACTTGCCGTCATCGTGGCTCATGCGCGGCCCCGACGCACGCTCTATGCGACCGAGGGGTCTATCCACGCGCGGCGGCTTGCCGAGCAGGCGGGTGCGCCAATGGTTGATGTCGCCGGGCTGGGTCGGCTCGCCGTCTCGGCACTCGATGCAGCCACCCCCTGCGAGACGGTGACCGGCGATCCGGCGCAGGACATCGCCGCCCTCGTCTACACCTCCGGCTCCACCGGCACGCCGAAGGGGGTGATGCTGACCCACGCCAACGTGCTGCACGTGGCCCGCACCACGATGGCGATCCGCCGACTCGGGCCGCAGGATTGCTTTCTCGGCGTGCTGCCGATCTCGCATATCGTGGGCCTCGTGGTGGTGATGCTCGGCTCGCTGATGGGCGGTGCGAGCGTGCGGATGGTCTCGCGCTTCAATCCGGCGGAACTGCTGCAACTGCTGCAAGACGACCAACTCACGCTGATGAACGGCGCGCCGGCGATGTACGCGCTCACCGCCGATTACGCGCAGGCGCATGGGGTGAGCCGCATTCCGGCGACGCGCCTCAGGATCATGAGCACCTCCGGCGCGCCACTCGACCTCGCGACCAAGCACCGCGTCGAGGCGCTGCTCGGCCAGCCTCTGCACCACGGCTACGGCACCACGGAATGCGCGCCCACGATCGCACAGACCCGCCCCGAGGCGCCGCGCGACGATTGCTCGGTCGGCCCGCTGCTGCCCGGGATGGAGGCGCGGCTGGTCGATCTCGATGGCAAACCGGTGCCCGAGGGCGGTACCGGCATTCTGCTGCTACGCGGGCCGAACGTGATGAAGGGCTACTACAACGCGCCCGAAGCGACCGCTGCCGTGCTCGATGCCGACGGCTGGTTCGATACCCGCGATCTCGCCCGTTTCGAGGGCGATGCGCTGTTCATCGTCGGTCGGGCGAAGGAGTTGATCATCCGCTTCGGCCACAACGTCGCCCCGCCGGATGTGGAGGCGGCGCTGAACGCGCATCCCGCCATCGCGCAATCGGCAGTGATCGGCGTGCCGTCGGCGGGCGATGAGGAGATCGTCGCCTATATCCGCCTGGCCGATGGCGCGACGGTGAGCGAGGCGGCGTTGACCGCGCATATGGCGCAACATCTGGCACCCTATCAACGCCCGACCCGCTATATCCGCGTCGCCGCCTTCACCCTGACGCCGACCGGCAAAGTGCTGAAATCGGCCCTCCCGCCGCCCGATTTGCCGCAGCAGAGCACTATCGAGGTGCGACCGGGCTAGAAGCCATGCCCTTCGCGCCCGATTACGCTCCTTTGTTCGAGGTCGGAGCAACCGCGGAGACGGTATTAGCGATTTTCACCGAAGTGCTGGGGCCGGGTTTGCTCGGCGCGCCGGTGCGGCTCGATGATAATTTCTTCGATCTCGGCGGCGATTCGGCCCTCGCCATGGCGATCATGCTGGAAATCGAGCGCCGTTTCGGCGTCAGCCTGCCGGTGAGCCTGCTGTTCGACGGCGCAACCCCAGCGGCAGTGGCCATGGCGCTCGACGGCAAGCGCGCCGCCGCGGATGGCGCCTGCGTCCTGCTCAAACCGGCGAGCCCGGATGCGCCGGCCCAATTCCCCGGCCTGTTCATCATCCCCGGCGTGCATGGGATCGCCCGTCCGCTCAGCACGATAGCGCGGCTGATCGACACGCCCGGCGCGGTCCATGGGCTACAGGCGCCCGGCGTCGATGGCGCGCAGACGCCGCTCGCGCAGGTCGAGGCACTGGCTCGCGCCTATCTGGCAACCATCCGCCGGGTGCAGCCGCACGGCCGATTCGGGCTGATCGGCTATTCGATCGGCGGGCTGGTCGCACTCGAACTCGCGTGCATGATGGCCGAAGCCGGCGAGGCGCCGCCGCTGCTGGCGGTGGTCGATACGCTGATCCCGCGAGCGTGCTGGCCCCGCCGCGCGCGGCTGCGCGTCGGCTGGCGGCGGCTGCGCCATCACGCAGGCGTTCTGCGGAGCCAGAAGCTGACGCTCGCGGTGATACCCTATATCCTTGGCCGCATAGAGGCCATGCGGTGGGATTCACGGGCTGCACCCAGCGACATCTCCGCCTCGCTCGACGAACCGCTCCGCAGTGTCTATCGCGCGAACCGCCGGGCCGCCTCACAATACCGCCCCCGCCGCTATCCTGGCCCGATCTGCTTCATCGAGGCAGCGCCCGGCTGGTGGCCCACCTATCCGGACATCCTCTGGCGACCGCTCGCGCGGAACCTCACGATCAGACGCGCCGGCGCCGATCACCTCGCTCTGATCCGCCTCGGCGCCCCCGACGTTGGCGCGGCTCTGAGCGATTTTTTCCGCACCATGCTTGCAGGCCCACTTTATACCAGGGGCCGTTGATCTCGCCTCTTCCGAGATCAACGGCCCCTGGTATCAATAGCCCGTGTCTGCCCTTGGCTTGAGACCGCGCGATCGGGCAATACCCGTCAGGGCCGTGACAAACAAAACTCCGGCCGATAGGACCAGCAAATAGCCGCCGATAGCACGGTAGATCACGACACCGACTATGCCGCCGATCAGGAAGGACATGATCGTATAGAGATGGAGACGTAGCTTGCTCCTGTTATGCGCGGAGTCGTCCTTCGAGTGGCGCCCACGGAAGATGTCGAACGCCGTGGCCAGCTCGATACCGATATCGGTCGCAATGCCCGAAACATGGGTCGTGCGCACACGCGCCCCGGAAATCCTGGTAACGACTGCATTCTGAATTCCCATGAGGAAAGCGAGACCGAGCACCAGAACCGGCACACGCCAGCGTGTCAGCAGCCAGAGATCGGCGCAGCCCAAAGCGTAGAGCATGACCGCCTCCGCCATGACACTATACGCATAGATGCCAGAGAGATACCGGCGGCGGCCGGCATTGATCAGCAGAGTGGACGTGGCGGCACCTGATATGAAGGCCAGCACGACCGAGAGATAAAACAGGGCGGGAAGCCAATCGCCAATCGCGATACGGCTGGAAAACGTCGAGACGTTGCCCGTCATATTGGCTGAAAAATAACCCACTTCGTAAAACGCCGCCGTATTCAATGCGCCAGCGACGGCGGATAGAACGGACGCAAGTCTGCAGTCGGTCGTTCCGTCCCGATCGAATCCTTCACTTACCAGCATTCCGTTCAACCGCCTTCGTCTGTCGATCTGTCCCACAAACAATTACTGGTTCGCATCACCACCAGAACAATTCGCGCCGCACCCGGCCACCCATGAGAGTATGCTCAATGGGTGGCCGGGTTGGCGTGCGGGCCGAAGCGATCATGCTTTAGGGGACCATGGCGCCAACACGAGAGCCGCTCGGCGGTCATCGCGCATCCTGCCGGCTGGTGCCGAGTTTCAATCGGAGCCTTCGCCATGCCGCGCCATCCAGGCCGGACGGTGCGGCGAAAGGGTCGCATCGGCGCAGCGCGCGGGACGGTCGAGCGCATCAAGGCGTAGCAGGGCGAGGCCGTGCGCGCCTTGCACCGAGCGCAGCCGGCCGATCTCCTCACCGCCCTCGGCCAGAATGGCGCTGCCCGGCGCCGGGGTCGGCCCGGCGATCGAGACCGGCAACAGACGGCGTTTGAGCAGGCCCCGGTATTTGGTGCGCGCGGTCAATTCCTGGCCCAGATAGCACCCCTTGGTCCAGGAGATGCCGCCGAGTTCGTCGAATCCGGCCTCCAGCAGCACGCTCTTCTCCGCCTCCAGATCGCGCGAGCCATCCGGCAGGCCAAGGGCGAGGCGATGGCGGTCCCAATCTTCCGGCCGGGCGTCAGCGGCCAGCGCCGTGGGGGCGAGCAGGCGCCAGCCGGCCTCCGGCAATCGCGGGTCCGGGGCGGCGAGCACAGTGGGAGAAAGCGGCCCGGGCGCGCCCGCCCATAACGCATGCACCACCCAATCGGCGGAGACATCGTCGATCGAGACCGCCGCGCGCAGCCGGAAGCGGGCAAGCTTCTGCACCAGCATCGGCGCCTGCGCCCGCTCGCAGTCGAGCAGCAGCCGCGTGCCGTCGCTGAAGATGAAGAAATCCGCGAGCCATTTGCCCTGCGGCGTCAGCAACGCCGCCCACACCGCGCGGCCGGGAGCGGCCTGCGTCACGTCGTTGGACACCAGCCCCTGCAGGAAGGCGAGGCGATCCTCGCCGCCGATCTGCAACACGCCGCGCTGTGGTAGAACCGTCAGATATGCCATGCCATAAACATGGCGGTGTCGCGGCGCCACGACAAGCACGGGAGGCAGACATGGCCGAGCAATACGATTTGCTGATCCGTGGCGGCGTCTGCCTGCTACCCGAGGGGGCGCGGGCGGTGGATATCGGCGTGCGCGACGGGCGGATCGCTGCGATCGGCGCACCGGCGGGGGCCACGGCCGCCGAGGTGATCGAGGCGGCGCATCTGCATGTGCTGCCCGGGCTGATCGATGCGCATGTGCATCTGCGCGATCCCGGCGATGCCACGGTGGAGAGCATCCCGACCGGCACGCAGGGCGCGCTGCTCGGCGGCATCACCACGGTGTTCGACATGCCCAACACCAGCCCGCCGATCATCGATGCCGAGCGTCTCGCCTGGAAACGCCAGTACGTCGAGGGCGCCGCCTGGTGCGACATCGGCCTCTACGTCGGCGCCACCAAGGGCAATATCGGCGAATTGGCGGCGCTGGAGCGGGGCGCGGGGGTGTGTGCGATCAAAGTGTTCGCTGGCAGTTCGACCGGCGATCTGCTGATCGAGGACGATGCCAGTCTGGAGCGCGTGATGCGCGCCGGTGCGCGGCGGATCGCCTATCACAGCGAGGATGAATACCGGTTGCGCGAGCGGCGCGCGCTGTTCGGCGTCGGCGATCCGCACGTCTCGCACATGCGCTGGCGCGACGAGGAATGTGCCTTTCTCGGCACCCGCAGGCTGCTCGCGCTGGCGCGGAAAACCGGGCGGCCCGCGCATATCCTGCATGTGTCCACGGCTGAAGAGCTCGCCTATCTGCCGGATTTCCGCGACATCGCCACCTCTGAGGTGCTGGTCAACCACCTTACCCAGATCGCGCCAGAATGCTACGAGAGCCTTGGCGCGCTCGCGGTGATGAACCCGCCGATCCGCGACCGGCGGCATTTCGATGCCGCCTGGGCGGCGGTGAATGCCGGTCTGGTCGATTGCGTCGGCTCCGATCACGCGCCGCACAGCCTCGCGGCGAAGGCGCGGCCTTGGCCCGATTGCCCGGCCGGCCTGCCCGGCGTGCAGACACTGCTGCCGGTAATGCTCGATCACGTCGCCGCCGGGCGGCTGTCGCTGTCGCGGCTGGTGGAACTGCTCGGCGCCGGACCCGCGCGGGTCTATGGGCTGCGCGGCAAGGGGGCGCTGGTGGTCGGCAACGATGCCGATTTTACTCTGGTCGATCTGGCGGCGCGGCGGCGGATCGAGGCCGCCGCCATGGCCGCGCCCTGCGGCTGGACGCCGTTCGATGGCAAGCAGGTGACTGGCTGGCCGGTGATGGCGATTCTGCGCGGCGCGGTGGCGATGCGCGAGGATCGACTGATCGGCGCCCCGCGCGGACGGCTCGCGGCGTTCACTCCCCGCTGAGCACGCTGGTGGGATAGGGGCTGCGCCAGTGCGAGAGCTTGTTCGCCTGCTGCTCCGGCGTGAGCGTGCCCGGGCCGTCGGCGAGGCCGTTCGGCGGGTCGGGCAGCACCGCCGCACTGGTCCAGCAATCCACCGTGCCGATGCTGCGCGTGCAATACGGCGGAATGGGCGGCGGCGGTTCGATCGGCCGGCAATAGGATTCGCCACGATCGAGACGGACGATGGAGCAGTTCTTGCCGGTGATGCCAGACCAGACGATATCGAACATATCGCGATGGAACACGGTCACGCTCACCAGATCCGCCGCCCCGCCGGCAACGAACGGCAGTGGCCACATCGGCGTGCAATTGGCCAGCAGCAGGAGCGCCACGAGGCAGATCGGACGGAGCATGCCGCCGAGTATGGCGGCAAACCATGAACGGATGGTTGATGTTTGCGGGCCGGCGCAGACTCGAAAAGTATACCCTATCGATGCACATGCATCCGGCTGAGGGCGAGCCGGCCGGCCGGTGTCATCGCCGGCACCGCGGCGAGTATCACCGAGGCAAACAACTGGCCCATCGCCTGCCGACGTTGTCCCGCCATCTCCATCGCCGCGCGTAACCGCGCCGGATCGAACGGGGTCTCTGCGATGCGGGCGCGCACATCGACCATGGCGGTGGCGAAGGCGCGATGCGCCGCCTCCAGCTCGGGGGCGCGGGCGGTGAAGGCGGCGCGCAGCCGGTCGGCGTCTTCCGGCGGCAAAGCGGCCGACATCTCGCCGATCACGCGGGCGAACTCGCCATGCTCGTCGGGCGCGTGCGGGTGGATCGGCCGCAGGTGCTGCGCGAGCAGGAACGCCAGCAGGAACAGATTGAGCAGGATCGACAGCGACAACGCCGAGCGGCGCGACCGCGTGCCACGCTCCGCCAAACCGGACGGAACGCTCATTGCAGCCCGCGTTCGATGAAGGTGCTGCTGCCGAGCAGCGCATAGACCGCCGGCACATCGCGCGAAGCGGCCACCTCCGCGCGGCTGCTGAGGAAGCCGATGAACAGCCCGGCGAGCACCGTGGCGGCAAAGGCCAGACGCATGGGTGCCACGCGAAGGCCGAACAGCGCAGCGCGCCACTGCCGCCGTGGCGGCGCCGCGCGCGCCTGCCGCAAGGCGGCGGCGATGATCCGCTCGTGGCGCTGTGGATCGGGCGCCGGCCGAGGCGGCGCCAGCAGGGCATCGAGCCGCCGTGCCGCCCGCAACGCCGCCACCGCCTCCGGCATTTCCGCCAACAGCCGCGCCGCCGCCGCCCGGGGCCGCGCCGGCCAGCGCCGCAGGTTGCTGCCGTAGGTGTCGATCAATACCTCGAATTGCTTGATATTCATGGTGATATCGATGCTTCTTGCGGCGTGCGCGGCGATCGCAGATCGGCGGCGAGGCTGGTGCGCGCGCGTTGCAGCAGCGACCAGAAGGCGCGCGCGCTCAAGCCGAGAGCCATGGCAGCCTCGGCGCCGTCGAGACCCTCCTCGTAGAACAGGCTGATCGCGGCGCGCTGGCGCGCGGGCAGACGCTCCAGCGCGGCAGCGAGGCTCGCCCGCTCATGCGCCTCGATCAGCATCGCCGCCGCATCCGGCGCCGGATCGGCGATCTCGAGGGCGGCATCCATGGCATCGGCGCGATACGAAGGCTGTTGGCGCTGCCGGCGCAGGCGGTCGATGCAGAGATTATAGGTGATGGCATAGATCCAGGTGGCGAGGCTGGCGCGCTGCGGCTTCCAGCCGTCCGCGTTGAGCCAGACCCGCAGCAGCGCCTCCTGCGCCACCTCGTCGGCATCGGCGGCGCCGAGCATGCGCTGCGCGAGGCGCAGGATGCGGCCGAGATGGCGCTCGGCGATCAGCCGGAAGGCCGCCTCGTCGCGCGCGGCCACCCGACGCATCAGCGCCTCCTCGCCGGACTGCCCGGCGGCGGGCATCTGGCTGGTCATGCCGCCGACATAAGCCTCGACGGCCAGCGGGCTGGCGGCGAGGGCTTCAGAGCAGGCCATGCACGCATCTCCTTCCGACGCTCACCATGATACGCGCGCTGTGGCAAAACTCTTCGCCCCTTCCGTGCCGACCGCAATCTCTTTAGTTTGGGCGGCATGCGTTATATCTCCACCCGCGGCCGGGCGCCCGAGCGTGATTTCAACGAGGTGCTGCTCGCCGGCCTGGCCGAAGACGGTGGCCTCTATGTGCCGCGCAACTGGCCGGAGTTGAGCGCCGCCGAGTGGCGCGCCCTGCGTGGCCTGCCGTACGCTGAACTGGCAGCGCGGCTCGTGCATCTGTTCACCGGCGAGGCGATCGGCTTCGAGACGCTGCGCACGCTCTGCCAGGAGGCTTATGCCGGCTTCCGCCATCCCGCCGTGGCGCCGCTCTGGCAGGCCGAGAGCGGACTCTGGGTGCAGGAGCTATTCCACGGCCCGACGCTCGCCTTCAAGGATCTGGCAATGCAACTGCTCGGCCGGCTGTTCGAGCATACGCTGGCGGCGCGGGATGCGCATATCACCATCGTCGCCGCAACCTCCGGCGATACCGGCTCGGCGGCGATCGAGGCATGCCGGGGACGGACGCGGATCAGCCTCGCCGTGCTGCATCCCGACGGCCGCACCAGCGCGGTGCAACGCCGGCAGATGACCACGGTGGACGCACCCAACATCGCCAATATCGCCGTCGATGGCACTTTCGACGATTGCCAGGATCTGGTGAAGGCGATGTTCGCCGATACACCGTTCCGCGCCGAGATGCGCCTCTCGGCGGTGAATTCGATCAACTGGGCGCGTATCGCCGCGCAAATCCCCTATTACGCCGCATCCGCCCTCGCCCTCGGCGCGCCGGACCGCCCGGTGGCCTTCAGCGTCCCCACCGGCAATTTCGGCAATGTGCTGGCCGGCTGGGCGGCGCGGCGGATGGGGCTGCCGATCGCGCGGCTGGTGGTGGCATCGAACCGCAACGACATCCTGGCCCGCTTCCTCGCCGCCAACGACATGTCGGCCCGCCCGGTGGAACCCAGCCTGTCACCGAGCATGGACATCCAGATCAGCTCGAATTTCGAGCGGCTGCTGTTCGAGCTGCTCGACCGCGATGCGGACGCCACGGCGACGATCATGGCCGATTTTCGCGCCGGCGGACGCATGGCGGTGCCGGATGCGGCCTGGCAGCGGGCGCGGGCACTTTTGCAGGGCTTTCGCCTCGACGATACCGCAACGCTCGCGGAAATCCGCCGCCTGGCGCTGGGAAGCAACTACCTCGCCGACCCGCACAGCGCCATCGGCATCGCCGCCGCGCGCGCCCATCCGCTGCCCGGCGTGCCGATGATCGCGCTGGCCACGGCGCATCCGGCGAAATTCCCCGAGGCCATGCAGGCGGCCACCGGCGCCATCCCCCCGCTACCATCGGCGCTGTTCGACCTATATGAGAGAGTGGAACACTTCACCCGGGCGCGCCCGGACCTCGGCGAGATCGAAGCCGAGATCCGCGCCCTCGTTCACAGGAATGTCGCATGACGGATGCACGACCGAACAGCGAGGCGATCCGCGTCTCGCGCCTGCCCTCCGGCCTCACCGTCGTCACCGAACGGATGGAACGGGTCGAGACCGTCTCGCTCGGCGCCTATGTCGCCGCCGGCACCCGCAACGAGGCGGCGGCGGAGAATGGCGTGTCGCATTTCCTCGAACACATGGCCTTCAAAGGCACCGAGCGGCGCAACGCGGCGCAGATCGCCGAGGAGATCGAGGCCGTCGGCGGCCAGATCAACGCCTATACCGCGCGCGAGCAGACCGCATATTACGTCAAGGTGCTGAAGGAGGATACCGCCCTCGCCGCCGATATCATCGGCGACATCCTCACCCACAGCACCTTCGAGCCGGAGGAGCTGGAGCGCGAGCGCGGCGTCATCCTGCAGGAGATCGGCCAGGCGAACGACACGCCGGACGACGTCATCTTCGACCATTTCCAACTCACCGCCTTTCCCGGCCAGCCGATGGGCCGCCCGACGCTCGGCACCGAGCCGCTGATCCGCGAGATGAAGCGGCAGACCCTGATGCAGTACATGCACCGGCACTACGCGGCGAGCAACGTCGTCGTCGCCGCCGCCGGCGCGCTGGAGCACGAGGCGGTGCTCGATCTGGTGGCGCGCCACTTCGCCGATCTGCCGGCGGCCCCGCCGCCCGCCGCCGAGCCGGCGCGCTATGCCGGCGGCGAGTTCCGCGAATCGCGCGATCTCGATCAGGTGCATATCATGCTGGGTTTCCCCGGCGTGGCCTATGGCGAGGCGGATTTCTACCCGGCGCTGCTGCTCTCCACCCTTCTCGGTGGCGGCATGTCCTCCCGCCTGTTCCAGGAGGTGCGTGAGAAGCGCGGGCTGGTGTATTCCATCTATTCCTTCACCGCGCCTTACAAAGACGGCGGGCTGTTCGGCATCTATGCCGGCACCGGCGAGCACGAGGCGGCGGAACTCGTGCCGGTGACGTTGCAGGAGCTGCATAAAGTGCAGCAATCGGTGAGCGAGGTGGAACTCGCCCGCGCGCGTGCGCAGGTGAAGGCCTCGCTGCTGATGTCGCTCGAAAGCACCGGCAGCCGCTGCGAGCAACTGGCGCGACAGATGCAGGTGTTCGGCCGGCTGATCCCGACGGCGGAGACCGTGGCACGGCTGACGGCGGTAAGCGTCGAGGATGTCTCGCGCGCCGCCGCCCGGCTGTTCCGCGCCGCCCCGACGCTCGCCGCTCTCGGTCCCTCCGGCCAGGTTCCCGGCCTGCCGGCGATCGCCGGGCAACTCGCGGCATGAGTGCGGCGCCCGGCCTCGATCTGCTCGGCACGCTGCTCACCCGCGCGCGCGCCGCCGGTGCGGATGCGGCCGATGCCGTGCTGGTCTCGGCCACCGCCGTCTCGGTGCAGCGCCGGCTCGGGCAGACCGAGCATCTGGAGCGCGCCGAGGGGCAGGATCTCGGCCTGCGCGTGTTCATCGGTCAGCGTTCGGCGATTGTCTCGGCGAGCAGCGTCGATCCGGCTGGCTTCGCGCAACTCGCCGAACGCGCCGTGGCGATGGCCAAGGTGGTGCCGGAAGACCCGTTCCTCGGCCTCGCCGAACCCGTCCCGCCGCTCGATGCCGCAGCCCTCGATCTCGCCGATGCGGAGGAGCCCACGGCGGAGGCGCTGATCGCGCGGGCGAGCCGCGCCGAGGATGCCGCCCGCGCTGTCGCCGGCGTGAGCAATTCCGAGGGGGCCGAGGCCAGTTTCGGCCGTACCTTGCTGCATCTGGCAACCTCGGCCGGCTTTGCCGGCGCCTATGTCCGCACCAGCCACTCGGTTTCGGCAACCGCCCTCGCCGGCGCCGGCACCGCGATGCAGCGCGACTACGATTATGCCAGCAGCGTGCATCTCGCCGATCTGGAAGCCGCCGAGGCGATCGGGCGCAGCGCGGGGGAGCGCGCGGTGGCGCGGCTCGATCCGGCGCGGCCGAAAACCGCGCGCCTGCCGGTAATGTACGACCCGCGCGTCGCCGCGAGCTTGCTCAGCCATCTCATCGGCGCCATCAACGGCGCCTCGGTTGCGCGCGGCACCTCGTTCCTGAAGGACCGGCTGGGGCAGCGTGTGCTGCCGGCCGGGGTGTTCGTGCGCGACGACCCGTTGCGCTGGCGCGGCCTGCGCTCACGGCCGTTCGATGCCGAGGGCGTGCCGACGGCGCCGCGCACGCTGATCGACGATGGCGTGCTGACCACCTGGCTGCTCGATCTGCGCAGCGCCCGCCAGCTCGGCCTCTCCTCCACCGGCCACGCGGCGCGCGGCACCGGCGGACCGCCCTCACCAGCGCCGAGCAACCTCAGCATGGACGCGGGGGCGATCAGCCCGGCGGCATTGATGGCCGACATCAAAGAGGGCCTCTACGTCACCGAACTGATCGGCATGGGCATCAACGGCATCACCGGCGACTACAGCCGTGGCGCTGCCGGCTTCATGATTCGCGACGGCGCGCTCGCCGAGCCGGTGGCCGAGATCACCATCGCTGGTAATCTGATCGAGATGTTCGCCCATCTCACCCCGGCCAATGATCTGCGCCTGCGCCGCGGCACCGATGCGCCAACGATCCGGATCGAGGGGATGACGCTGGCGGGGGCGTGAGGATCGGGTTCATGTCATTGCGTGGCGGATTTTGCCCAGCCTTCGTGCAAAGGCGCAAAAAAATTGACGTGTAGCGTGAGGCTCTTGTGTAACCACTTCCCATCCACGCGCGCATAGATGTCATCGTAGGATGCGAGCAAAATGCGCGAATCCACACTGGAATTTTCTGCAACCGTCGCCGGCTCCCACAGGCGCCACTTTCCATGGGCGGTGTCATCGTCGACAAACGTGATGATGGGGTTCATCACCAGATGCGCCGCAAAGACCAGCGAACCCGAAATGCCTTTGAAAAAGGCGCGGATCGCCTCGCGCCCCTCATAACGGCCAAAAATCGCACCGTCCCATACCGCATCCTCGGTGAACAATGCGGCAAGACCCGTGGGCTCATAACCACGATCACAGAGATCGCAGTAGCGCGCTTTCATGGCGCGAATGTCTTCCGCCGACTCAAGACGCGACACGCGCTGCTCAAGGGTAAGCCCGCTCATCGTGTTCCTCCTCCATGTGGCAGACGAGATGGGGTGCATCAGCTCCGCAGCGGCATGGCGACCGGGCGCATTGGCGCGCCCGTGGCGCCGCGTAGTTTGATGCAGGCACCGAAGAAAGCGAATTCCCAAACACGCGCCTCGACCAGTTCATCGAGATAGGCCATCTCCAGGATCGGCACCCCGGCCTCAGCAAGAAGATAGGTGTGGACAGGAAAGAAATTCAGCGGATGCGCTCCCGGCGTCTGCTCTAGCGTCAGATTATCGGCGCCGATCATGATGGCGCCGTGCTTTGCCAGGAACTCGGCGCCCTCTCGATCGAGGCCGGGCGTGTTGGCGACGAAAGCCATATCCGGCCAGAGCTTCATCTGCCCGGTATGCAGGAGCACGACATCGCCGGGCCGCAGCGCAACCCCCTGCTTGGAGAGGCAGCCCTTCAGATCGGCCTCGCCGATGGCGTGGCTCGGCGGCAATGTCGCAACCCCATGCAACCCGGCGACATCGAGCAACACGCCGCGCGCGAACACTGGCGGATGCGTCTCAGCGCCGCATCTGTTCCAGGCGCGGCTGCCAAGATGCTCCTGCGCGCTGAATTCGTTGAAGATCTTTCCGTTGTAGCCAAAGTGATTGAAGGTATCGATATGCGTGCCGCAATGGGTGTACATCGAGACACTATCGCCCGAATAGCTGACGAGCTGATTGGCCGCGAGGCTGACGCCCATGCTGTTATCGACGATCTCTCCCCCTGGCGTGTGCGTCATCCAGATCTGATAGGGCTGATCGCCAGCACCGAACCAGCCGGGCATGCCGACGAAATGATCGACCGAAAGGTCGAACACTTTCGAGGCATCCGCGCGGGCAAGGATGGCGTTGCGCGATTCGGCGTCGATCAAATTCAGCATGCCGATCTGGTCTTTCGACCCATAAGGACTTTTGGACACCTTATGGAATTCGGCGTTATAGGCGATGATCTTTTGCTTCATCGCATCATCGACGTAGCATGCAACGCACATCGCTTTTGCTCCCTTTTCACTCAGCAGAAAGGCAGAACGGCCTCAGAGACGTGGCCCGGCAGCCATCGATCGCACCGATTATGCCGTGGTGCGCTCCGAATAGTCCACCGTGGTCGCGTGCCATCCTGCGGCACGATTTTGCCAGTATTGCGCGCGCAGCCGGGTGGAGACCGGCCCCGGACGGTCGTTGCCCATGATGCGGCCATCGAGCCGCGAGGCTGGCATCACGCCGCCCGCCGTGGTGGCCAGAAAAACCTCGTCTGCCGCACGCAATTCCTCGACCGTCAGAGGGCGCACCTCGCAAGCGATGTTCAATTCCGCACATAATTCGATAACGGAACGGCGTGTGATGCCCTCCAATGCGCCGCGATCGGGTGTGATGACCCTACCATCCTGCACGGCAAAGACGTTGAAGCCCGGCCCCTCGGTCACGAACCCCGCGCCATCGAGCAGAATGGCGTTGTCGGCGCCGACGTCATGCGCCTCGAACAAGGCGCGCGTCAGATCGGCCCAATGGAAATTCTTCACCCGAGGATCGACCGACGCCTCGGCGATACGCGGCGTGTGCGCCACGATGAGATTGGCGCCACGCGCCTGCACCTCCGGCGACACCACCCATACCCAGGGGATCGCGTAAGCGGTGAGCCGGTTGCGGCAATTGGCCGGGTGCGGTTTCAGGCCGGGTTTCGGGCGGCCGCGCAGGCAATCCATCGCCACATATGCCTCGCGCAGCCCAGATCGCCGCACCACCTCGATCAGAATCTCCCTGATCTGCTCATCGGTTTCCTCAGGATGAAGCCGCAGTGCGTTCATCGACGCGCGAAAACGGCCAATGTGATCATCCAGCCGGAAGAACGCGCCTTGCCATACGCCGACGACGTCATAAGTAACGTCCGAACGACGATAGCCCCAGTCGAGGATGGGCACGCTCGCCTCGCCTACCGGCATGTAGCACCCGTCGACATAAGCGGCACCCGCGCTGTAATCCGTCTCACTCATTCCCCAGGACCGAGCGCCGTTGCGGTCTTCGTAGAAACTTCGGTCATGGGAGAGCGGCGTCGCGGCCACAGCACTTCGCGCCCCCTGGTCAAGCCGCTCGGGCGGAATATCATGATCAGCGCAAGCACCACGCCCAGCCCGATCTCCTGGCTCCCAGGCGGCAGCGAGAGCGTTATCTTGCCCAACGCGATGCCGCCCTCCAGCGCACGCAGCACCTCGACCACGATCGTCACGACCACGACACCAAGCACGGCACCCGTCAGGCTGCCCAGACCGCCGACGACCAGCATGGCGAGGGTAATGAACGAAAGGCTGAGATAAAACGTATCAGCCGTGAGCACACCGAGAAAATGCGCCCACAGGCCACCCCCGATCCCAACGATGGCAGCACTGAGCACAAAGGCCGCCAGACGCACGCGGACGATGTTGATGGCAGAGGCGCGCGCCGCCACCTCATCCTCGCGCGAGGCCCGCAGCATCAACCCGTAGCGCGAGACTTTGAAGGCATAGGCGACAAAAATTGCACCCGCCGCAAGAGTAAAGGCAACCCAGGGCGTGACGACGGTTGGAATGCCGATGATCGAGCTGGTGCCACCAGTGACCGCATCCCAGTTGGAGTAGACGCTATTGACGATCATCAGAAAAGCAAAAGTCGCAATGGAGGCGGCAATGCCCGAGAGCCGCATGATGGCGCCCCCCAGCAATACTGCTACCGCCGCCGCGAGCACCGCGCCACCCATGATGGCGAAGGGGATGGGATATTGCCCATTCTGCAGCCAATCAGGCAGCCCCGTGAGCATGATGCTCTTCCAGTTCGGATCGACCGTCGCCCAAGCGGCGGCATAGGCGCCCACACACATGAAGCCGACATGACCAAACGAGATGACGCCGGAGTTTCCGACGAACACCCACATGCCGACGACGACGACCATGCGGATCAGCATTTCCGTCAGCGACGTCTTCACCTGATCGCCGCCCAGCACGCCGAGAAATGTGATCAGCGCGACAGAAGCGATCAGCACCAGAGGTGTCACGAAGCCATGCAGAGAGCGATGGAAACGCATCGGGTTGCTACACTCGCTCCGCGATCGAGCGGGACGGTATCAGCCCGGCCGGACGCACCAGTAACACAACGATGACGAAGGTAAAGGTGAAGGCATCACGAAATACACGCAGATCGGGCGGCAGATAGGCCTGCAGCATCGTCGTGACGATGCCGACGAGAAATCCGCCGACCACGGCTCCTGGCAGGCTTCCCATCCCACCGACCACGACGGCGACGAAAGCAAACAGCGCCAGCGGCACGCCCATGACATTGCTGAGCGCCCCGGTCTGCGCCAGGAACAACAAAGATACGGCGGCGGCGAGTATGCCGCTGACCGCGAAGGCAAGACCAATCACGAAGTTACCGCGCACACCGAGATATTGCGCCATCAGGAAATCTTCCGCCGCCGCGCGCATCTGCACGCCCCAGCGCGCGTGTTTGAGAAACAGCGACATCACCAGCATCAACCCGATGGTGGTCCCGATCGTGACGATCTGCAGCACCGGCTCACGCAAGCCACCGATCGTCACCTGAGTGGTCAAGGCGGACCACAGATTCACCGCCTTCGGACGCGCGCCATACATCATCAATACGCCGTTCTGTATCATATAGCTGACCGCGAAGGAGGCGATCATCAGCGTGGGTGCCGAACTCCGCCGCAGCGGCCGGAACACGAACACGTCGGTTGCCATCGCAACGACGACGACGATGGCGCACACGACAGGGATCAGTACTGCCCAATGCCATGAACCGATCACCATCGTGGCGACTACATTGGTGGAAGGCAGGATCAACGAATACGCACCGATCGTGATGAAATCGCCATGCGCGAAATTAACCAGGCGCAATATGCCGAACAACAGGCCGATGCCAAGCGCAACCAGCGCATAGAGACTGCCAAGACTCAAGGCATCGATGACATTCTGCAAAAAATTGATCATGCCGCTGCACCGCTCGGCGCGCCCGCCTGGGCAACGGATGCGCCGAAGCCGAAATAAGCCGCCTTGATCGCCTCGCCATCACGCAATTCATCGGCGGTGCCATGCAACTGTATCGCGCCGTTGCGAATGACATAGATGCGGTCGGCAAAGCGAAGGATACGATGGGAACTCTGTTCGTTGATGAGCAGCGTCAATCCCTCTCGCTCGCGCAGTTCCAGCAAAATTTCATAGACCGTATCGACGATGAGCGGCGCGAGGCCGAGCGAGGGTTCGTCCACCATCACGAGACGTGGATTGGTCATCAGCGCGCGGCCGATCGAGAGCATCTGCTGCTCGCCACCGGACAGGCGACCGGCGGGTGCTCGCCAGCGCTCCTTCAACTTCGGGAAATAGCCGGCGACACGCTCCAACGCCGCCGCACTTTCGCGCGCGTTTGGCCGCATATAGCCGCCGATGCGGAGATTCTCCTCGACGGTCAGCGTGCCGAAGACATGCCGTCCTTCCGGCACCAGAGAGAGGCCGAGGCGGGCGATCCGCTCCGGCTTGCGCGCCGGGAGTTCCGTGCCCTCGAAACGGATCGAACCCGCAACGCGCGCTACACCACCGGCGATCGCCGCCATCGTCGTTGATTTCCCGGCGCCATTCGGGCCGATGAGGCAGACGATTTCTCCCTGGCCGACCTCCAGCGACAGGCCGCGCAGCGCGACCAGTCGACCGTAGCGCACCTCCACATCGGCCAGCGCCAGCATCGCCGTCATGCTTCCATGCCGAGATAAGCTGCCATCACCGCTGGATTTTCCTGAATCTCCCGTGGCGAGCCTTCGGCGAGGCTACGCCCGCCATCGAGCACATGGATACGGGCGCATACATCCATGATGACACGCATGTTATGCTCGATCAACAACACGCCACAATCGAAACGCTGCGGAATGGTTGCGACCCATTCCACCAGATCTTCGCATTCGCCGTCGGACATGCCAGCCGCCGGCTCATCGAGCAGGAGAAAGGCAGGACTCAAGATCAGCGCGCGCGCGATGCCGACGCGACGCTCGTCGGTATAGGCCAGAGTGCCGGCGATGCGGTTCGCTTGCGCGGCAAGCCTAATCCAATCGAGCATCGCCATCGCGCGCTCGGCGGCGGCGCGGCGGCCAAGCCCGAGACCAACCGCTGTTGCCTCCACATTTTCTAATACGGTCATCTCCCGAAACAACCGACCGGCCTGGAACGTGCGTGCGACGCCGTTTTTGCGAAACTTATCCGGCGACCAGCCAGTAGTTTGTTCGCGTCCCAGCAGAATTCGCCCGCTGGTTGGCGCCTGAAAACCGGTGAGACAATTGACCAGCGTGGTTTTGCCCGCACCATTCGGGCCGATCAGCCCGAACACCTCATGCCGGCGCACGGTCAGGCTCACCTCGGAGATGGCCGCGAGACCGCCGAAGCGCACCACCACATTCTCTGCCTTCAACTCCGCCGCCTGAGGCTGCGCGAGCAGCCCCGGGCGATCGTGCAGCAGAGTTTCGTCAGACTGCATCGAGAGACTATCCGTTCAGGATGGTTTCTTCAATCGATACAACACGGCAACGGGAATTGGCTCCTTGATCCGCCATTGCGTCACGGCGGTCTGCTTGCCATCCGCGATATCGACGATGGTCAGCGGAATGTCGGTCTGGATATGCATCTTCGGCGTGAAGCTGCGCGGTCCCAGCGCGGTCATCTCGTTGGTGTCTTTCTGCATGATCGCAACGACCGGCTTGGCATCCGTGGTGCCGGCCGTCGTCACCGCCTTGGCCCAGAGCTGCAACCAGGCATAGATCGGATAGGCATATTGCGTGGTCGGCGGCTTGCCGTATTTGGCAGCGTATTCCGTGGTCAGTTCCTGCACCGACTGCATCGGATCGCCGGAGACGACGGCCTGCACCGGCACATAGAAATCCTTCAGATTCGGTACCGCGTTGATCCAGTAGGTGCCGTCCATCGAAGAGCCGTTCAGGATCGGGATCTTGATGCCACCATCACGCAATTGCCGCACAGCGCTCGAACCGCCGGGCTGATAGGTGCAGAGCATCAGCGCATCGATTTTCTGGTCACGCACCGCATTGGCGATGCGCGTCACCTGCGAACCGATCGAGGGATCGTCATTCTTGAAGGTGTCGGAGCCGACGATCGTGCCCCCCTCCTTCGGGAAAGCCCAATCGAACCCGGCGCAGGTCGATTTATCGTATTCGATGGCGCTGTCGAGCAGAACATAGGCTTTGCGATAGCCCATCTTCTCGTAGCCCCATTCGGCCATCGTTGCCCCTTCGAGCTGCGCGGCCTTCTCGGCACTGAAGGAATAGGGGCCGACGCCGATGACGCCGGCCTTGGGGTCCGAAGCGCCGAGAAATACCGAGATCATGCCGGCCTTCTGCGCCTGCAACGCCGCAGGCGCGCCGTAATCGTAATCCGCCGTGGCGAACACGAGCACTGCGCCCTCTTGCAGAACCTTGAGGCCCGCTCGCGCGCCTTCGACACGGTCGCTCTTGGTGTCGGCATAGACCGCCTTGATCTGCCGACCGAGCAGACCGCCCTTGGCATTGGTCTGGTCGATCCAGAGTTGCGCCATCTTGGTCGCTTCACCGTCATAGGCATTCATGCCGCCGGAGAGAGCGACCGCGAAGCCGAGCACGATATCCTGATCGGCGGCGCGCGCCTCACGCGTGACCGCGCCAAGCCCGGTGGCCAAGCCTAGCACGCCGGCAAGTCCCGCTAGAAATCCGCTTCTGATCTTCACGCACACTCTCCTGCCCGCTGCTGCACCGGAGAACCGGCATGGCCGGCTCACTTTGCCGTGAGCAAACGAAGCAAACGGTGTGCCACCGGGAAGCGCCCGGGTCGCGGCCCTGCGCCGCTGAGTTTGACCGGCATTGTTTCACGCCGTAAGACAATCGGGCGATTGAATGCATGCTCTGGGCAGTTTCTATGCATGCCCTGCCGGATGACCGATCATAACGCTGCCGTACACGTAAAAACTGGCAGGGAGGAGGCGGAGGTGCTCAGGAACTATCGTTGGAGCGTGGCGCTCTTGTTGTTCATTGCAGGCTCGATCAATTACATGGATCGTGCGGCGATCGGCGTGGTCGCGCCGCTCATCCAGAAAAGCCTCATGCTCTCTCCTTCTCAGCTTGGCGTGACATTCAGCACGTTTTTCATTGGCTACGCCCTGTTCGCCTTCGTGGGCGGGCAGATCGCGGACCGGTTCGGGCCGGTGCGCACCTATGTCTGGGCCGCAACGGCGTGGTCCGTGCTGTGCGGGCTGACCGGGTTCGTCACCGGTTTTGCGCAGTTGCTGGTGGTGCGCACCCTGTTCGGGTTTGCCGAGGGGCCGATGAACAGCACCACCAATCGCACCATCACCAACTGGTTTCCGCGCCGGGAGGCAGCGCGCGCCGTCGGCTTCACCTTCTCCGGCCAGACCTTCGGCAGCGCCATCACCGCCCCCATCGTCGCGTTCATCGCGCTCAGCACCAATTGGCGCGTGTCGTTCTTCATCCTCGCCGCCTTCGGCCTGATCTGGGTCGTCGCGTGGCGCGCGCTGGTCACCGACCTGCCGCAGGACAATCCGCGTGTTTCGGCACGAGAACTGCAATTTCTGGAGACGAACCGGGCAGCGGCGGCGGTGCCGGCGACGGGCGTCTCCCCTGCCCTCTCGACCTATCTGGGCCGTGCGAGCACGCTCTCGCTCGGTCTTGGCATGTTCGCGGTGAATTATACGCTGTACATTTTCATCTCCTGGCTGCCCACTTATCTGACGAGCGCGCTCCATATGCCGCTGCAACGGATGGCGCTCGTCGCGGCGATTCCCTGGATCGGCGGTCTGCTCGGCTATATCGGCGGCGGCCTGGTGTCGGACTTCATCTACGACCGCAGCGCGGATAAGCTGCGCGCGCGCAAATTCACCACCATCGTGCCGCTCGCGGTCGCCGGCATGGCGCTGCTGCTCGTCACCTTCACCACCACGCCGGCGGCGGCGGTGGCGCTGATCTCGCTCGCGATCATGCTGCTGACGGCGAGTGTGCAGTCCTGCTGGGCCACCATCCATGAACTGGTGCCGCCGGTTCGCATCGGCGGTGTCAGCGGATTCATCCATCTGCTCAGCAACATCTCGGGCATCGTCGGCCCGAGTGCCACCGGCTTCGCGGTACAATATTTCGGAGGGTTCGACAGTGCATTCTACCTCGCCGGCGGCGCTGCCGCCGCAGGCGTCATCGCCATGAGCCTCTTCGTGCGGCGCACCGAGGAAAGTCCGCCGCTCGCACGGCGGACTTACGCATGAGCACCCACGCCAAGCCCATTCTGCTGACCGGCGCCTCCGGCAAGCTCGGCCGTGTGCTGGCCCACGATCTGGCGGCACGGGGCATGCGGCTGCGCCTGACCGATATCGCACCGTTTCCCGACGCGCTGCCGCCCGGTGCCAGCTTCACTGCGGCCGACCTCAATGACGGCCCGGCGATCCTGCGTCTCGCCGAAGGCTGCGGCAGCATCGTGCATTTCGGCGGCGTCTCCGTCGAGCAACCGTTCGAGACGGTGATCGGGCCGAATATCCGTGGCCTCTATCACGCCTATGAAGCCGCGCGGCGAGAGGGGGCGCGCATGGTGTTTGCCTCCTCCAATCATGTCGTCGGCTTCCACGAACGGAGCGAAGTGCTCGACGCCGATTGCGCCCTGCGCCCCGACGGCTATTACGGCCTGTCGAAAGCCTATGCCGAGCTGACCGGACGATTGTATTGGGACAAGCACGGCGTCTCCAGCGTGTTCCTACGCATCGGCTCCTGCACACCGGCACCGGTCGATGACCGCATGCTGGCAACCTGGCTGTCCTACGGCGATCTCTCGCGCGCCGTCGCGCGCAGCGTGCTGGCCGACATCCGGGGCTGCCTCGTGATCTGGGGCGCTTCACGCAACGCGCGCATGACATGGTGGCGCAACGACGATCGCGCGGCGATCGGCTGGGCGCCGCAGGATAGCGCCGATGGCTGGACGGCGGCGCTCGCGGGCAAGACCAGCGGCGAGCCGGTCGCCGAGCGGCATCAGGGCGGCGGCTACTGCGCCATCGGCTACTCCGCCGGGCCTTTGGAGGGCGCGTGATGGATGCGGCCGACGGCACTCCGATGCGCGACGCGCAGGCCGTGGCCGCGCCGCCGCTGGTGACGAGCGTGCCGCGCAGCGCGCCGGCAACGCCCCGCCGCTTCGCCGATCTGCTCGCGCTCGACGATTTCGAGCGTCATGCGCAACGCCATCTGCCGCCGATGGTCTTTCAATACGTGGCGGGCGCGGTGGAAACGGCGGCCACTTTGCGCGCCAATCGTGCCGCCTATGCGCATTGGTCGTTCCTGCCGCGCCGCCTGATCGATACCGCCGCGCGCAGCGCCACGACGCGGCTGTTCGGCAAGACCTACAGCGTGCCGTTCGGCATCGCGCCGATCGGCGGGGCGGCCTTCATCGCCTATCGCGGCGATCTCCGACTCGCCGAGGCGGCGCGGCGGATGAAGCTGCCGATGGTGCTCAGCGCCTCCTCCCTGATCACCCTCGAGGAGGTCCACGCGCAGAACCCGGATGCCTGGTTTCAGGCCTATCTACCCGGCGAGCAGATGCGCATCGACCGGCTGCTGGACCGGGTGGCGGCGGCCGGATTCGCAACACTCGTCGTCACCGCCGATACGCCGGTGCTGGGCAACCGCGAGCACAACACCCGCAGCGGCTACAGCATGCCGATGCGGGTCACGCCGAAGGTGGCATGGCAGAGCCTCACCCATCCGCGCTGGCTGCTCGGCACCGTGGCGCGCACCTTTTATCGCCATGGCGCGCCGCATTTCGAGAACATGGAGGCCGAACGCGGGCCGCCGATGCTGTCGCGCAACGCGCTGCGCAACACGACGGCCCGCGACAAACTATGCTGGGCCAATATCGAGGCGATCCGCCGGCGCTGGCGCGGCACGCTGCTGCTGAAGGGGCTGACCACGCCGGCCGATGTGGCGCGCGCGCGCGACTGCGGCGTGGAGGGCGTCATTCTCTCCACCCACGGCGGCCGCCAGCTCGATTACGAGGTGGCCCCGCTCGCGATGCTGCCCGAAATCGCGGCGCAAAAGGGCGCGATGACGCTGATCATCGATAGCGGCATCCGGCGTGGCACGGATGTGCTGAAGGCGCTGGCGCTCGGCGCGGATTTCGTCTTCATCGGCCGCCCCTTCATGTTCGCCGCCGCGATCGGCGGCACCGCCGGCGTGGTGCACGCCGCGCGGATCCTGAAAGACGAGATCGAGCGCGACATGGCGCTGCTCGGCGTCAACCAGCTGTCGGAACTGACGCCGGCTTTGCTGCAATGGGTTCCCAATCCGGCCTGAGCATGGCCACACCCTCATGGAGGCTGCCTTGAAGCTCGACGCGACCGCCGCAGGTGTCTACCCGATCGCCCCCACGCCGTTCGAGGCCGATGGCCGGATCGACATGGAATCGATCGACGCGCTGACCGATTTCTATGTCGGCTGCGGCAGCACGGGCATGACGGTGCTGGGGGTGATGGGCGAGGCGCCGAAGTTGGATGGCGCGGAGGCCGTCGCGGTCGCCACACGCTTCATCAGACGCGCGCCCGGCCTGCCGGTGATCGTCGGCGTCTCCGCTCCCGGCTTCGCCGCGATGCGCGCCCTCGCCCTGGCCGCGATGGAGGCGGGCGCCGCGGGCGTGATGATCGCACCCCCCAACACGCTGCGCACCGACGATCAGATCATCACCTACTACCGCCAGGCGGTGGAGGCGATCGGCGCGGACATCCCTTTCGTCATCCAGGACTATCCGCTCAACTTCACCGTCGTGATGACACCCGGGGTGATCCGGCGCATCGTGGAGGCGCAGCCCTCCTGCGTGATGCTGAAGCACGAGGACTGGCCGGGCCTCGAAAAAATCTCCACGCTGCGCCAATGGCAGGCCGAGGGCACCCTGCGGCCGCTCAGCATCCTCTGCGGCAATGGCGGCTTGTTCCTCGATTTCGAGCTGGCGCGCGGAGCGGATGGCGCGATGACGGGCTACGCCTTCCCCGATATGCTGGTGGATGTGGTGCGGATGGCCAGGGCCGGGCAGCGCGACGCGGCGCACGATCTGTTCGACGCGCATCTGCCGCTGCTGCGCTATGAGCAACAGCCGGGCATCGGGCTGGCAGTGCGCAAATACGTCATGGCGCGGCGCGGCCTCATTCGCTCGGACGCGCAGCGCGCCCCGGCGGGCGGCCTGAGTGCGATCGCGAAGGCGGAGGTGGAATTCCTGCTGCGCCGCCTCGCGCGGACCGATTCCCGCGCGGGCTTGCTTTTCACCGACCATCACCCTAGATGATGCTTCGACATCGAACAATATGGGGAGCAGCCCGATGATCGACATCCGCCCGGTCGCCTCGCTCGGCGCGTTTCGCAACGAGTGGCTCGATTCCAAGCATCATTTCAGCTTCGGCCATTACCGCGATCCCGAGCGCATGGGCTTCGGCTCCGTGCTGGTATGGAACGATGACGAGATCGCCCCCGGCACCGGCTTCGACCCGCATCCGCATCGCGACATGGAGATCATCACCTATGTCCGCCAGGGCGCGATCACCCATCGTGACAGCCTGGGCAACGAGGGTCGCACCGGCGCCGGCGACATCCAGGTGATGCATGCTGGCACCGGCATCATGCACGCGGAATATAATCGCGACGCCGAGCCGACGCGGCTGTTCCAGATCTGGATCCGGCCGAACCGGATGGGCGTCGCACCCGGCTGGGGCGCGCGGCAGTTTCCGCGCAGCGGCGCCGGCCTCGCCGTGCTGGCGAGCGGCTATGGCGAGGATGTCGCCGCCGGCGCGCTGCCCCTCTATGCCGACGGCGCGCTGCTGGCCGGCAGCATCCCTGCCGGGCAGAGCGTGCGGCGCAGCCTGCCGGCGGGCAGCCATGTCTATCTGGTCGCCGCCTCCGGCCGCATCACCGTCAACGGCCACGCCGCCGGCACGCGCGATGGCGTGGCGATTTCTGGCGAGACGGA
>DAHXNW010000031.1 GCA_027365195.1 Acetobacteraceae bacterium
CGTCGCGCTCAGTGTCTCGAAGCGCTTTTTCCGGCTGTCGGTGTCGTTCTATGTCGAGCGGATGCAGCAAAGCGGCTCGCCCGGCCGGTCCGGTTACCTCGTCGGCTCCTACAGCGATGATCGCGTGGGGCTGTATTTCACCTACAGCCTGGTGGGCGCGCAGGGGGCGGGTGCGGCGATGAACGGGATTCCGGGGATCGGCAGCTTCATGGGCGGGTATTAGGCCGCCGGGCCCGAACGCTCGGCGGTGCGGTCGTCCCGGCGCAGCGCCGGCAGCAGGTGTTGGGCAGCGGCCGCGAGGCGCGCGCGCGCCGCCCGGCAGCTCGGCTGGCAGTCCGTGCGCAAGGCCTCGAGCGAAGACAGCGGGGGATGGATCAGAGCCCGCAGTCCGTACCACAGCTGGGACAGCCGGGGGTCGATGAACACACGGTTACCGATGCGGTCGCGCGACCAGATGAGAGAGCGCAGGCCCGCGGCATCGATTACCCGCGTTTCACGCCAGCGGCCGCTGGGGGCGTCCACGATGCGCCGCGCCTCGGGCCGCAGGTCGCCGGTCCTGCCGAGGAGCCTGTTCCAGTAGCTGAGCAGCTTGGCATGCTGCGTCTGCCGGCGATAAGCAACTGCGAAGACCTGGACGGTCGCACCGCCGGCGGTGGTGTATTGCCGCAGCGATTGAACAGTGGCGCGGCGGAAGTACGGCCGCCACTCGCTGGCGTAGGCGCGCTGCGGGCCTTCCCAGCCGGCCGGCGCGCCCGGCCAGTCGATGGCGAGGCCGGCAGGGGCGCGCGCGGCCGCCCAGTCCATCGCGTAGGCGCTGGCCGGCAGGAGCGCGAGCGCGAGCACGGTCACCAGGACCGATGCGAGGGCGTTGCCGGCGGTCCTCGGTGCCTCCTCGGCCTGATATGCCGGCTGACGCTGGCGCAGCGAGCGGCGCGCCGCGCGGCGGTGCACGATCCACCCGAGGAGCGCCGCCAATCCTCCCGCGGACAGCGCCCAACTGACCCAGTACTCCCGGTTCGCGAGCGAGCTGCGGACCCACAGCCAGAAGACGATGATGAAGGCCGCCCAGGCCGCCAGCGCCAGGACTTTGGTTAAGGAGAGCCCCGGGCGGGCGGCCTGGGCCGTGGCGGGCGGCGCGCCGTCCGGCTCGGCTGCCGCGGGCGCAGTTCTTGCCGCCGGCGCGGGCATCCGTCCCATCCACCAGAGATATCCGGCGAATACCAGCGCGAACAACCACCAGCCGAGCCAGTAGTGGTTGCGCACGAGGGAGCTGTGCATGTCGGTGGTATAGGCGGCGACCACCACCGCGAAGATGCGGATCCAATTGACCACGGTGGCCAACACGCCCATCAGACCGATCGCGAGCAGGCTCTGACGGCGGGGCAGCTCGAACAGCTTGCAGTAGAGCGCCGCGAGCGCCAGGCCCACGATGAACTCGTGCAGGCCACTGCAGTCCCCGGCGATGCGCACGGTGCCGCCGGCCAGATGGATCAAATCGCCCTGCATGTACCCGGCGATGCCGGTCAGCCACATCAGCGCTCCGGTCGCCTTGGCGCTCATCGCCCGGAAGATGAAATTGATGCCGCTCCAGAACGGCAGCGCGAAATACAGATAGCCGATCGGGAACGCCTGGGTGCGCGCGGCGCGCCAGCCGAGGGCCGCGGCGATCGCCGTGAACAGGATCAGCGGCAGGAGCATCATGTGCAGCACCTGGATCGCCGC
>DAHXNW010000042.1 GCA_027365195.1 Acetobacteraceae bacterium
ACCGTCTCGATCACGTTGAACCCCTGCCGCGCGCAGGACGGGCAGGAGATGATGCGCACGCCGCGATGGCGGATGCCGAGCGATTTCAGCATCTCCCAGCCGACCAGCACCTCCTCCTCCGGCTCGGCCGAGAGCGAGACGCGCAAGGTGTCGCCGATGCCGGCCCACAGCAGATTGCCCAACCCGATCGCCGATTTCACCGTGCCGGTGCGCCGGCCGCCGGCCTCGGTGATGCCGATGTGCAACGGATGGTCGCACACCTCGGCGAGCTGCTGATAGGCGGCCACGGCGAGGAACACGTCGGACGCCTTCACGCTGATCTTGAACTCGTGAAAGTCATGATCCTGCAGGATTTTCGCGTGTTCCAGCGCGCTCTCCACCAGCGCCTCGGGGTTCGGCTCGCCATATTTCTCCAGCAGATGGCGCTCCAAGGAGCCGGCGTTGACGCCGATGCGCATCGAGCAGCCATGCTCGCGCGCGGCGTTGATCACCTCGCGCACCCGCTGCGGGCTGCCGATGTTGCCTGGATTGATGCGCAGGCAAGCGGCGCCGCTCTCGGCCGCCTCGATGGCGCGGCGATAATGGAAATGGATGTCGGCGACGATCGGCACCCGCACCTGGCGGACGATCTCGCGCAGCGCGAGCGCGCTTTCCTGATCCGGGCAGGAGACGCGCACGATATCCACCCCGGCGCGCTCGGCGCGCTGGATTTGCGCGACCGTCGCGGCAATGTCGGTGGTCGGTGTGTTGGTCATCGTCTGCACGCTGATCGGCGCATCGCCGCCGACGGCGACGGCGCCGACATGGATCTGGCGCGATTTACGGCGCTCGATCATCTGATAGGAGCGATAGTTCATCTGCGGCCTCCACGCTGTGGCGAGTCTGCTCGGTTCGGCGCGCCGCCGCCCGCCAACCCGGCGCGCGGTATCATATGCCCGCAGTCGCGCCGGATTGCCACCGCGCCCGCTGCCGCTCGGCAACGGGCGCGGCGTTGTGAAAGAGCCTAGCTCGCCGCGAGATCGTTCGGCTGCGCCGCATCGAGCGTCGGGTAGTCGGTATAGCCGTGCGCATCGCCGCCATACAGCGTCTTGGTGTCGAGCCGGTTGAGCGGCGCGTTGCGGCGCAGACGCTCGACCAGGTCGGGGTTGGCGATGAACGGGCGGCCGAAGGCGATCAGATCGGCGCGGTCGTCGCGCCGCGTGGCGAGCGCCAAAGCCCGGTCGTAACCGTTATTGGCCATGTAGAGACCCTTGAAGCGCTGGCGCAGAATGGCGAGATCGAAGCCGCCCGGCACCTCGCGCGGCCCGCCGGTCGCACCCTCCACCACATGCAGAAAGGCGAGGCCGAAGCGGTTCAGCGCCTCCACCAGATGGGTGAAGACCGCCTCGTTGTTGCTGTCGGCGATGTCGTTCGCCGGGCTGTTGGGCGAGATGCGGATACCGGTGCGCTCGGCCCCGATCTCACGCGTCACCGCCTCGATCACCTCGAGGGTGAGGCGCACCCGATTGGCGATTGGCCCGCCATAGGCATCGGTGCGCTGGTTGGTTTTATCGCGCATGAACTGGTCGAGCAGATAGCCGTTCGCGGCATGCACCTCCACCCCGTCGAAGCCGGCGCGCTCGGCGCAGCGTGCGGCGTGGACGTAATCGGCGACGATGCCGGGGATTTCCTCGATCGCCAGCGCGCGCGGCGTGACGAAGGGCTGAAAGCCGCTCTCGGTGAAGGCCTGGCCGGCCGGCTGCACCGCCGAGGGGGCGACCGGCAGGGCGCCGTCGGCCTGCAAGGAGGGATGCGAGATGCGCCCGACGTGCCAGAGCTGCGCGAAGATGCGCCCGCCCTTGGCATGCACCGCATCGGTCACCAGCCGCCAGCCGGCGACCTGCGCATCGGTGTAGATGCCGGGTGTGTAGGCATAGCCCTTGCCCTGCCGGCTGATCTGCGTCGCCTCGCTGATGATCAGACCCGCACTCGCGCGCTGCGCGTAATAGGTGGCATTCATCTCGCCCTGCGCATCACCGGCGCCGGCACGCGAGCGGGTGAGCGGGGCCATCACCACCCGGTTCGCCAGGGTATAGGGGCCGACTTGCACCGGGGAGAAAAGATCGGTGCCGGAAGTTGCATGATCGTCGAGCATATTTGCTCCTTTGCTTGTCGATAGGGTTCAGTCGTGCACCGGATATGAGGCCATTAGGCGCCGTTGCAAACGCCATAGACGCAATAAAGCGCGCAGACCAGCCGTGCGATGGCCGGCGGCGCGGTTGGCGGCGCCGATCCGAAAGGCGGCGCGGTAATGCGCGAACTGCGCCGCATAGGCCGGGCCGAGCCGCGCCGACGGATCCCAGATATGCGTCGCCTCGGAGCCGACGCCGTTGATTTCGATGATACGAAGCCCGCGCCCGGCGCGCAGATCGGCGAGCGAGGGAAAGCGCACGTCGAGGCGGCCGAAATAAAATTCCGGCAGGGCGCGGGCGATCGCCTCGGTCCAGGCGGTGAGCGCCTCGGTGACATGCTCGGCCCCATCGGCGAAGGTCGCACCCTTGCAATGGTTGCCGACGAACACGAGCCGTACCCGCTCGCCGGCCGCCGGCACCTCCTCCAGCCTTGCCGCGAGGCGGGGGAAGAACAACGCCGCCATCCGCCCGGTGCGCGGATCGGCGAGGATGAGCTCGCGCAGCGTGGCCCGCCCGTCGCCGGTCACTTCCGGCGACGATTTCAGCGTCACCGAGGTGATGCGGCCGCGCGCTTCGC
>DAHXNW010000049.1 GCA_027365195.1 Acetobacteraceae bacterium
CGCCGCGGCTTGCGCATTCGCCGCCGGATCGAACGCCTCGGCGAGGCTCGCGAAGGCCGCCGGGTGGTGCAGCAGATTGACCTGGAAACACCCGACGTCGATCGAGCGCTGCCCCGCCGCCCGCGCCGCCTGCACCGCCGCGATGGCGGCCTCGGGCGTCTCGAAAAACGCCCCGCGCCCCTCGATATCGATCGTCCATGGCCAGGGCGTGAGCGCGCCGGAGCGCGGGTCCGCTCGGCCCGATTCGGCGCGCCCGATGGCGGCGAGCAGGCCGTGCGGCAGGCCGAAAGCAAGCTCCGCCACGGCCGCCGCCTCGGTGCAGGTGGGAGGCGCCGGTGCCGCCAGGGCCGCCGGCCCCGCCGCGCCGAGCAGGAGCGGCAGCGCGAGCAGCCACGCTTCAATACTGAATGGTATCCTGCGCCGTCGCACTGAGCGGGATCGCCAGCAGATTGCCCACGGAACCCACCGGCTGCCAGGTGAAATTCGCCGTCACCACCACCGTCTGGCCAACCACATTCCCCGCCGGGTAGGTGACGGTGATCTGCGGCGCGTTGCCCGATTGCGCGGAAAACACCGGCGTTGCGGCATAGAACTGATTGATCACCGCCTGCGTGGTTGCCGGCGCGGGGGAGGTCTGGCTATGCACCACGGCGTAGCGCGCGGCGCGCTGAGCGCCCCGGTCGAGCGATTGCTGGGCGAGGAAGACCATGCCGAGTTCGATGATGGCGATCATCGTCACCATCACGGCGCCGCCGGTCATCGCGAATTCCACCGCAGCGACGGCGCGCCGCTCGCGCAGCAGAGGGGTGAGGGCAAAGCGCGTCATGGCAGCCGGATCGTGCCGGAGACGGCAAGCGGAAACGGCGAGGCGATGCCGGGGAAGGGCAGCGGGAGGGGCACCTCTGTGCTGAGTTTCACCGCGACATAGGCCGATTTGATCGTGGCGGCGGCGGAGTTGCAGTGATTGGTGCAGCCGATCGGCGCGCTCTGCGGATTGCCCTGCGAGCCGACGGTGACGCAGGTGCAGGTGAAGACCGGGGTCGCGATCGTGAGCGCGGGGCTCGCGCTGCCCCACTGCTGAGTGATCATCTGTTGCAGATTACTGGGGGTGAGTGTGGCGGAATTCGCCCAGGAGTAGAGAGCGGCGGAATTGAGTGCGTCATCGAGCCGCGTCTGTGCCGAAAACACCAATCCCAGATCGGCGATGCCGGCGAACAGCGGCACCAGGATGAGCAAGAGGGCGAGCGCCGATTCCACCGCGACGCTGCCCCGCCGCCCGGCGCGCAGGCGATGCCAGACCATGCGCATCATTGCACCATCACCGGATTGCCGCCGCCGGAACCGCCACCGGAACTGCCGCCGCTGGCACCGCCCGGACTGCCACCGCCCGGACTGCCGCCACCGCCGCCGCCGCCAGGACTGCCACCACCACCCCCGCCGCCGCCGCCTCCGCCACCACCGCCGCCCGGACTGCCGCCGCCGCCGCTCGGAGCGCCGCTGCCACCACCCCCGCCACCACCGCCGCCTGGACTGCCGCCACCACCGCTCGGAGCGCCGCCGCCACCACCCGGACTCCCACCACCCGGACTGCCACCGCCGCCCGGACTGCCACCCCCCCCGCCGCCAGGACCACCGCCCCCTTGGCCGCCGGTCCAGCCGCCGCCACCCCCACCGTCTTGCCCGCCGCCGGTCCAGCCGCCATTGCCACCCGGATTGCCGCCGCCGCCGGGGTTGCCGCCGCCGCCGCCTGGCGTCGTGCTGCCGCCGCTTGGCGGCGAGCCGCCACCGGGCGCACCGGTGGAGCCTCCCGGATTGGCCGGGGGGTTATAGCTGGTGTTCTGGTTGATCGGCTCCTGCACGCCGGCGATCGCCGACATCTGCACCACGCCGGTGAGAAACATCTGGGTAAAAAACAGATTGGCGCTGCTGCTCAAGGTCACCGTCACCTGCGGCGTGGTGCCGTTGTAGGAGACCTGGATCGCCGGCGGCCCGTTCAGCGTGCCGATCAGGCTGCCGCCGGTCATCTGCTGCACGCCGGTCTGCGCCGCCGCCGCCAGCGCCGAGGGGGAGGTGGTATAATAGAGCAGATAGGCAGCGTTCATCGCCCCGGCATCGGCGGCGAGTTGCAGGCGGGAGGCTTCGGTGTACCAGAAACTCACATCGGTCGCGAGACCGGCGCTGCCGATCAGCACCGGCAGGCTGAGGCCGACCATCACGGCGACGGCGCCGCGACGATCGCGATGCAACCCCTTTCGCCTGCGCGCTGCTTTCACCATCATCGGCACCATCCGTTCGCGCGCAACCCGGCGCGCGACGTGGCAGATGATCAGGGAAAGCTTAAAATCCGGTTAAGCGGGCGCCGCAACCCCGAGCGCCTGTGCCGTCTCGCAAATCGCCGCCCAGGTTCCGGTCGAGAGCGGCACCCCGTCGCGCTCGCGCGCGCGCCGCGTCGCCGCCTCCGGCTCGCCGGGCAGCAGCACGCGCCCGCCGGGTTCCGACGGGCGCGAGGCCGCCATATAGGCGGCGTAGTCGCGCGCCTGCCGCACGAAATCAACCGCGCCGAGATGCGCCGGGTCGAGATAGATCGACAGCATGCTGTTGGAAATCCGCCCCCGCTTGCCGCCCGCCACCGGGCCGGAGGTGCCGCCGCCGGTGAGACAGCCGGCGAGGATTTCGCACATCAGCGCGATCCCCGAGCCTTTGTGCGCGCCGAATGTGCGCAGCGCCCCCAGCCCCTGCGCGGCATCGCGCACATGGCTGCCGGCGATCTCGCCATAGAGCTGGCGCGGATCGCCCGAGATGCTGCCATCCGGCCCGATCAGCGCATCCTCCGGCACCGGCTTGCCGCCTTGCGAGGCGACCAGCACCTTGCCCTCGGCGACCAGGGAGGTGGCGAAATCGAGCAGCAGCAGCGGCCCGCCCTGCTCATCGGGGATGGCGATGCAGATCGGGTTGGTGGAAAAGCGCCGATCGACGCCGCCGAACGGGGCCACCAGTTCGCCGCCGGCGACATTGACGAAATGCAAGGACACGAGGCCGGCGGCGGCGGCGCGCTCGCCCCAATCGCCCACGCGGCCGATATGCCCGGCGTGGCGCAGACCGACCACCGCGAGCCCCTGCGCGCGGGCGCGGGCGATGCCGAGATCGACGGCGAGCGGCGCCACCGTCTGGCCGAAGCCGTAATTACCATCGACGATCGCATGGCTCGGCCCCTCGCTCACCATGCTCAATCTCTGTCCGGCCCGCACATAGCCGAGTTGCAGCCAGTGGATGTAGCGCGGCACGCGGATCACGCCGTGGCTGTCGTGGCCGGCGAGATTGGCGGACACCAGATAGCGCCCGATGCGCGCCGCCTCCTCGGCCTCGCAGCCGGCGGCGGCGAAAATCGCGGCGACGAAATCGCGCAGCGTGGCGACCGGAATGGTTGTTGTTTGCATTGTCGTCTCTCCCTCAAATCCAGTCGCGCGCGCTTTCCAGCACGCGGTCGATGAACGGATCGGCGCTGCCCAGATAGCCCGCCGGATCGCACAGAAGGGCGATCGCCGGGTCATCGAGCCGGGCGGTGATTTCCGGCGCGCGCGCGAGAGCGCTGGCCAGATCGATGCCCTCGGCGCGAGCGATGTCGCAGGCCGCCCGCACCGCGTGATGCGCGCGCTCGCGCCCGAGATGCGGGGCCAATCCCATCATCACCGCCTCGGCGACGATCAGCCCGCCGGTCGCCGCCAGATTCTCCCGCATCCGTTCGGCATCGACCACCATGCCCTCGGCGATGGTGCAGGCGTGGCAAAGCGCGCCGTGGGTGAGCACGAAGGCCTGCGGCAGAGCGAGGCTTTCGGCCTGCCACGGGCCGGTCGCGCGCTCATGGTCCTGCGCCATCGCGCCCTGCATCACCGGCACCAGCGCCTGCACCGCGCGCGCGGCGGCCAGCACGTATTCGGCGGCGATCGGGTTGCGTTTCTGCGGCATGGTGGAAGAGCCTCCGCGTCCCGGCTCGTGCGGTTCGGCGACCTCGGCCACTTCGGTCTGCGCCAGCAGAATGATGTCGGTGGCGAATTTGGCGAGGCTGCCGCAGATCAATCCGAGCAGGCCGACGATCTCGGCCGGCCCGTCGCGCACCACATGCCAGGGGGCGGGCGGCATGGCGAGGCCGAGCGCCTCGGCGAGCGCTTGCATCACCGCGATGCCATCGGCGCCGAGCGAGGCGAGCGTGCCGGCGGCACCGCCGAATTGCACCCGCAGCACGCGCGGGCGGGCCTGCGCCAGCCGCTCCAGATGCGCGGGCAGCGGCATGAGCCAGGTCGCGCATTTCAGCCCGAAGCTGGTCGGCAGCGCGTGCTGCAAATGCGTCCGCCCGGCCATCACCGCGCCCCGCCACGCCGCTGCCTGCTGCGCGAGGGCGGCGGTGAGCCGGGTGAGCTCGGCGTTGATCAGATCGAGCCCGGCGCGGATTTGCAGCACCAGGGCGGTGTCGAGAATATCCTGCGTCGTCGCCCCCCAATGCGTCCAGCCGCCGGCGCCGGGGCAATCCGCCTCGGCGGCGCGGGAGAGTTCGCGCACCAGCCCGACCACCGGATAGCCGACCCTGCGGGTGCTTTCGGCCAGTGCCGCGCCATTAAGTCGTTCGCGCCG
>DAHXNW010000050.1 GCA_027365195.1 Acetobacteraceae bacterium
ATCTCGATCACCTTGATCGGCAAGGAGGCCAACCGCTGCGAAGAACAAGTCTTCCTCGGCCTCGATCCAGACGCAAAGAACGAATACGCCAACGCCGATCGCACGCAGAAGCTCGAAACCATTCGTCAAGCCGCAGAGGCAGGCGGCATGACGACGTTCGTGACTGCGGTAAAATGGTCCCGCCGCCACCTATGCGACATCCTCGCCGGTCGCAAATCACCACCCGATGCCGAGCTTGCCAGATTGGCAGCCAAAGCCGGTCAGATTCTTGCCGAATCGCACGCCGCTGCCGATCACATCATGCCGCTGGTCCGCCAGCGCTGCGACCAAATCGGCCTACGACGGTTTGCCAAAAGCGCCAACATCGATGATGGGCACCTATGCCGTATCCTATCCGGCCAGCGCCAACCCACCCGATACTTGCTTAGCCGGCTTCGGCAGGCGATAGCGTAGGATAACAGCCCCAATGGAACAGAATCGTAAGGCAGCCCACGAGCCGGAACCAAGCGACCGAGGCCAGATCAACCATCCCAGCAGTCATGAGTGCTGCCAAATTGTCAGCCGATTTGGCGATAGCTATATCCCGTGCGGGCCGGTCCGAACGTGTTTTCCGTGCGCAACGCCTAAACCGCACACTCCCGCCCGGCCACGCTGGGCCTTATACAGGATCCGGTGGAGGCGGCGCGATGATCCGAGAATGCGTGGTGAGCACACTGGCGCCCGATGGCAAACCGCATCTCTCCCCGCTCGGCCTGATCGCCGCCGAGGCGGGCGAGGAAAGCGGGGGGTGGATCGTCGCGCCGTTCCACCCCTCCGCGACGCTCGCCAATCTGCGCGCGCTGCCGGAATTCGTGGCGAATTACGTCGATGACGTGCGCATCATCGCCGGCCTGCTCACCGGCCGGCGGGACTGGCCGCTCTGCCCCTCGGCGCACATCCGCCCGCCGCGCCTCGCCGCCGCACTGGCGCATGCCGAATTGCGCGTGGTCTCGGTGCGCGAGGATGCGCTGCGCCCGCGCTTTCTCTGCCGGGTGGTGAGCGAAGCGACGCATGCCCCGTTTCGCGGCTTCAACCGCGCGCAGGCGGCGGTGATCGAGGCGGCCATTTTGTTTTCACGCCGCCATCTGCTGCCGCCCGCCACCATCGCGGCGCAGCTCGCGGCACTCCGTCCACTGGTCGAGAAAACCGCCGGGGCCGCCGAGTTCGAAGCCTGGGGCTGGCTCACCGAGGCGATGGCGGGCTGACACGGGCTGGTACGGCTGGGCTGGGCTGGTCGTGGTCTGGGGCCGCGTGCCATCCTGCGCCGATGACTCGTCCGCCCCCCCCGCCCAAACCGCCAGCGCCGCCGAGCCGGGAGATGCTGCATGAGGCGGCACTCGCCTATCTGGCGCGCTTCGCCGCTGGCGAGGCGGCGCTGCTGCGGGTGCTGGAGCGGCGCATCCTGCGCTGGGCGCGCGCGACCGACGCCGAACCGGCGGCAACGGCGGCGGCGCGGGCGCTGGCGCGGGAGGAGGTCGCAAGGCTCGCTGCCGCCGGGCTGGTCGACGATGCCGCTTTCGCCGCGATGCGCGCCCGGCGGCTGCGGCGGGCCGGGCGTTCGCGCGTTGCCGTCGCGGCCCATCTGGCGGCGCGCGGCATCGCCGCCGAGATCGCGCGCGCCGCCTTGCCGGAGGATGCCGAGGCCGAATTGTTCGCCGCCGTGGCACTCGCCCGCCGCCGCCGGCTCGGTCCATTCGCGGCTGTGGCGCCGGCGCCCGAGGCGCGCACCCGCGCGCTCGGCGTGTTCGCCCGTGCCGGCTTCGCCCAGCCGGTGGCCGAACAGGTGCTCGATCTGGACGGCGCCGAGGCGCAAGCGCTGCTGCAACGCTCGCGCCATGGCTGAAGCCGGACACATCGCGCCGATCCTCGCCGGGCTTGGCGCGACGCTGATCGGCGTCGGGTTGCAGCGCTTCGCCTATGCGCCGCTGCTGCCGGCGATGGTGCGTGCGGGATGGCTCTCCGCGGCGGCCGGGGGTGCGCTGGGGGCGGCCAATCTCGGCGGCTATCTGAGCGGCGCGCTGCTTGCGCCCTTGGTCGGGCGCGGCCTTGGCGTGCGCCGGGCGCTGCGGCTGGCGATGCTGCTGATCGCCCTGAGCTTCGCCGCCTGCGCCTGGCGCGGCGGCTTTGGCTGGCTGCTGCCCTGGCGCATCCTGGCCGGGGCGGCCGGCGGCGTGCTGATGGTGCTCGCCGGGCCTGCGGTGCAGGCGGCGGTGGCACCGGCGAGGCGCG
>DAHXNW010000051.1 GCA_027365195.1 Acetobacteraceae bacterium
GGCGGCGCGGGCGGCGGGGCAGCGCTCGATCGACGTCGGGTGTTTCCAGGTCAATCTGCTGCACCACCCGGCGGCCTTCGCGAGCCTCGCCGAGGCGTTCGATCCGGCGGCGAATGCGCAAGCCGCGGCGGCCTTCCTCGCCGAACTGTACCGGCGCAGCGGCGATTGGGAGAGCGCCGTGGGGCTGTATCATTCGGCAACGCCCGGGCTTGGCGCGCCCTATCGGCTGCGCGTGCTCGCCGGCTGGCGCGGCGATGTGGCAGGTTGGGCGGCCGACCCGGTGGTGATCCGCATCTCTTCGGCGGCGGCGCGTGTGCGCGTGTTCACCCCGCACATGGCGAGCGCCGTGGGCGACGCCAGACTGCCGCGGGTTTTCACGCCGCAGTGAGGCGATTCATCTTTTCGTAAGCTTCCTTGGTCAAACTTCCCTCTGCGCGATCCTGCGCGAGCAAGCAGGATTGAGACCACGTCGGGAAAATCCCGCACTTGCGCCAGAGCCGCGGCGCCGCCGGGCCTGCAACGAGGAAAGGATTGACCGATGATCGAATACGTAAAGACCTGGCTGGAACTCAAGACCGACAAGCGCGCGGTGACGGCGCTTGAATATGGGCTGATTGCTGCAGTTATGGGTGGTTTAATCGTTACCGCCTTCACTACGCTTGGCGGTGGGTTAAGCACTACATTTACCAACATTAAAAACACATTAACTAGCACTACTTTCTGAAGATTTTTGGTTAAATTTTTTTGATATTAAATTTATGTGTTACACAAAAAGTGTTCACCATTATTTCAAATCTTGCGCACGCTGGCGGCATCGTCTTGCTGATCGCCGCCGGCGTGCGTGATTTCATCAGCCGCACAGTCCCCAACCGCGTCCCCGCGCTGATCGCCATTCTCGCGCTGGCGCTGCAATGGCAAGCCGGCAGCCTCCGTTTCGCCCTCCCCGCCGGCGCCGCCGTTTTTATCGTCGCCGCCTTCTGCTGGCGACGTGGCTGGCTCGGCGGCGGCGACGTGAAGCTGTTCGCCGCCGCCGCCCTGCTGGTGCCACCCGGCAAAGTGCCGGCGATGATCGTGGCCGTCGCCCTCGCCGGCGGGGCGCTCGCGCTGCTCTATCTGGCCCTCGCCGCTCTGCTGCCAAACGCCCGTCCTGGCAGGCCCGCCGGCCGGCTCGCGCGCATCCTGCGCATCGAGCGCCGCCGCATCCGCCGGCATGGCCCGCTGCCCTACGCCTCGGCGATCGCCGCCGGCGCCATCTTCATTCTGCTGCGTCCCTGAGGGGGAACGGGACATGGTCCTGCGCATCGCCCTGTTCGTGCTGATGGCCCTCGGTCTCGCCGGCTTCGGTGCCGTCGCCTGGGTCAGCACCCACCCAGCCGGCTCGCGCCAGGTGGTGGTGCCGCCGGTGAAGGTGCTGGTGGCGGCGCGCGCGCTGCATGCCGGCAGCCTGCTGAAGCCGGAAGACATCGCGACGCGCGACATGCCGCCCACGCTGGTGCCGGTGGGCGCCAGCAAGGACACGCCGACCGAGCGCGCCGCGCTCTATGGCTCGATGGTGCGCCAGAGCCTCGGCGCACAGGACCCGATTTTGCCGGCCGAGATCATGCACCCCGGCGATCACGGCTTCCTCGCCGCCGTGCTCGGGCCGAACATGCGCGCGGTGACGGTCGCGGTCGATCTGGTAAGCGGCGGCGCCGGGCTGATCTGGCCGGGCGACCGTGTCGATCTGATCCTGACGCAGACGGTCGATGGGCCGAATGCACGGCTCAGCCACCGGCTGGCGGCGGAGACGGTGCTCGCCAACGTGCGGGTGATCGCGATCGACCAACAACTGGTGCAGGGCGGCTCGCAGGATACCGAGCAGAAGGCGGCGCGCACGGTAACGCTGGAGGTGACGGCAGCGGGGGCGGAGGATGTGACGGTGGCGAGCCGGCTCGGCCATCTTTCCCTGGTGGTGCGCTCGGCCGACCCCGGCAGTGCCGCCGACAAGGCGGAGACGGCGGCGGCCGGCGGGCCGAGCATCACCTGGGCGGGGGAAGTTTCGCCGGCGCTGCGCGAGGGCGACAGCGCGCATCTCAATGCCAATACCGTGCGCGTCTATCAGGGCAGCGCCGATGGCAAGGAGTTCCATTTCTGATGCGCCGCCCCACGCATCGGCGCACGCTCACCGCCCGCGTGCTCGCCGGTCTGCTCGCCCTCGCCTGGGCGATCAGCCCGGCCACCGGCCAGACGCCAACCCCGCTCGCGGTGCCGGCGCCGGGCAAGCCGGCGAGCGGGGCGATTCTGTTGCAGGCCGGCAACGGGCGCATCATTCCGCTGCACGCCGCCGCCGCCAGCGTATTCGCCGCCGACCCGAAAGTGGCCGAGGTGCGCCCGGCCAGCCCCACCTCGCTGTTCATCTTCGGCGTCGCTCCCGGCCGCACGACGATCGCCGCGCTCGACAATGCGGGCCACGCCATCGGCCAGTACGAAGTGATCGTGCAGGCTTCCGGCTATGGTGCCGATAACGCCGGCCAGGCGATCCGCCGCGCGCTGCCCGACAGCCGCGTGCATATCGACACCACGCCGCAGGGGATGGTGCTGAGCGGCGAGGTGACGTCGGCCGCCGATGCGGAGCA
The DNA here is from genome assembly GCA_027365195.1 of Acetobacteraceae bacterium. Classification (GTDB taxonomy): domain Bacteria; phylum Pseudomonadota; class Alphaproteobacteria; order Acetobacterales; family Acetobacteraceae; genus DAHXNW01. Next base: position 2,616 of record DAHXNW010000051.1, read on the forward strand.
GGCGATGGCGCTCGCCAAACAATACGTCCCCAGCGGCCAGAAGCTCGACGACCGGCTGAGCGTGCGCGAATCGGTGCAGGTGGGGCTGCGCGTGCGCATCGCCGAGATGAACCGCGTGGTGGTGCGGGAGTTTGGGGTGAATTGGTCCAAGCTCGGCAATTTCGCGACGTTTTCGACCAATCTCGCGACCAATCCTGCGCTCGCCACTGCTGGAATCGTGATGCCGACACTCGGCAAGGGCATCGATGGCGCGGATGCCGTGCTCGATGCCCTGGCGCAGGATAATCTGGTGCGCATCCTGGCCGAGCCGACCTTGGTGACGACCAGCGGGCAGACCGCGAGCTTTCTCGTCGGCGGCGAATTCCCCATCCCGATCGCGCAGGAATTCGGCCAGATTTCGATCCAGTTCCAGCAATACGGCGTGCAGCTCGCCTTCGTGCCGACGGTGCTGAGCAGCGGGCGGATCAGCGTGCATGTGCGCCCGGAGGTGAGCGAGCTGACCAATATCGGCGCCGTGCAACTCAGTGTCGGGCCAGGCAGCGTCTCGGTACCCGCGCTCACAGTGCGCCGCGCCGAAACCACGGTGCAACTCGGCAGCGGGCAGAGCTTCGCCATCGCCGGGTTGCTGGAAGACCGCACCGATCAGATCGACAACAGCATTCTGGGCCTCGGCGAAATCCCCATCCTCGGCGCGCTGTTCCGCTCCGATAGCTATCAGCGCAACCAGACCGAACTGGTGATCATCGTCACCCCCTATATCGTGCGCGCGGCGAGCGACCCGACGGCACTTGCGGCGCCGACCGATGGCTGGACCTCGCCGAACGATTTCGAGCGCATCCTGCTGATGCGTCAGACCGGCCGGGTCGTGCCGGCCGCGCATATTCCCGGCGATGCCGGCTTCATCGTGCAATGAGGGAGCGTGCCATGATTCTGCGTGCGGTTCTGCTACTGCCCGCGCTGCTGGCCACGGCCTGTTCCTATATCGACCCCTATGAGCGCCCCGGCGTGTGGGTGCCCACCGGCGTCAGCGATGCCGATCTGCGCGCCGAGGTGGCCGACCCGATGGATCTGGTGCGCGGCACCGGCGAGCCTGGTTCGGTCGGCGAAACGGCGGCGCTCGCCGTGAGCAAATACCGCGCCGACCATGTTCGCCCGCTGCCGGCCGGTGACACCGGCCAGCCGGGGCAGCCGCCGGCCGACAGCGGTAATAACAACGGCGGCTATGGCGGCGGTGGTGGCGGTGGTGGCGGTTTGGGTGGCCTCGCCGCCGGTGTCGCGGGCGGCGGCGGGGGTTCCTGATGCCGGAGGACGGTCGGCTTCCCGGCAGCGCGGAGGACATCACCGGGCGGTCCGGCCGGCCGCCGCTGCTCGCCTTCATCGCCGATGGCGAGAGCGAGGCGATTCTGCGCGAGGTGCTGAGCGAGGCGCTGCCCGAGGGGGTGGTGGTGCGGCGCGGCAACATCCGCGCGGCGATCGCGGCGTTGCAGAAAATGCCGACGCCGATTTCCCTCATCGTCGATGTCAGCGGCGAGGATCAGCCGCTCACCGCGCTGGGCGATCTCTCCGACGTGGTCGAGCCGGATGTGCGCGTGCTGGTGCTCGGCGATCTGGAGAGCGTGAATTTCTATCGCCAGGTCACCCGTGGCCTCGGCGTGCTGGAGTATCTCTACAAGCCGCTCACGCGCGACATGGTGGCGCGCCATTTCGTGCCGCTGCTGAAACAGGAGCGGCGGGCGCAGGATCTGCTGCAAGGCGGGCGCGTGGTGACGGTCTCGGGCGCGCGCGGCGGTGTGGGGGCGAGCAGCGTCGCCGCTCATCTGGCGTGGCATTTCGGCGTCGCGGCGAGCCGGCATACGGTGCTGCTCGATGCCGATCTGCATCTCGGCACCGCCGCCCTTTTACTCGATGCGAAAACCGGCTCCGGCCTGCGCACCGCGCTGGAGGCGCCGCAGCGGATCGACGAATTATTCGTCGAACGCTCGGCGCAGCCGGTCGGAGGCCGGCTCGCGGTGCTCGCCGGCGAGGAGAAACTCAGCGAGCAGCCGGTGTATACCGAGGGGGCGGCGCGCCAGCTCGTCGATGCGTTGCGGCGTCGTTACAATTTCGTCGTGGTGGATGTGCGCCTCGCGCCCTTGGCGTTCAATCGCGATCTGCTGGAACTCGGCCATCAGCGCGTGCTGGTGCTGCCGCCGACGCTTGCCGGCGTGCGCGATACGCTGCGCTGCCTCGCGCTGCCGAACGGCCCGCTGCAACCGCGCCGCGCGGTGCTGGTGCTGAACCGGCTCGGGGCCGTCGGCACACTCACGCGCAAGCAGGTGGAAGATGCGCTGAAGCTCAAGGTCGATGTCGTCATCCCCGATCTGCCGCGCCAACTCGGGGCGGCGGCCAGCATGGGCGAGCCGATGGCGGCGATGCGCGGCGCGTTCCGCGCCGGCATCATCGAGATTGCCCGCGAGGTCGCCTTCGTGCGTGTGCCAGAGGATGAGGAGCGGCAAGGCCGGCGGCGCCGGCGCTGGTTCGGCGCGCGCCGATGAGCGGGATGCCACCCCTGATGCCGACTTTCGGCCGCCGCTCGGTCCCCGAGGCGGCGCCCCCGGTGGCCGCGCCCGCCGCGCCACCGGCACCGGAGGCCGTGAGCGCGCCGCCGGAGCCGGCCAAGCCGAAGGGCAACCCGGTGCTCGGCGAGTTGCGCGCGCTCTGCCTCGCGCAGCTCGATCCGGCGGCGGCAACCGCGATGAGTCCGGAGCGTCTGGTGGCCGCGGTGGAGCGGCTGATCGCCGAGATCGCGACCGAACGGCGGTTTCAGCTCAATGCCCGCGAGCAGCGCGATCTGGCGGTGGAGCTGGTGGCCGACATGCTGGGCTACGGCCCGCTGCAACCGCTGCTGGAAGACGATGCGATCACCGACATCATGGTGAACGGTCCGGAGCGGGTGTTCATCGAGCGCGGCGGCAAGATGGTGCTCTCCGAGACGCGGTTTCGCGATGCCGCCCATGTCGCCAACATCTGCCAGCGCATCGCCGCCGCCGTCGGCCGGCGGGTGGACGAGTCGAGCCCGATGGTGGATGCGCGGCTGCGCGACGGCTCGCGCGTCAATATCGTCTTCCCGCCGCTGGCGCTCGACGGGCCGTATCTGTCGATTCGCAAATTCTCCAAGAAGAGCATCGATTTCGCCAAGCTCATTCAGTTCGGCTCGCTGGAGGCGCCGGTCGCGCGGGTGCTCGAAATCGCCGCCCGCGCGCGGCTCAATGTGATCATTTCGGGTGGCACCGGTTCGGGAAAAACCACGCTGCTGAACGCGATGTCGCGGCTGATCGACATTGGCGAGCGGGTGGTGACGGTCGAGGATGCCGCCGAGCTGCAATTGCAGCAGCCGCATGTGGTGCGGCTGGAAACCCGCCCTGCGAGCCTGGAGGGGCGCGGCGAGATCACCCAGCGCGATCTGATGCGCAACGCGCTGCGCATGCGCCCCGACCGCATCATCATCGGCGAGGTGCGCAGCGGCGAGGCGTTCGACATGCTGCAAGCGATGAACACCGGCCATGACGGCAGCATGTCCACCATCCACGCGAACACCACGCGCGATGCGCTGACGCGCATCGAGAATATGGTGCAGATGGGCAACATGGGCCTGCCGGCGCGTGCCATTCGCACGCAGATCGTCGGCGCGATCGACATGATCGTGCAGGTGGAGCGCCAGCGCGACGGCGGCCGCCGCGTGACGCAGGTGACGGAGGTGTGCGGCATGGAGGGCGAAGTCGTCATCATGAACGACATCTTTTTCTTCGAGGTCGACGGCGAGGGGCTCGATGGCCGGCTGCGCGGCCATTACCGGGCGAGCCGGGCGCGGCCGAGCTTTCACGACCGGCTGAGCTATTTCGGCCTGGAGCGCGCCTGGATCGCCGCCCTCGACGACGCGGAGCGGTGATGATGGGATCGGCTGAAGCCAGCACCACCCACCATGCTTGATCTGAAAATTCTTCTGCTGGCCTCGTTCGTCGGGCTGAGCGGCCTTGGCCTCAGTGCGATGATGTTGCAGCGGAGCTATGAACGCCAGCAGCGTTTCCACCAACGCATGGCCCGCGTGGTCGATCCGCATCAGAGCTTCCGCGTCGCGGTCAAGCCGTTGCTGCTGCGGGTGAGTGGGGCGGAGGCGGGTGCGCAGTTGCGGCTGAAGGCGGCGGCGCTGTTCGGCTTTCATCCCGACCGACAGGATCATTATCCGCTGCGGTGGTGGCTCGTGCTGCCGCTCGCCCTGGTGCTCGCGCGGCTGTTGGTGATGCTGGCGGCGACGCTGTTCGGCGCGCTCTCTTTCGTGCTGATCCTGCCGGCGTGGCTGTTTCTCTGCCGTGGCTTCTTCGCCTGGGCGGAGCGCCGGCGTGTCGATACGCTGTTTCGCCAGTTCCCCGACGCGCTGGCGATGATCGTGCGTTCGGTGCGCGTCGGCATTCCGGTGGGCGAGGCGATCCGTCTGGTGGCGCGCGAGGCGCCGGCGCCCACGGCGGGCGAATTCACCGTGCTGGCCGACCAGATCGCCATCGGCATGTTGCTCGACGAGGCTTTGCGCCAGATGGGCGAGCGCAACAACCTGCCGGAATACCGGTTTTTCGGCACCGCGCTGTCGCTGCAGAGCCAGACCGGCGGCGGCCTCGCCGAGACGCTGGAGAATCTCGCCGACGTGATCCGCAAGCGCGTGGCGATGAAGGAACGCGGTCATGCTCTTGCCTCGGAGGCAAAGACCAGCGCCGGTATTCTCGCTGCCCTGCCGGTGTTCTCCGCCGCCGCCCTCGCGGTGCTCAACCCGAGCTACATCGCCGTCCTGTTCACCGACCCCGGTGGGCGCCGGCTGCTCGGCATCGCGATCGGCATGCTCGGCGGCGGCATCATGATCATGCGCACGATGATCCGGCGCAGCCTGTCATGACACAGACGATGCTGGTCGCGGTCTTCGCCCTCATCGCCGCCCTGCTGGCCGCACTCGGCGTCGTGCTCTGGCAGATCACCCGCCAGGAGCGGCTGCTCTCGCGCATTCGCATGGTGCAACTCAGCGGCGGCCTCGCGGTGGAGCGGGTGGATACCTCCGGGCCGTTGCCACTGCGCATCATCGCCGCGATCGGCAACACCATCGCGCGCAGCGGGCTGCTCTCCACCGGCACGCTCACCGAATTGGAGACCACGCTGACCAGCGCCGGGTTTCGTCGCGGGAGCGGTCTCGGCCTGTTCGTTGGCAGTAAACTACTGCTGCTCACCGCATTGCCATCCCTGGCCTTCCTGATACTCAATCTGCTCACGCTGAGCAGCGGGACGCGCTATCTCGGCCTCGGCATCGCCGCCGTCGCCGGCCTGCTCGGACCCGATTTCATCGTGCGCAGCCTGCGCAAGCGCTATCTCAAGGCGGTCGATCGCGGTCTGCCGGATGCGCTCGATCTGCTGGTGATCTGTAGCGAGGCGGGCCTCGGGCTGGAGCCGGCGATCGCGCGGGTCGCGGTGGAAATCCGCCACGCCCATGCCGCCGTCGCCGATGAATTGCAGCTCACCGGCAACGAGCTGCGCATCAGTTCGGACGCGCGCGCCGCGCTGTTGCAAGCGGGCAAGCGCACCGGGCTCGAGAGCGTGAAGCGGCTGGCGACGACGCTGGTGCAGACGATCCAATACGGCACGCCGCTGAGCCAGGCGCTGCGTACCCTGGCGGCCGAGATGCGCCAGGACATGCTTACCCGTTTCGAGGCACGGGCGGCGCGATTGCCGGTGCTGCTGACGGTGCCGATGATCGTCTTCATCCTGCCCTGCGTGTTCCTGGTCGTCGGCGGCCCGGCGATGCTGCAGGTGATGAAGGTGATGCACAACTGAAGGAAAAACCGATGCGCACGCCAATAGGGCTGTTGCTGGGATTATTGCTGACCGGTTGCGGCGGGGCGCCGGCGCGCCTCACCTTGCCGCCGGCCTCGCCGCGGCTGAGCACGGCGCAGCCGAGCCTGAGGGTTGCCGATGCGGCGCTCGCGGGTGGCGCGCCGGCGATGGCGCTGCAGGTCGCCGACGGCATTCTCGCCCGCCAGCCAAACGATGCCGCCGCCCTGCTACGCCAGGGCGATGCGCTCTATGCGCTGCAACGCGGTGCCGAAGCGGCGGATAGCTACATGCACGCCCTCGCCGTGGCACCGCATTCCGCGCCGGCGCTGATCGGCCTCGCCCGCGTGCGCCTCGGGCGCGATCCGGCGGCGGCGGAGACGCTGCTGCAACAGGCGCTGGCGCTCGACCGGCGCAACCCGACGGCGCTCAATGATCTCGGCATCGCGCGCGATTTGCAGGGGCATCACGCGGCAGCGCAACAGGCGTATCAGGCGGCGCTCGCCGAGGCGCCGGCGATGACGGCAGCCGAGGTGAATCTCGGCCTTTCGCTGGCCCTTTCGGGCGACCCCACGCGCGCGCTCCAGGTGCTTCGCCCGCTCGCCGCAAGCCCGGATACCTCCTCACGCATCCGCCAGGATCTCGCCGCCGCCCTTGCCCTCGCCGGCGACAGCGCGGCGGCGGAGGCGCTGCTCGCCCGCGACCTCAGCCCGGCGCAGGTGGCCGAGGCCCTTTCGGGCTACCAGCAACTGCGCCGCTCCGCTGCCGGCACAGACTGAAACAATCGCCCTCTTGCCTTGGCCCGACGCCTCGCGAATAGTCGGCCTCGGAAAAAGGGAGGGTTGAGCCATGCCAACGCAGCCGATGCAGAACGCGGTCGCACTGATCACCGGCGCCAGCACCGGGATCGGTCGGGCGATCGCCGAGGCTTTTGCCGAGGCGGGGGCGAGCGTCGTGCTGGCGGCACGCAATGCGGAGAAGCTCGCGGCGGCGGCGGCGGCGATCGGCGCGCGTGGCGGCAAGGCGCTCGCGGTGCCGACCGACATCACCGACGAGGCGGCCGTTGCGCGGCTGTTCGCCGAACTGCGCACGGCGCATGGCCGCATCGACGTGCTGGTGAACAACGCCGGCGGCACCACGCGCACACCGACCGTGGACCTCACGCCGGCCGATTTCCGTCGTGTGATGGAGACCAACGTCACCGGCGCATTCCTCTGCGCGCGCGAGGCCTTCGCGATGATGAAGGCGCAGGGCGGCGGGCGCATCATCAACATCGGCAGCGTCTCGGCGAAGGTGCCGCGTGCCGATTCGGTGCCCTATACCACGTCGAAATTCGCCCTGGAGGGGCTCACCCGTGCCTTCGCCCTCGACGGTCGGGCGCATGGTATCGCGGTTTCGGTGTTGCAACCGGGCAACACCGAAAGCGAAATCTGGGCCGGACGCGAGGCACACGCGGCGCGCGAGGGCGTGATGGCGGCAGCCGACGTGGCACGCGTCGCGCTGTTGATGGCGACGCTGCCGGCCTCGGTCAATCTGCTCGAATCGGTGATTCTACCGGTTACGATGCCATTCCTCGGGCGTGGGTGAGAGGCGCTGGATACTAGATGGCAACGAGTTTCTGGATGATTATTCGTCTGTCAAACTTGCCAATGCCGATCTAGGCCTCCGGCGGTCGTTGCGTCGGTCGTCGAATTGGTGCAGATGTTTGGTGCGTGGTTCATTCGCCGATCGACGGCTCGCAGCATAGAGGAACTTCATGTCTAAAGCGTTTCTTTCCCAGGTGATCCAGGAATCCGCCGAGCTGACCGGTGTCGCCGCCAATCGGACCGCGACCGATCTGATGGCGGCCATCGTGCGCGAGTTGAAGAAGAATGGCCGCTTCACGCTGCCGAGCTTCGGCACTTTCATCGTCCGCAAGACGAAGGCGCGCAAGGGCCTCAATCCGCGCACCGGTGAGTCCATCAAGGTCAAAGCCGGCAAGACGGTGCGCTTCAAGGCCTCGCCGACGTTGAAGAAAACCGTCTGACGGTGAACACCTCCAGCAGCGGTCCACGACGGACCGCTGCTCTCGGCGCTCTCATATATCCAGTTCGCCGACGCTTGCCGCGTGCTCCTGAATGAACTGAAAGCGCAGCTCCGGCCGCCTTCCCATCAAGCTCTCCACCAGATCGGCCGTCGCGGTGCGATCTTCCGCGAGCGCCACCACTTTGAGTAGGGTGCGCTTTGCCGGATCCATCGTCGTCTCCTTCAGCGCCGCCGGCGGCATTTCGCCCAACCCCTTGAAGCGGCTGACCTCGATCTTGCTGCCGGGCTTGAACAGCTCGCGACTCTGCCGCTCACGATCCGCCTCGTCCATCGCATAGCTCGACCGCGCCCCCTGCGTCAGCCGGTAGAGCGGCGGCTGGGCGAGGTAGAGATGGCCGCGCCGCACCAGCTCGGGCAACTCGCGATAGAAGAACGTCATCAGCAGTGCTGCGATATGCGCGCCATCGACATCCGCATCCGTCATGATGATGACACGCCCGTAGCGCAAACGGGCGATGTCGCAACGCTCGCCGGCGCCGCAGCCGAGCGCCTCGATCAGATCCTTCAACTCCTGGTTCTGCCGCAGCTTGTCGGTGGAGGCGCTGGCGACGTTGAGGATTTTGCCGCGCAGCGGTAGCACGGCCTGGGTTTCGCGATTGCGTGCCTGCTTCGCCGAGCCGCCGGCGGAATCGCCCTCGACCAGGAAAATCTCCGTCTCGGCGGCGTTCTCGCGCGTGCAGTCGGTGAGTTTGCCGGGCAGGCGCAGCCGGCGCGTGGCCGATTTGCGCGGCGTGTCGCGCGCATCGCGCCGGCGCAGCCGCTCCTCGGCGCGCTCGATGCAAAAGGCGAGCAAGCCATCCGCCATCGCCGGGTCGCCCGCCAGCACATGGTCGAAGCGGTCGCGCAGCGCGGTCTCCACCAGCCGCGTGGCCTCGGCGCTGGTCAGCCTCTCCTTGGTCTGCCCCTGGAATTGCGGCTCGCGCAGAAACACCGAGAGCTTGGCGGCGAGATTGCCGAGCACGTCCTCGGCGGTGAGTTGCCCGGCCCGGCGATTGCCGCGCTGCTCGCCCCAGGCGCGCAAGCCTTTCAGCAGGGCAGCGCGAAAGCCAGCCTCGTGGGTGCCCCCCTGTGTCGTCGGAATGGTGTTGCAGTAGCTGTGCACGAATCCGTCGGCATGGTCGAGCCAGGTCAGCGCCCATTCGGCCCGCCCGCCCGCTGCCGGCAGTGCCGCCTCGTCGGCCCAGATCTGCGCGATCGCGCGCGGTGCCGTGCCGATCTCGGCCTCCAGGCTGTCGCGCAGCCCGCCGGGAAAATGCAGCACCGCTTCGGCGGGCACCTCGGGGAGGCCGGCGAGCAGGGCAGCGGCGCAAGACCAGCGGATCTCCACGCCACGAAACAGATAGGCTTTCGAGCGGCAGAGCTTGTAGAGCCGCGCCGGGCTGAACGTCTGGGTGCTGAAAATCTGCGGATCGGGCCGGAAACGGATGCTGGTGCCGCGCCGGTTCTGCACCGGGCCGGCGTTGTGCAGCGGCCCGAGCGGCTTGCCGCGCGCATAGCTCTGCGTCCATAGCACCCGCTCGCGCGCGACCTCCACCTCCATCCGTTCGGCGAGCGCATTCACCACCGAACTGCCCACCCCATGCAGGCCGCCGGCAGTCTCATAGGCCGCGCCGCCGAACTTGCCGCCGGCATGCAGCGTGGTGAAGATCACCTCCAGCGCGCTCAGACTCTTGAATTTCGGATGCGGATCGACCGGGATGCCGCGCCCGTTGTCGCGCACGGTAAGCCAGTTGCCGGCCTCCAGCGCCATTTCGATGAAGCTCGCATGGCCGGCCACCGCCTCGTCCATCGCATTGTCGAGGATTTCGGCCGCCAGATGATGCAGCGCGTTTTCGTCGGTGCCCCCGATATACATCCCCGGCCGCCGGCGCACCGGCTCCAGCCCTTCGAGCACCTCGATATCCTTGGCGGAGTAGCTCGAACCCGCCGCAGGGCGACCAGGTGCGTTGCTCTTTGCCCCGTTGCCGAAGAGATCGTTCATGCTGTGTTCTCCACTTGCCGGCCCAGCATGGCCAGCGCCCCGGTGCGGCGTCAAAGGCCAGGAAATAGTCATGTTAGATCAATTTGTTAGAGTTTGATAGCCGATGGCGAGTCGGCGCTGGCGTTGCAGACACGAGTGGATTAGCGTTGATTTGGAAAAATCATTCGAACGAGGTCCGCCATGTCTCCACCGCGCGCCAATTCCGCCGCCGCCCGCGATATCGCCTCCGTGCTGCATCCCTATACCGATCTGCAGGCGCATCAGGAGGTCGGCCCGCTGGTGATCGCGCGCGGCGAAGGCGTGCGGGTGTGGGACGAGGCCGGGCGGGAGTATATCGAGAGCGTCGCCGGGCTATGGTGCGCCTCGCTCGGTTTCAGCAACGAGCGGCTGGTGCAGGCGGCGGCGGCGCAGATGCGCAAGCTGCCGTTCTATCACGCCTTCACCGCCAAATCGCATGAGCCGCTGATCGAACTCGCCGAGATGCTGCTGGCGCGCGCGCCGGTGCCGATGAGCAAGGTGTTCTTCGCCAACTCCGGCTCCGAGGCGAACGATACGGCGATCAAGATGGCGTGGTATGTCAACAACGCCCTCGGCCGGCCGCAGAAGAAGAAAATCCTGAGCCGGGTGAAGGCCTATCACGGCATCACCCTCGCCGCCTCCTCGCTCACCGGCCTGCCCAACAACCACCGCTCCTTCGACGTGCCGCTGCCCGGCTTCCTGCATACGCTGACGCCGCATTTCTATCACGGCGGCGTCGCCGGCGAGAGCGAGGAGGGTTTTGCCTCGCGCTGCGCCGAGGAGTTGGAGCGGCTGATCCTCGCCGAAGGGCCGGAGACCATCGCCGCGATGTTCGCCGAGCCGATTCTCGGCGCCGGTGGGGTGATCGTGCCGCCAGCGACCTATTACGACAAAATCCAGGCGGTGCTACGCAAATACGACATTCTCTTCGTCGCCGACGAGGTGATCTGCGGCTTTGGCCGCACCGGCAATTATTGGGGCAGCCAGACTTTCGGGCTGCAACCCGACATCATCACCTGCGCGAAGGCGCTCTCCGCCTCCTTCCTGCCGATCAGTGCGGTGATGGTGAACGAGCGCGTGTTTCAGGCGCTCGCCTCGGAATCGCACAACATCGGCACCTTCGGCCATGGCTACACCTATTCCGGCCATCCGGTGCCGGCGGCGGTCGCCGTCGAGACGCTGAAGATTTATGACGAGATCGACATCGTCGGCCATGTGCGCGAGGTGGGGCCGCACATGCAGGCGGAACTGCGCCGCCGCTTCGCCGAGCATCCGCTGGTCGGCGAGGTGCGCGGCATGGGGCTGATCGGCGCGCTCGAACTGGTCGCCGACAAGGCACAACGGCAGAATTTCGATCCCTCGCTGAAAATCGGCGCCCGGCTGGTCAAGCTCGGCGAAAAGCATGGCGTGATCGGGCGCATGCTGCCGAGCGATTCGCTCGCCTTCAGCCCGCCGCTGATCATCACCCGCGAAGAGATCGACACCATGCTCGACCGCACGGCGCGCGCGCTCGACGAGTTGACGGCGGAGCTGCGCCGCGAGCATCTCACGGTGGTGTCTTGAGGCCGCGCTTTACTTCGATATCGAAGCATCCTAGATCTATGGCGCAATAGTTACGGGAGTTTGCGCAATGACCACTTCGATCGGCACTCTTGGCCGCGTGCTGCTCAGCCTGCTGTTCATCTGGGCCGGCTTTGGCAAGATCATGATGCCGGCAGGCACCATCGGCTATATTGCCCATTACGGCCTGCCGCTACCGCCGGCGGCCTATGTGGTCGCCGTGATCATCGAGTTCGTCGGCGGCATCCTGCTGCTGATCGGCTTCATGGCGCGGCCGGTGAGCGCGATCATGGCGATCTTCACGGTGGTGACGGCGCTGGTGTTCCACACCCATTTCGCCGACGTGAACATGCAGATCCACTTCATGAAGAACCTCTGCATCGCCGGCGGGCTGTTGCAGGTCACGGCTTACGGCGCCGGTGCATGGAGCGTCGATGCCCGCATGGGTGGCACGACAGGACGCATGGGCGTCACGGCCTGAACGGTTTTGAGTGAGGCGGCGCCGCTCGTCGCGGCGCCGCAATTTTTACACCAGAAAAATCGCCATCAGAATCAGCAGCACGGCCAGGAAAATCACCCCGCCCGTAACGAAGCGGGTGAATGAACCCCAGAACGCCTGACGATCTTCCATGAACCGATCGACGGTCAGGCCGCCGGGCGCGGTGCCACTCGGGGTTTGCATGCCGGAGGGATAGGTTTCAGCCATGGCGCGCCTCGCTGTAAAATCGACGGCGCTGTTCTACGGCGCCGCCGCCACATCCGGCAAGGGGTTGCACAGCGCGGCTGCCGCCGTCGGCCACTGCGGCGGCGCACCGGCGAACTGGCGCAGCGCCGCCGGATAGATCCGGTGCTCCTGCGCGAGCACGCGCGCGGCGAGTCGCGCGGCATCGTCGCCCGGCAGCACCGGCACCGCCGCCTGCGCCAGGATCGGCCCCTCGTCCACCCCCTCGGTCACCAGATGCACGGTGCAGCCGTGCAGCCGCACACCGGCGGCGAGTGCGCGTTCATGCGTATGCAGGCCGGGAAAGGCAGGCAGCAGGCTAGGGTGGATGTTGAGCATCCGCCCCGCCCAGCGGCCGACCAGATAGGGGGTGAGCCGGCGCAGATAGCCGGCGAGGCAGACGATGTCGATCGCATGCGCCACCAGTTCCCGCTCGATCGCCGCCTCATGCGCCGCGCGGTCGGTGCCGAAGGGATGGTGCGCCACCAGCACGCGCGCCACCCCTGCCGCGCGCGCCAGATCGAGGCCGCCGGCATCCGCCCGGTTGGCGAGCACGAGAGCGATCTCGGCCGGATAGGCCGGCTCACGCGCGGCGGCGAGCAGAGCGGCGAGATTGCTGCCGCGCCCGCTGATCAGCACGGCAACCCGGCGCTTCACGCGAACCAGGCGGGCGGCCGGGTGAAGACGCACTGCGCCGGGCCTGCCGCCGGCTCCAGCGTGCCAAGGGTGAACACGCGCTCGCCGGCGGCTTGCAGCATCGCGATCGCCCGCGCCGGCTCGCGCACCACCAGCACCATGCCGATGCCGCAGTTGAACACCCGCAGCATCTCGCCCGTCGCCACCCCGCCGCTCCGCGCGAGCCAGCCGAACACCGCCGGTGGCTGCCAGCCATCCGGGTCGAGCGCTGCCACCACCCCCGCCGGCAGCACGCGCGGCAAATTGCCCGGCAGGCCGCCGCCGGTGATGTGCGCCGCTGCCTTGAGCAGCCCGGCACGCGCCAGCGCCAGCACCGGGCGGACGTAGAGGCGCGTCGGCGCGAGCAACGCCGCGCCGAGCGTCTCTCCGGGCGCGAACGGCGCCGGCGCCTCCCAGGGAAGGCCGCTTTCGGCGACGATCCGGCGTACCAGGGAGAAGCCGTTGGAATGCACCCCGCTGCTCGCGAGGCCGAGCAACGTATTGCCGGGCGCGACATCGCGAGGCAGCAGCGCGTCGCGCTCCACCGCGCCGACGGCAAAGCCGGCGAGGTCGTAATCGCCCGCCGCGTACATCCCCGGCATCTCCGCCGTCTCGCCGCCCGCGAGCGCGCAGCCGGCCTCGGCGCAGGCGCCGGCGATGCTCGCGATCACTGCCTGTGCCTGCGCCAGATCGAGGCTGCCGGTGGCGAAATAATCGAGAAAGAACAGCGGCTCGGCACCCTGCGCCAGAAGGTCGTTCACGCACATCGCCACCAGATCGACGCCGACGCCGCCATGCAGCCCGGTCTCGATCGCGAGCCGCAGCTTGGTGCCGACACCATCGGTCGTGGAGACCAGAATCGGATCGATGAAGCCGGCGGCCTTGAGATCGAACAACGCGCCGAAACCGCCGATGCCACCGATCACCCCACGGCGGGCGGTGGCGGCAGCCTGCGGCTTGATCGCCTCGATGAGCGCCTCGCCGGCCTCGATGTCCACGCCGGCGTCACGGTAGCTACTTGGGGGCATTGGGCGCTCGAAGTGCTGAGGGGGATGAACGGCGAGGGCACCGCGCGCCTGATCTCCGTTCGACGTTTGCGTGCATCCAGGCTAAAACACCCTGCGGCGACCGGGGTGGGGGAGATGGCGGAGCGAGTCTGCGGCGGAGACAACCATACCCCGGCGGCGCGTGCAACAAAGTTCGCCGATGCCTGACGGCGGCCGCCTCACCCCCGCCGTCGGTGGCCTCGGCGCCGGTGTCGTCTCGCTGGCGAACTGCATCACCTTGGCGCGGCTGTGCTGCGTGCCGCTCGCGGTCTGGCTGATCCTGCGCCAGCACATGGCGCTCGCGTTCTGGCTGTTTTTGGGCGCCGGGCTGTCGGATGCGCTGGATGGCTGGCTGGCGCGGCGGCGCGGCGGCTCAATGGTCGGCGCCATGCTCGACCCGATCGCCGACAAGGCGCTGCTGGTCTCGATGTATGTCACTCTCGCGGCGACCGGGCGGCTGCCCGACGCGCTGGCGATTCTGGTGGTGTTCCGCGACCTGCTGATCATCGGCGGCGTGCTCGCTCTCTCGGTGCTCGGGCTGCCGCTCCGCATCGCGCCGCTCAGGCTGTCGAAGCTGAACACCGTGCTGCAGATCGCGCTGGTGGCCGATGCGCTGCTGCTGGCGGCCTTCCCGCCGATCGGTCTGGCACAGCCAGGGGCCGCCATCACTGCCCTGATCTGGCTGGTCGGCGCCAGCACGATCCTCTCCGGGGCGGCCTATGTCCTGGCCACGGCGCGGCAGCGTTGAGCGCCCGACAACTGCCGCTGCCGCTGCCGCATACGCCGGATTACGGCGCCGCCGATTTCCTCGACGCGGAGTCGAACGCGGCGGCGCGCGCTTGGCTCGCTGCCCCGCAAAGCTGGCCGCAGGGCAGGCTGGCGCTGTGGGGCGAAGCGGGTAGCGGCAAGACGCATCTGCTGCATCTCTGGGCGCGCCAGCACGGCGCCGCCCTGCTCGCCGGGCCGAGCCTGCGCGGGCCAGTGATGGCGAGCGCGCAGCCACTCGTGATCGACGATGCCGACGCCTGCGCCGAGCCGATCGCGCTGTTGCACACGATCAACGCGAGCGCCGAGCGCGGCAGCCTGCTGCTGCTCGCGGGGCGCACGCCGCCGGCACGCTGGGCAGTGCGGCCGGCCGATCTCGACAGCCGGCTGCGCGCGAGCCTCGCGGTCGGCATCGCGCCAGCCGAGGAGGCGCTGCTGCAAAGGCTGCTGGCGCGGTTGCTGGCCGAACGGCAACTCGCGGTGGGCGAGGCGGTGCAGGCGTTTCTGCTGGCCCGGCTGCCGCGCCAGCCGGGCGCGCTGCGCGAGGCGGCGGCGCGGCTCGATCGCGCCGCCCTCGCCGCCGGCGGGCGCATCAGTCGAACCCTGGCCATGAGCGTCATCGAGAGCATGCAAGCCGATGCAGGGTAATGCCTTCGTTTCAGCCTGCGCTGGCCCGCGCCCCCACCCGGCCACCCATTCAGCATACTGTCGTGGGTGGCCGGGTGGGGGCGCGGGCCGGCGCAGACTGAACGCCAGGAAGCTCTACAAAATCTTGCCCTCGAACGGCGGCAGCAGATCGGGGGCGTCGAATTCGAGCACCCAGAGATCGGGATCGCGGCTGATCTGACGCGCGACATAGGCATCCGCCGCCGTCTCGTCCACCGCCTCCGGGCCGGTGGCGCGCAGCCACGCGGCAGAGCCGTCGGCGGCGCGCAGTTGCGACAGCACGACGAGGCCGGAACGTCCGCGCAGCACCACCAGAATGCCGCCGGCATCGCCATCGCCCCGGCGCAGCACCACGCCGGAGCGCCCGGCAGCACTGGAGAGGCGCAGCGCCATCTGCACCCAGAACCCCGCCTTTACTCTTGGCTCGGACATTACCTCATCCCGTTGCAGTGCG
>DAHXNW010000056.1 GCA_027365195.1 Acetobacteraceae bacterium
GGCAAAACCCGCGTCATCCCGCGATCGCCGCGCGTAGCATCGCGACCGCCGCCACAACACTCGCGGCGCGGACCGCCGCGCGGTCGCCGCCGAACAGGCAGCGCCGCGCCTCTGCGTGGGGCGCGAGCCGCCCGCCACGCGCCAGCCCAAGCCAGACCAGGCCGACCGGCTTGCTCTCACTTCCCCCGCCCGGCCCGGCGATGCCAGTGACCGAGACGGCGAGATCGGCCTCCGAGCGGGCCAGCGCGCCCACCGCCATCGCCCGCGCCACCGCCTCGCTCACCGCGCCATGCGCCGCGATCATCGGCGCCGGCACGCCGAGCAGCGCCGTCTTCGCCGCGTTGGAATAGGTGACGAAGCCGCACTCGACCACATCGCTCGACCCGGCGATGGCGGTCAGACCGGCGGCGATGAGGCCACCGGTGCAACTCTCCGCCGTGGCGAGGCGCAGCCCGCGCGCGCGACAGGCATCGAGCAGGGCGGCAAACTCCGAGGTATCGTCTTCCATGGGCTTTATCCTGTTCCGCACGATCGTCAATCGGTCCGCTCAGGAGCCAGGCTGAGCCGCGCTTCGAGCAGTCCGTCCTGGTCCATCCGGCGCACGAGATGAAAACCGAGCCGACGCACGAAGGCGATCATGCCGGCGTTGTCGGCGAGAATGTCACCGACGATCTCGCCGATCCCCTGCTGGCGCCCCCACGCGATCAGCCGCCGCATCAGCGCCTCCGCCAGGCCACGGTGCTGCATGGCCGGCTCGACCACCACGGCGAATTCGGCCGCCGGCGTGTCCATCTCGCGCACCAGTCGCGCGACCCCCACCGTCTCGCCGGTGGCCTCGCGCACCGCGATGAAGGCCATCTCGCGGGCATAATCCACCTGCGTCATGCGTGCCACCTGCTCGGCCGAAAGCGCGCGCATGGCGGAGAAGAAGCGATACCGCACATCCTCGGGCCTGAGCCGGCCGAAGAAGGCGGCATGCGCCTCGGCATCCTCCGGGCGGATCGGGCGGATCAGCAGCCGCTCGCCGCCGCCCTCCCATGGCGCCTGCAACTCCGCCGGATAGGGCAGGATCGCCAGCACCGCCGGCGCCTCGGGCGGGCGCAGCGCGAGGCGCGCATCGCCGGCCATCACGCCTTCGGCATCGACGAACAGCGGATCGATCCGGAGCGGGCCGATCTCGGGGAAATCGACCAGCAACTGGCTCACCCGCACCAATGTCTCGGCCACCGCCGCGTGGTTGAAGGCCGGGTCGATGAGGCCCGCGGCGGCGACCAGCGCCTGCGCCAGCGGCAGATTGAGCGGCGGCAGATCGAGCGCGCAATCCCCTGGAGCGGCGCCGCTGGCGCCGAGGCCGATGGTGGGGCCGAACATCGCATCCTCGGCGAGCAGGAGTGCGAGCGCCCGCGCGCGGCCGATCTGGCGTTGCACCAGAAACCCCGCTTGCGCAGCGTCCTGGCCGGCCAGCGCCGGCGCACGCCGGGCGAGCGCGCCGGCGGCGTGGCGCAGTTCCCCGGCGTCGTGCAGATCGCCGCGCGCTTCGGTGGCATCCGGCGCGCAGAGCCGCAGCGTGACCGGAAAGCCGAGCAGAGCGGCCGCCGCCACCGCATCCTCGGCATCCATCGCCCGCCGCGTCGGCAGTACTGGAATGCCATAGGCCGAGAGCACCGCCAGCGCCTCGTCGGCCAGCGCCTCCTGGCGACCCGCTTTGCGCCACGCGGCGAACAGCGCTGCCACCCGCGCCCGCTCGGGATGCAGCCGCAGCGTCGCGCGCGGCGGCAGTTCGCGCGCCGCCGCGCGCACCCGCCGGTGCTGCACCAGATGCACAAAGCCGCGCACCGCCTGCTCGGGGCTGGCGAAGGCAGCGACCCCGGCGGCTGCCAGTTGCTGGCGATATGCGGCCCCGCTGGTCTCGCCCATGACGCAGGCGAGCAGCGGTAGGCCCAATGTCCCGGCGCAGGCGGCGAGGCCGGCGATAGCGGCCGCATCGCCGCCGCCGGGGCTTGGCGTGTGAATCGCCAGCACACCGCCGATCTGCGGCACCGCCGCCAGCATCGCCGCCGCTTCGGCGAGACGCATCGGCTGATCGAGGCCGACATAGACCGGGCCGCGCGCCGGCATCTGCCCGGCCTGCGCCGGCGGGAGAGCGAGTTCCAGCGCCTGGCGTCTCTCCGGCGCCAGTGCGGCGAGATCGAGCCCGGCTCGCAGCGCCGCGTCCGCTGCCATCTGCCCCGGCCCGATGGCGTTGGTGACGATGGCGAGCGCCTCGCCGCGCGCCGGCCGGGCGCGGGTCAGCGTCTCCGCCGCGGCGAGAAAATCCTCGAATCCGGCGACCGAGAGGATGCCAGCACGGCGCAACGCGGCGGCGAACGCGGCATCGGCGGCACCCGACGGATCGAGCAGCCGGCTGCCGGCGCGTAGCGCCACCACCGGGCGCAGCCGGGCCGCCGCGCGCGCCGCCGAGAGGAAGGCGCGCCGATTGCGAATGCGACGAATATCGAGCAGAATCAGCGTGGTATCGGAATCGCGCGCGAGATGGTCGAGCACCGGCGCGAAGCCGATACCGGTATTGCCGCCGATCCCCACCACATGGCTGAAGCCGACGCCGTTCGGCGCCGCCCAGTCCAGCACCGCGCGCATCAGCGCTGCCGACTGCCCGACCAGGGCGACGCGGCCGGGCGGTGCGGGCAGATGCGAGTGGATCGCCTGCAGCCCGAGCGCCGGGGCGGCGATGCCGAACGAGCCTGGACCCAGCACGCGCGGGATGCCCGGTGTCGCACTTGTTTCTGAGCGTACCATAAGCGCCGGCAGCGGCGCCGGGGCGAGCACCAGCGCCGCCGGCGCGCCGGCACGGCCCAAGGCCGCGAGGTCGGTGCCGAGGGAGGCGCCGAGGCTCGCCAGAATCGGCAGGTCGGCGAGTTCGGCAAGCTCCGCGGCGGTCTCCACCACGTCGAGCCGGCCGGCAAAGCCGCCGGCGCGCAGAGTGGCCAGCACCTGCGCCCCCGCCGCACTCCGCCCGATCACCGCGACGCTCGCCGGGCGCAGCAGCCGCTCGATGCGAAAGAACCCGCCGGCTGCGCCCGGCGCGTCCATCGCCGGCGCTATACCCGCTCGATCAGGGCGGCGATGCCCTGGCCCACGCCGATGCACATGGTGGCGATCGCCCGTCGGCCGCCGGTGCGCTCCAGCGCATTGACGGCGGTGAGCGCGAGCCGCGCGCCGGACATGCCGAGCGGATGGCCGAGCGCGATGGCGCCGCCATGCGGATTGACCTGCGGCGCATCGTCGGGCAGGCCGAGCTGGCGCAGCACGGCGAGCGCCTGGCTCGCGAAAGCCTCGTTCAGTTCGATGATGTCGATCGAGCCGAGGGCGATGCCGGTGCGCGCCAGCAGCTTGCGCACCGCCGGTGCCGGCCCGATCCCCATCACCCGTGGCTCGACGCCGGCGGTCGCCATCGAGACGACGCGCGCGCGCGGCGTGAGCCCATGGCGCCGGGCGGCCGCTTCGGAGGCCAGCAGCAACGCCGCGGCCCCATCGTTCACCCCCGAGGCGTTGCCGGCGGTGACGGTTCCCGGCTCGCGGAACGGGGTTTTCAGCTTCGCCAGCATCTCGGCCGTGGTATCGCCGCGCGGGTGCTCGTCGATTGCCACGACCACATCGCCCTTGCGGGTTTTCAGCGTGAGCGGGGCGATCTCGCGGGCGAAAAATCCATCCTCCTGCGCCGCCTTGGCGCGCTGCTGGCTGCGCAGGGCGAAGGCGTCCTGGTCGGCGCGCGAAATCTCGAATGCCGCGGCGACATTCTCGCCGGTCTCCGGCATCGAATCGGTGCCATAGAGGGTTTTCATCAGCCCGTTGACGAAGCGCCAGCCGATCGTGGTGTCGTAAATCTCGGCGCTGCGCGCAAACGCCTCGGGCGCCTTGCCCATCACGAAGGGCGCGCGCGTCATGCTCTCCACCCCGCCGGCGAGCAGCAACTCCGCCTCGCCGGCATGGATCATCCGCGCCGCCGTGCCGACGGCATCGAGACCGGAGCCGCACAGCCGGTTGATCGTCGCCCCGGGCACGCTGGCGGGCAGGCCGGCGAGCAGGCAGGCCATGCGCGCGACGTTGCGATTATCTTCGCCCGCCTGGTTGGCGCAGCCGAGATAGCAATCATCGACCGCCGCCCAATCCAGCCCGGCATGCCGCTCGCGCAGCACGCGCAGCGGATGCGCGGCGAGATCGTCGGCGCGCACGTCACGCAACACGCCGCCATAGCGGCCGATCGGCGTGCGCGCGAAATCACAGATATAGGCTTCCGCCATGGCTCCCTCCGCAACCGGTTTCGTGCGCGGTAGTCTATCAGCCCGGCCGACTGCTGGCGATGGACGCGCGGCGGGTATAGCTTGGGCCCGCAACGGCCGGAGGGTACTCATGAGCGGGCAGGATCGCGGCAGGATCGCGGCGCAGCTCGATGCGGCGGCGGCGGCGTGCCGCCGGGCGGGCGCACAGTTCACGCCGCTGCGCCGGCAGGTGCTGGAACTCATCCTCGCGGCCCCTGGCCCCTCCACCGCTTATCAACTGCTCGACCGGCTCAAGCGCACGCATAGTGCCGCCGCGCCGCCGACGATCTATCGCGCGCTCGATTTCCTGCTGGCGCGGCGGCTGATCCACCGGCTCGAACGGCTCGGCGCCTTCATTCCCTGCATCGAGTGCGGCCATCATCTGCATCCGGTGCAGTTCCTGATCTGCCACCATTGCGGCAGCGTCGCCGAGATCGAGGACAGCGCGGTGCGCGAGGCGCTGGAGCATGCCGCCGCACGCGCGGGGTTTCACCCCGGCAACGCCGTGGTGGAGATCGAGGGTACCTGCGCCGCCTGCGCCGGGGCCGCGCCGGCTCAACGTCCGATCGCGACGGCGAGCAGATAGGCACTCGCGCTGAGGGCGGCGATCCAGAAGCTGCTTGGCCAGTCGGTGTAATAGGCGAGGGTGATGCCGAGCCATGCCTCGGCCAGCGCCAGGGCCATGGCGAGCAGCACGCCGCGCCCGACCGCGCCGGTCAGCCGCTGCGCCGCCGCCGCCGGGCCGACCATCAGGGTGAACACCAAAAGCACGCCGACGATCTGCGCGCATTCCGCCGTCGCCAGCGCGACGATGGCGAGAAAGGCGACCGCATAGAAACGCAGCGAAACCCCTTTCGCCTCGGCGAGTTCCGGTTGCAGGCTGGCGAACAGCAGCGGGCGGGCGATCAGTGCCAGGGTGCCGAGGCAGAGCGCGCCGAGGGCGGCCAGCGTCCAGACGGTGCCGATATCGACGGCGAGGATGTTGCCGAACAGCAGCGCGCTCGCCTGGGTCGCGAAGGCGGTATAGAAATGCAGGAACAGCAGCCCGAAGCCGAGCGAGAGCGCCAGCACCAGGCCGATCGCCACATCGCGCTGCGCCAGCCGCTCGCCGAGCAGCCCCATGCCGATGCCGCCGGCGAGGGTGAGCAGCACCAATCCCCAGAGCGGGGCGATGCCGAGCAGCACCGCACCCGTGGCGCCGGTGAAGCCGAGATGGGCGAGCGCGTGGCCGGCGAAACTCTGTCCGCGCAGCACCAGGAAATAGCCGACCGCGCCGGCCACCAGCGCGACCACGCCGGCGGCGGCGAAGGCGTTGCGCATGAAATCATACGCCAGCATCGTGTTCACCGTGGGTATGATCGTGCGTATGGCCATCGTGCGCATGCGTGTCGTGCTGATCATGCTGGTGCGCGTCGCGCTCCACATCGTGGCTGCCCGACATGACGAAAATACGCCCGCCCAGCCGCACCACCTCGATCTCCGCGCCATAGAGCCGCGAGAGCACCGGCGCGGTGATCACCGCCTCCACGCTGCCAAGAGCGGCCTCGCCACGGCCGAGGTAGAGCACGCGGTCGAGCGCGCCGAGCAGCGGGTTCAGCTCATGCGCGCTGAACAGTACGGTGATGCGCAATTCCCGCTGCAAGGCGCGCACCAGCGCCACCACGCTCGCCTGATGATGCGGATCGAGGCTGATCAGCGGCTCGTCGAGCAGCAGCAGGCGTGGCCGGCCGATCAGCGTCTGCGCGAGCAGCAGGCGCTGGCGCTCGCCGCCCGAGGTTTCGGCGAGCGGCCGGCGGGCGAGCGCGCGCGCGCCGACCAGATCGAGCACCCGATCCACCTCCGCCCGCCCAGCGCGCCCGGCGATCGGCAGACCGAGACGGTGGCCGTCGAGCACGCCGGCGACGAACTCCCACCCGGTCAGCCGCAGCGCACCGATCGCGGCACGGCTCTGCGGCATGTAGCCGACCGCCGGATTGCCGCGCGCCGCCGGGCTGCCGAGCACCTCGATGCGGCCCCGCTCGGGGCGCAGCAGCCCGAGGATGGCGCGCATCAGCGTCGTCTTGCCGGCCCCGTTGGCGCCCAGCACGCCGATGAACTCGGCCTCGCCGATGGCGAGGCTGGCGTCGGCGAGGATCACCCGCGTGCCGAGTTTCAGTCGTACACCCTGAAGGGCGATGCTCGTCACGCGGTTGCTACCGTGGCAAGGCATGGTCGAGGGCGTCGAGTTCGCCGCGCATCCAGGCTTGATACGTCATGCCCGGCGGCTCGGTCTCGGTGGCCCCGATCACCGGTACGCCGGCGGCGGCGGCGATCGCGCGCATGCGCTCGGCGGTCGGGTCGGAGGCCTGGCTGTTATAGATCAGCAGCTTCACCGCATGGGTTTTCAGGTCGCGCTCGAAGCCGGCGACGTCCGAGGCGCTCGGTTCGGCATTGTTCATCACCGCGAGCTGGAAAGACTGGTTGCGGCTGTGCAGCCCGATGGCGTCGAGCATATAGCCGAAGATCGGCTCCGTCGCCGTCACGCTGGCGCCGGCCAGCCGGTCGCGCAGGGCGGCGATCTGCGCCTGGATCGGCTGCATGGAGCGTTGGAACCGCGCCAGCCGGTCGCGAAACCCTGCGGCTGCCGCCGGATCCGCATCCGCCAGCGCCTCGGTCAGCACGGCGGCGTAAGCGAGCACGGTTTGTGTGTCGTACCAGACATGCGGGTTATCGCCGCTCTTGCGCGCCGCCAATGCCGCCACGCCGATGACGCGACGGGTGGGCGCGCGGGCGGCGGCGAGCAGCTTTTCCATCCACGGATCATAATCGATGCCGCTGTAGACGACGATGCGGGCGCCGGAGATTGCCCGCGCGACGGCGGGGCTGGCCTCGAACAGATGCGGATCCTGGTTGGGATTGCTCAGGATGCTGTCCACCTGCACCTCGGCGCCGCCGATCTGCTGTGCGATGTCGCCATAAAAATTCTCGGCCGCGACGATGC
>DAHXNW010000059.1 GCA_027365195.1 Acetobacteraceae bacterium
ATATACACAACAACGCAGCACCTTCGGCGTGAAGCTGTCGGATCGCCAGGCGATCCAATGGTGGATCGCCGATGCCGCGACGCAAATCCACGCCTGCCGGCTGATGGTGCAGGCCGCGGCGGCAACGCTGGATCGCGGCGGCGACGTGGGCCCAGAAGCCTCGATGATCAAGGTGTTCGGCACCGAAATGGCAACCGCGGTGGTGGACCACGCCATGCAGTCCTTCGGCGCGATGGGCATGACGAAGGAAATGCCGCTGCAACTCTTCGCCCAGCAGGTGCGCCTGATGCGTGTCTACGAAGGCCCGACCGAGGTGCATCGCATGTCGATCGCCCGCCAGACACTGAAATCCTTCGCGTAGCGCGTGATGGAGCCGGATCTATCTGGTCGGCGGCGTGCTCGCAGACATCTTGCGGATATAATCGACGACTTCGTCCAACTGATCCAAATAAGCAATGATTATCTTAAGCGCTGGGGAACCTTTGTTAAGGCCATCTGCCGGAAAAGTGTTGCTGTGGCGACCCGCTTCCGCAGTATATTGCTTGTGGATAATGTCGGTTAATCTCTTGCCCTCTCCACGATGAGGCACCCAGAGATAGGCGACTTTCACGCTGGTAGGTTAATCAATCTGCAGAACAATACTGGCTTTTCCTTGAAGGTGGTCCCATCCCTTAACGTTCTTTACTTCGCGTGAAGGCGGTCCAAACTCCTTTGTAAGCCGAGCGGCAACAACAGACTTCATGGACTCAGTTTCGGTCATGCTTGCAATCCTCGTCTTTACGAATCAGAAGAATAAGCGATTCTTACAATAATTTTATGACGTAGTGAAATTCACGGCAGCCTTAGCCGCAGCCAGTCCGCCAGCCGCCCGACCCCGGTGACCGCCAGCAGGATCGCGCCCCATAGCGCGAGGGTGAGGAACTGGCTCATGCCGAGCAGATTGGCGGCGGTGGAGATCAGTTGCAGAATGACCAGCGCCATCACCAGGCCGCCGACCTTGCCGAAGCCGCCCGCCGGGTCGATGCCGCCCAGCACGGCGGCGAGGATGGTGACCAGCAGATAGCTCTCGCCATAGGCCGCATTGGCCGAGTTGAAGCGCGCCATCATCACCAGCCCGGCGACCGCCGAGAGCAGCGCCGAGAGCAGATAGATGCGCAGCACCACGCGCCGTGTATCGATGCCGGAAAAGCGCACCGCCTCCTGATTCGAGCCGCACATGGCGATGATGGCGCCGAGCGGCGTGCGCCCGATGATCACCGCGACCGGCAGCGCCACCAGCACGAAGACGATCAGCGCCATCGGGACGCCGAGCACGCTGCCGTTGCCGAGAAACACGATGCCGGCGGGAAAGCCGGAAATCACGTTGCCATGCGTCAGGCCGATGGCGATGCCCTTGACCATCGTCATGCTGCCCAGCGTCGCCAGGATCGGCGAGACGCCGAGATAGGCGATGACATAGCCATTGAGCAGCCCGATCGCCGCCGCGACGGCAAACCCCGAAGCCAGCGCCGCGACATCGCAGGCGAGCGCCATCATCCCCGCCTGGCCAGCGCCCAGATGGGTGAACACAAAGGCCATCGCCAGAGCCGAGAGGTTGGCGGTGGCGATGATCGACAGATCGAGGCCACCCGAGAGCAGCGGGATCATCATCGCGAGCGACAGAATGCCGAGTTCCGGCAACTGGAACGCCATCGAGCGGACGGCGGTGGCATTGAACAGCCGCTCGCCGAGCAGCAGCGCGAACACCAGCAGCAGCGCGCCGAGCAAGGCGAGCAGCCGCAGCATCACCGGGCCGGGGCGCAGCGCGGCAATGCGCGCCGGCCGCGTCATGCTGAGACTCATGCCGACACCCGTCGCACCCTGCCCTGCTGTCGCCGGCGCTCGATCGCGAGCAGCGAGACCGCGACCAGGATCACCGCGCCGGTGAAGCAGGGCGACCAGTACGAGGGCACGCCGAGCAGCAGCAGCCCGTTCTGCAGAAACGCGAGCAGCATCACCCCGAGGATGGTGCCGAACACGCTGCCCACACCGCCGGTCAGGCTCGCACCGCCGAGCACCACGGCGGCCAGCACGTCGAGTTCGCGCCCGACCAGCGCATTCGGCGAGACCGATTGCGCGTTCTGCGCCTGCACCAGGGAAGCGAGCCCGGCGATCAGCCCCATATAACCGTAGATCAGCAGATTGAGGCGGAACACCGGTATCCCGACCCGCGCCGCCGCATCGGCATTGCTGCCGAGGGCGTAGACCTGCCGGCCGATATTGCTGCGCTTGAGCAGGATCGCGGTCAGGGCGAAGGCGAACACCAACCCGAGCATCGGCAGCGTGATCGCGTACTCGGCCTGCTGCGCATCGGTATAGACGGTCCAGGAGGCACCGTTCACGAACCAGTCGGGGAGTGCGAAAATCTCGTCGCCGCGTGTTACGAACATCAGCAGCCCGTAGAACAGATTGAGCGTCGCGATGGTGACGATGATGCTGGACAGCCGCAGCGTGCCGATCAGCACCGCGTTGAACAGACCGAGCAGACTGCCCAGCCCGGCGCCGATCGCCGCCACGCCGAGCCAGCCGATATGGCTGTGGTTGGCGACCGTCATCGCCGCGTATTGCGCGACCGACGCGGTGGCGGTGAAGGAGATGTCGATGCCGCCGGACACCAGCACCACCAGCAAACCCGCCGCCAGCATGCCGGAAAAGGCGTTCGAGGTCAGCAGATCGACCAGGTTCTGCAGGCTGGCGAAGGAGGGTGTCGCAAGCGCCAGAAAACCGCCGAGCACCACCACCACCAGCAGCAGCCGCGCCTCGTGGCTGCGGGCGAAGCCGCGCCCCATCTCACGCATCGAGCGCCTCGCGCAATGCCGCCTCGCTGGTCTCGCCCGGCATGAATGTGCCGGTGATGCGCCCGGCATGCATCACCAGAATGCGGTGCGTGTGATACAGCACCTCGGGGATTTCGTCGGAGATCAGCAGCACCGCCATGCCGGCCGCCGCGAGATCCCTGACGATGGCATAGATGCCGTCCTTCGCGCTGACATCGACGCCGACGGTGGGGCTGTCGAGGATCAGCACCCGTGGCCCGGTGGCGAGCCATTTCGCCAGCACCACGCGCTGCTGATTGCCGCCGGAGAGGGTGCGCACCGCGTTATCGGGATCGGCGACCTTGATGCCGAGCCGCGCGATCCATTCGCCGACCGCCGCCCGCCGCCGGTCGGTGCGCAACAGGCCGAGGCGGCCGGCGAGGCGATGCAGGATGGCGAGCACGATGTTGGCGCCGATCGGCTGTTCCATCACCAGCCCGAGCGACAGCCGATCCTCCGGCACATAGGCGATGCCATGATCGATCGCCGCGCGGTTGGAATCGATCGGCACCGCGCGGCCGTGCAGGCGGATTTCGCCGCTCGCCGCCGGGCGCATGCCGAACAGCGAGAGCGCGAGTTCGGTGCGCCCGGCGCCGAGCAGGCCGATCAGGCCGAGGATTTCGCCGGCGCGCAGATCGAAACCGATATCGGCGAATTCGCCCGGCCGCGACAGGCCGCGCACGGCGAGCACCACGGGCGCGGTGGCATGGTCGGGCACGCTCGGCGTATAGTCGTAATCGCCGCCGGTCATCAGCGCGCCGAGACGGCGCCCGGTCATGCCCTCGGCGGCATAGGTGCCGAGCTTGCGCCCGTCGCGTAGCACGCTCACGCGATCGGCGATCTCCAGCACTTCATCGAGCCGGTGGCTGACGAAGACGATGGTGATGCCGCGCCGGGTCAGCGCGCGGGTGAGCCGCAGCAGCGAATCGACTTCGTGACGGGTGAGCGATGCCGTCGGCTCGTCCATGATGACGAGGCGCGCCTCGGCGGCGAGCGCGCGGCAGATCGCGACCAGTTGCCGCTGCGCGATCGCCAGATCGGCGACCCTGGCCCGCGGATCGAGGGCGATGCCGATGCGCTGCATCACCGCCGTCGCATCGGCGCGGATGGCGCGCCAGTCGACACCGTGCAGGCCGCCGAGATGGCGGCTGAAGGCGATGTTCTCCGCCACCGTCAGATCGGGAAACAGCGAGAGATCCTGATAGATCACCTGGATGCCGAGCCGCGTGCTCCCGGCCGGGGTCAGATGCGGATGCGCGCGGCCGTCAATGACGATACGCCCGCCCGGGTCGGGCTGCTGCACGCCGGAGACGATCTTGATCAGCGTCGATTTGCCCGAGCCGTTCTCGCCGGCCAGACAATGCACCTCGCCGCGCGCCAGATCGAGATCGACCTCGCTCAATGCACGCACGCCGCCGAATCGTTTGGATATGCCGGTCAGCTCAAGGAAATTGGCCAAGCCGCGCCACCTCGCGCCAGGAAGGGAAGATCAGGGGGTGCGCTCGCCATCCCCTGCCGCTCAAAGACCGGTGGTCGCGATCATCTGATCGATATTCTCCTTGTTGAAGGCGAGAATCCGATCGACGCTGATCAGCTTGCCGGGTACATCGACGGTCGCCTTGCCGAGGCCGGGGATGTCCATCCCGGTCTCCATCTTGGCGCCGCCGAGCACGAGGCTCGCCACCGCGACCATCGCGAAGCCGGCATCCTTCGGGCTCCACAGGAAGCCCTCGCGGATCACGCCGCTCTTGATCAGCGCCTTGCCCTGCGAGGGGATCACCGTGCCGACCACGGCGATTTTCTTCTGCAGATGGCGCTCGCGTATCACGTTGCCGGCGCCGATCGGGCCGTTGGAGCCGAAGCCGATGATGCCGCGCACATCGGGATAGGCCTGCAACACGTCGCGCGTCACCTGCTCGGAGGTGTCGATCTCGTCGGCGCCCGGAAAGCGGGCGACAGCGAGCTTCATGCCCGAATAATGGGCCTGCTGATAGGCGATCGCCGCATCGGCCCAGCGGTTGTGCAGCGGCGTGGTCAGCGTGCCGACATAGATGACATAATCGCCCTTTTCGCCCATTGCCTTGGCGAGCGCCTGCATCTGCATCTCGCCGAACACCTTGGAATCGAGCAACTCCACATCCCAGGTGCGGCCCTCCTGGTCGGGGCCTTCCTGGGTGATCACCAGAATGCCGGCCTGCTGGGCGCGCGCCAGCACCGGGGCGAGCACTTTGACGTCGAGCGGCACGAGGCCGAGCACATCGACCTTGCGGGCGATCTGATCCTCGACGAGGCGCACCTGCTGCGCCGGATCGACATGCGCGGGGCCGACCATCGACACCGCGATGCCGAATTTCTTGCCGCCGGCCTGCAGCCCGGCGTCGAGATAGTTGAACCAGGGGACGCCGGCGATCTTGACCACGGTGGTCATCTGCTTCTCGGCGGCGCGCGCGCCGCGCGGCAGTCCGGCGGAGGCGGCAACGAGGCCGGAGCCGAGCAGGCGAACCGCGTTGCGGCGGGTGAAGCTGGGCATGGATGGGTCTCCTCCAGTGTTATTATCGTTCGCAGTCTAGAGCATGATATTATCAAGTCGAGTCTGCACCGGCCCGGACCCCCACCCGGCCACCCATGACAGTATACTGAATGGGTGGCCGGGTGGGGGTGCGGGCCGGTGCAGGCTAAAGCTATCATACCCTAGCCACATTGCGCGGGGCGCATAGTCCCCGCCCGGCGATTCCCTCATCATTCCGCCAGCAGCATCGCCACCGCCGCTGGATCAAGCGCCGCGCGCGCCTCCGGTGCGCTCGCCACCAGCAGCGCGGCTGCCGCATTGGCATAGCGCAGCGCTGTCTCGAGCGGGTCTCCCAACGCGAGCCGGGCGGCGAGTGCGCCAATGAAGCCATCGCCGGCGCCATGCGTCGAGACCACCCTTACCGCATGCGCGGCCATCCGCACCCGCATGCCGCCGCCGGTGGCGAGCGCCAACCCGGTACCCCCGGCGGTGACGATCACGGCGGCCGGCCCTGCACACAGCGCCTCGGCCGCGGCGAGAGCGGAGGCCGCATCGCGCACCGCAACCCCGCTCAGCGCCTCCGCCTCCAAGGCATTGACCACGAGAATGTCGAGCAGGCTCGCAAGATCCGACGGCAGCGGACGCGCCGGAGCGGCATTCAGCATCACCTTGCAGTCGGCGCGACGCGCGGCCAGTGCGGCGGCGCGATTGGCCGCCTCCGGCACCTCGTTCTGCAGCAGCAGCCAGCGCGCCCCG